>ONEQ01000001.1 GCA_900316885.1 uncultured Eubacteriales bacterium | reverse complement strand
TCTATGATTTGGTGCTGATCGCTTATGCAGAGCAAGGAAAAGATGGGGTACAGATGACGTGCTGAGCCGTCAGGCGGTCTTTGTGCGGTGTTGCCTTAGGAGGCGGGATCACTGCATCGCCTTGCGGATGGTGACAATCAGGAGAAGCACACCGACGCCGGCAGTTGCCAGTCCGGCGATCTTCTGATGCCGCAGAAAGTACACAATACCTTCAAGGATCAAATCGATGCAAAAGCAAGGGATGAAGAATCGTTCCGCATCCGGGAGAATATCGAATGTGCCGAGTGTCAGAAATACCACACCGGTCAGTATGAGGATGAACGAGAGTACAGTCAGGATCTTCAATGGCAGGGTCATTTCTGCGAAGTGCCGAAACCGATCATACATACAGGATACCTTCTTTCGTGCAACAGCAATGCGCCCTTGCAGAGCACGGGCGCATGTTGGAAACGGCTGGGTTTACTTTGCAACCGGTGCCATCAGGATCTTGCCGACACCGCGGTAGACATTGACCAGACCCTCGCCGGATGCCGCAGAGCCGATGAGCGTCTTGGTGGTGCGCTCCACGGTGAACTGTAAGGTGCTCGACCATGCGATCGCCATGTTGCCGTCGATCTTGACCACATCGTTTGGCTCGGTCAGTTCCATCTGGATGAGCTCTGCACGCGGTACGGGAGACTCCAGCACAGCGATGCCTTTGCCCGTCAGGCAGTTGTTGAACAGCCCCTCGCCGCCGAGTGCGGCAGAGCTCAGGTTGGAGCGTGCCACGACCTTGGTGGAGACTGTCTCATCACACGCATAGAACAGGGAATCCTCGATGACTATGCCCGTACCCCACGATGCCACATCCTCGAACAGGATGTGCTTGTAGGTCGGCTCGAGCACGATGGTGCCGGTGCCGCGGTACAGAGGCTTGATGGCGCTCTCGCCCGTCACCTTGGAGCCGATCAGCTTCTTGGCAAGGTCGCCTGCGCCCTTGATGTTGGTCGCAGCCTCGATATTGCCGCCGATCCACTGCATCGCACCAGCCTGCACGATGATGCCGTTGCCGTTCAGATTCGCGATGACCTGACGCTTGCGGATGCCCATCTGGGAGGCATAGTACTCCGTGATCGCAGAGCCCTGCGAAACGGACAGGTCGCGCTTGTACTCCAGCAGAGAGAAGCAGCCTGCCTGCTCAATGATGCTCCGGCATGCGGTCGTGTCGTAGATGTTTGTTGTTACCATACTATATCATCCTTTCGGTTAATGATTGGCTTTTTTCATGCACGCATCCAGTGCGGCGCGTGCCTCGTCATCGTGAATGAGGGAGTTGACTACGGTCAGATAGTAGACCGCCTCCTCCCAGTGCTCCTGCTCCTGTGCCTGCTTGGCAAGCTCACGGGCAACGTGCATCAGCTCTCTGCCCGGACCGTGGTAGATCTTGTACTTGGCGAATGCCGCATTAATCATCTCACGGGTCGGGGGCACGATCGGCTCACGGCTGATGAATTCCAGATGCTTGATCTCGCCTGCAACACGCGGATCATCACCGAACATGAGACTCTCGTAATAGAATGCGGCAGCGCTCTTGTAATCCTTGATGTCCGTCGCCCAGTAGCCCAGATTCGCATAGCAGCGAGCCATGGCATAGGAGCTCGATGCGATGGGGAGGGTGTCGCAGATCGTTTCGAGGAGCTTTTCGGGCTCATGTGTCAGCTTGTAGACCTCGGCGAGCTCGAAGCGGGTGTCGGGGTTGACCGGATTGTAGCGGATGGCTTCCTTGAGAACCGGGATCGCCTCCTCCAGACGGCGCACCTCAACCAGCGCATACGCATAGCCGCCAATGAACAGCGAGAAGTCGAACGGTGTTTTCAGCATGGTCTTGGTCGGATGGTAGAGCAGGTTGTAGAGATTGCTCTCCAGCAGATTCCGAAAGCTGAAAAAGCGCTCTGTCTCGGTCTCCGTGAAGTGGCTCAGGATATGCTCATACAGGGGCTTGAACAGCGCGATTGCCTTGGCGGTCTGCCCGGAGCGCATCACGGTCTCGGCTTCCTTGTAGTACTGATCCAGCGGGCGGTCGCCAATGTAGAGCATCTTGCGGAGATAGTCCTGATCCTCCTGCGGAATCATGCCCAGCGCGGTCTGGAGGATTGCATCGGCAATCTCCTGTGTTTCGGGATTTCCGTCGTACTTTGCGGCCTCCTGCTCGAGATAGGCAAGATCTGCGGAACGGTCGCCGGTGAGTGCGGCATGAACCGCCGCGAGGATTTCATTCTTTTCGGTATCGGTCATGGGGGTTCGTCCTTTCGTATGGAATAGAAAAGGGGACACCGCCGGAATGCGGCGGCATCCCCTTGGATGCTAAGATCAGAAGCCTCTCTTGGCGAGATCCTTCTTGAACTGTGCGTCGATCTTTTCGCGGCGCTTCTGGTCGCGGAGCTCTTCCTTGGTCAGCGGACGGGACGGCTCTGCAGATGCGGCTGCCTTCTTCTTGGAAGCGCGGCGGCTTCTGGGCTTATATTCCTCGTACTGGATATTTGCGGCTGCCTGCTCAGCGGCTGCGGCTGCAGCTTCTCTTGCAGACATCTTCCTGCGGTACTCGGTGGTATCCTCACCAATGGAGGTCAGGATATCCTCGACATTCTGCATAACAGCGCCGCCTGTGGGCTTAGCCTGCTGATCGAAGATATTCTCCTGCGGCGTTGCCGCTGCCTTCTCCATTGCGTAGCGGATCATATCCGGCATCTCGGCTGCGTCGTGAACAATCTTGGATACGTTGATGTCCTGCTCGCGGCTTGCACGCTCGGCTGCCTCCATCTGCTCCATCTGCTCGCGCTCCGCCCGTCTGATTGCGGAATTGGAGATCGCGTTGCGGACCATCTGCGGCATTTCCTCCGCCTCGTGCTTTACGCTGATCTTGGAAACACGCACGCCCTGCTCCTTCGGGAGCTCCGGCTTGTAGAGATCCGCCTGTGCCTTCTGGAGCTCCGGCGGAACCATACGGTACGGAGAATCGGAGTTTCCGGTGGGTGTCTGAACCTGCGGTGCGGGCTGCGGTGCAGGTGCGGCAGGTGCTGCCTGCGGAACCGGTGCAGCCTGGACAGGCTGTACGACCGGCTGTGCTGCCGGGTGTACGGGATTCATAGGTGCCTGCATATTGGTTGCCGGGATGAAGCCCTGCGGAACGCCGGGCTGTGCATAAATCGGCTTGCCGGTCTGGTCGTAGCCCATGAACTGCGGCATCATCGGTGCAGCCTGCGGCATCATCGGTGCAGCCTGCGGCATCACAGCACCGGGCTGCGGATACGCATACATCGGCTGACCGTGAACTGCGGCTGTGTGAACTGCGGCTGTGCATACTGCGGCATACCCGGCTGTACCGGCATACCTGCCGGCTGAACGGGCGCTGCCTGGGGAATGTCGTTCATATCCACATCGTCTGCCAGACCGCCGAACATCGAATCGGCAATGGCATCGAAATCGTCGGCTTCCTCTGTTACATTGAATGCATCGGGCGCTGCGGCTGCCGGTGCCGGTTCAATGATCGGCTCTGCCTCGACAACAGGAATATCCTGCATCACAGGTGCAGCGGGCGCCTCATAGACAGGCTCAGCCGGTGCTGCGGGAGCAGATGCCTGCTCTGCGTTCTGTGCCGGAAGTGCATTGAACTGTGCGAGCATGCTGTCCAGTGCGGACATGCCTGCTGCGGGAGCCTCGGGCTCCGGGGAAAGCAGCTCAGCTGCGAGTGCGTCGGCGTTCGGAGATACCGGCTCATGATAGGGCTCGGGAGCGGGCTCTGTGTCCGAAGTCTGTGCGAATCTGCCCATGAGTGCATCCATATCGCCGGAATCCGGTGCGGATGCGGACATCATTGCAGCAACGCTGCGTGCAGGAGCCGGTGCCGGCTCGGACAGACCTGCATCCTGTACCTGGAAGCGGCCCATCAGGGCATCCATGGTATCCGCCTGCGGTTCCTCGACCATATCCACAGCATTCTGGATCGGTGCGGCAGGTGCCTGCGGCGCAGGATTCAGGGTATTGGCTGCACCGCCGATGGCGAACTGTGCCATTACATCGTCGTCGATGCCTCCCATCGCTGCGGGTGCAGGGGCGGGAGCCGGTGCCGGAGCGGGTGCGGGCTGAACAGGAGCGGGAGCGGGTGCTGCCTGGTGCAGGGAATTTGCTGCGCCGCCGATGGCGAACTGTGCCATGATGTCGTCATCCATGGAGATCTTCGGCTGCTCTGCGGGAGCCGGAGCAGGTTCCGGAACGGCGGGGGCAGCAGGTGCCGGTGCGGGAGCGGGCTTGCTCAGATTCAGGTTATTGGCTGTGCCGCCGATTGCGAACTGCGCCATAATATCGTCCTGGGCTGCCGGAGCAGGAGCGGGAGCCGGTGCAGGCTGAACGGGGGCAGGAGCCGGCTGAACGGGCGCCGGTTTGGGTGCGCTCAGCGTGTTAGCCTTACCGCCGATGGCAAACTGTGCCATAATATCGTCCATTGCGCTGCCGGTGGGCGTTGTGGAGAACGTCGGTACCGGAGGGGGCGGAGGCGGTGTGGGCTGTGCAAAGGCATTCTGTGTCGGCGCATTGATTGCGAACTGCGCCATGACATCATCCATGCCCTGACCGATGGGCTTGGGAGCCTCGGAGGGGGCAGGCTTCTTCTTATTGTTGATATTGAACTGTGCGATAATATCGTCGATGGTCTCGGACTTCTGGACAGGAGCCTGACCGAATTCCGCCATGATCTGATCGACATTTGCGGGCTGACCGGAGGTGATGCCCGGTGCGGGAGCGACCGGAACGGGCGGGGGCGCCTGCGGTGTGATCGGACGCTTGGTCGGAACGGCGAACTGAGCCATAATATCGTTGGCATCGTTCAGCAGGGAAGGCTGCGGAGCCGGGGGTACCGTGGGTACAGGTGCAGCGGGTGCGGCGGGTGCGCCGTTTTCCTGCGGGAGTGCGAACTGCGCCATTGCCTCATCGAGGGTGAATCCGCCGGGTCCGGGCTGTGTCGGAGCTGCTGCGGGTGCGGGAGCCGGAGCTGCGGGTGCCGGAGCCGGCTTTGGCGGTGTGGGATTCAGCGCCTTGGCAGGCGGGGGCGGTGCATCCTTCGGGGCATTCCGGCGCTTTTCCTCCTCGCGGCGCTTCTGCTCCTGTACTTCGGCGAGGGATACCATGCGGGAATCATCCACATGCTGCTTGGCTTCCTCCTTCGCCATCAGCTTCATCTGCTTGGCTTCCTCTTTCATGAGGCGCTTGACAAAAACATCGTTGCACTTCTGGCAGGTGACCTTGTCAACGACCTGCATCAGGTCTTCAACCGTTCCGGCAACGCTCAGCCGGGCGATATTGTCCGGCTTTGTCAGGTTGATGCGGCAGCCTGTCGATTTCTTGTTTTCCGAAGCATGTACTACATTCTCCTTAGAATCCTTGTAAAGATACAGTAGCATAGCAATCCTCCATTTCCATTTTCTATCATGCGAGGGCAGAGTCCGCCCCATGATTTCCTGTTCCTAATCATTATATCATATTTTCACAATAAAATCAACTGTTTTTTAAATTTTTTTCGGAATAATACAAACTGTATATTCCTGAATGTTATACACAGGGTTGAAACGTTTTCGATATTACAATTTGAACACTCCCCCGGACCCCTCAAATCTTGTGGAGTTTCCAGAAAGTTTTTTCATGTATTTTTGGAAAACTATTGACATTTTACGGAAAATCAGTTAAAATAGATTTATATACATCTTGTCGATTTCCCGGCTGATTATACCGGAATCAAGCTATCAAATCCTCCGGGGATAGGGCAAAGTGCGCCAGTGGTCAGAGGCGTACCTTCCCTGTATGGTCGGCAGGTATTGTGTATGTACCTATTTATAAAGTATAAAGAGGAAAGAAGGATCTGAATGAAAAAACACTTTGGCAAGCGTGCATTGGCACTTCTGGCAAGTGCGGCACTTCTGGTCACCGGAACGAGCACACTTCCAGCCTTTGCGGATGCCGGCGAGAAGCTCGATCCGATCAGCGACAGCGAACGGAAATTCCCGGACCCGGCAACACTGGAGGAAAAGCCTGTCAACTTTGCGAAGGCACTCCAGCTCTCCATGTATTTCTATGATGCCAATAAATGCGGTCCCCGCAGCGGGAGACTCGAATGGCGCGGCGATTGCCACATGGAGGATGCACAGGTCCCGCTGATCCCGATGACGGACAAGCAGCGCGGCACCAATCTCTCACAGGAATTTCTCGACGAACATAAGGACGTCCTCGATCCCGACGGCGACGGTTATATCGACCTGTCCGGCGGTATGCACGACGCGGGCGACCATGTCAAATTCGGACTGCCCGGCACCTATGCAGCATCCACCCTTGGCTGGGGCTACTATGAGTTCAAGGATGCGTACAAGGATTCCGGTCAGGAGGAGCACATCATTGATATTCTGCACTGGTTCAATGATTTCTATCTGAAGTGCCTGTACTACGATGAAAACGGCGACGTGCTGGCATTCTGCTATCAGGTCGGAGAGGGTAACAACGACCATAACTACTGGGTTTGCCCGGATCTGCAGGGTACCTGGCTGCTCAACTTCGAGCGTCCGGCATACTTTGCAACCAAGGAGACACCGGCATCCGATATGTGCGCAGGTGCAGCCGCATCCCTGGCTGTCAACTATCTGAACTTCAAGGATACCGAGCCGGAGTTCGCGGAGGAATCCCTCAAGGCGGCTAAGGCGCTCTACAAGTTCGCGAAGGAATCCCATACTGAGCGCAAGGTAGTCAATACCGGCAGCGACAAAAAGCCGACCGAGGAGGAAAAGAAGGCAGCCGAGGAGTACGATCCGGATGATCCGGATGCAGTAAACAAGAAGAACGAGAATACCACGATGGAGGTTACCTCCCTTGGTTTCGACGGCGGCTTCTACACCTCGTCCTATGACTACGACGAGCTGTCCTGGGCGGCTGTTTGGCTGTACTACTGCACCGAGGATTATGATTACATTACGGATATTATTGCTGTTGACGAGTCTATCACTTATGACAACGGCGGTCATCCGTACAAGGGCTGGATCCGCCGTATCATCACCGACACCGGCAGATGCTGGCAGAACATCTGGGTTCACTGCTGGGATACCGTATGGGGCGGCGTATTCGCAAAGCTGGCGCCTGTCACCAACATTCGCCGTGACTGGTACATCTTCCGCTGGAATCTGGAATTCTGGTCTGGTATGAACGAGTCCGAGCTGGCGGCAAACAAGAAGACCGGCGGTCTGGAGCCGGCGGTTACCATGCACAAGTATTTCGGTCTGGACGATGAGCTCTGGAACACCAAGATCACCGCAGAGGAGATCAAGGATCTGGACGAGGCACAGGGTGCATATCTGGCAAAGACCCCCGCAGGATTCGGTATGCTGAACGAGTACGGCTCCTGCCGTTACAATACAGCAGCACAGCTCTGCGCTCTGGTTTATGCCAAGGAGACCGGCGACGATGTATTCGTGGATTGGTGCGCAGGTCAGATGGGTTACATCTGCGGCAACAACCCGATGGGCAGAGCCTACATCGTCGGCTATGATCTGAAGGACGGCGCATGCCATCCGCATCACCGTGCATCCCACGGCTCCACCACGCAGAACATGGATGATCCGGTGGATCAGCAGCATGTTCTCTGGGGCGCACTGGTTGGCGGTCCGGATAAGACCGACTGGCACCGTGATATTACCAAGGACTACGTTTACAACGAGGTTGCTGTTGACTACAATGCCGGATTTGTCGGCGCCTGCGCTGGTCTGTACAAGTACATCGGCAAGGAGCGCGGCGACAAACCGGAGGAGAACTTCCCGCCCTCTGAGCAGGAGCTCAACGGCGGCACACCGATCACCGAGTTCACCCTGAAGGCGGCTGTCGGCAGAGAGGACGATGACTCCACACAGGTACTCATCGAGATCGACAACCACACCTCCCTCCCGCCGCGTTATCTGGACGGCATCGATGTACGCTTCTACTTCAACATCTCTGAGATGCTGGAGGCTGGCTATACCTTCGATGATTTCCTGTTCAGCCCGCAGTACGACTCCCTTTCTTCCGACACCAACGGTGAGTCCGAGGTTACCTACGAGGTCAAGATGTACAACGACAAGGGCGACTGCTATGTCAACCTCCACTGGCCGAAGGCTAAGTTCTACGGCAAGGAGCAGTTCCAGTTCGCACTGGTCAATGCAGCCTATGTCAAGATCTGGGATTCCTCCAACGATTACAGCACCGGCAATATCCCGAAGGCTGAGGATCTGGGTCTGGAGATCGGCAAGGCTCCGCAGTTCACCGACTACTGCACCATGTATGTAGACGGCAAGCAGGTATGGGGCGTAGCGCCCGCAGACGCACCGCAGCCGGATTACATCGATCCCGATGCAACACAGCCTGCAACCCATGTGGCTACTTCTACAGTCACCTACGGTGATGTGAACGTTGACAAGAAGGTCGATATTATGGATGTTATCGCCATGAACAAGTACCTCCTGGGCGTTTCCGAGCTGAAGAAGGGCGGTCTGGATAATGCAGACGTGGATAACAACAAGAAGGTCGATTCCACCGATGCACTCTACATCCTGAAGGCAGCACTTGGTTCCAGCACACTGCCGGTTAAGCCTGCGGCATAAGCCGCGGGACTGACCGCAAGACAAACAAAATCCCCCAATGGCGAGCCATTGGGGGATTGCTTTATCTATTTAGTCCATCAGGGAAGCCATCTGATCCACCTTGCCGGATGATGTTACCGCAACGGTAGACATCGCAAACAGGACGTCTGTCGCACCGACCTCCTCCATGAAATCGAGCGCATTGCGGTCGAAATAGCGGAAATCGCAGAGATAGATCTTAGAGAAGGACTGCGTGAGGAACGGTACGAGCGCGTTGCCGTAGCTGTCCTTGAAGATCACGAGCACACGGTTATTGTCCACATTGGTGTCCGTCTGGAGGATGCATTCATCCGTGCCGACGAATACTGTGTAGCTGGAGTTGACGCCGTTGTCCTCGTGGAACAGGGAGCCGGAATGGGCATTGCTGAATGACGTATTATAATAGGTACACTCGATCTGATCGAGGTTGGCAGGCTTGTAGTAGGTGAACTGCTCCGGGTAGTCCTCCAGAACGGATACCTTGTTCACCTTGCTGAATGCCCCGACATAGCCCTCGCGGGTTACGGCATCGTAGGTATCCAGCGGCGCATAGGGCACGCCTGCAAATGCGGCAAACTGCTCACCGGCGTAATATGCCGCCAGCGGCTGCCAGTGGTAATCGGTGCGGGAATAGATCGGCTCCTCCTTGTGGGAGTCCAGCGCATCAAAGACCGGAATACCGGTCACATTTTCCAGATGGTCGGTGATATTGCGGTATTCAGCCTGCTGATCGCCGTACTGCGATGCAACATCCTCCGGCGTATAGAACGCCTGCGAGGTCGGAACCACCATGCACCACACGTTGACGGCTTCACCGAGAGAATCCTTGAACTGCTCAAGGGTCTGCGCATAGCGCGTGCTGACCTTGTTGTTGTTCGAGAATGCCTCAATGGCACGCGGATGATCGGTGCCGTAGTCCGCGACGAGAATACCGTTCAGGATTTTGGTTTCGCCGGATGGAGCCTCGGTTTCGGGCTCTGTGGTCGGCTGGGTGGTTTCAGGCTCAGTGGTTGTGCTGGTGGTTTTAGCCGTAGCCTTGGTGGTTGCCTTGGTCGATCTGGTATGCTGTGCGTTGGACGTCCGTGCAGCAACGGAGGTATGATGTACCGTGGTGTGCTGCTTGGTGGTCGGTGATTCGATGGAAGGTACAGCAGTCGTACTCACAGTAACCTCGGAGATCGTCGTTGCTGCGCTGGTTGTGCTTTGGGTTTGCCAGGTGCTGGTAGTCGTGGGAACCGTCGTAGCGGCAGACGTGGTGGATTCTGCCGTTGTTGCGTCAGTGTTCTCAGGTACAACGATCTGTAAGGAGGTCTGCGCTGTCGTCATAACATAAACAGTGTCAGCGGACGAATTGACATCCACATCTGTTTCTGAAACATGACCGCAGGCAGTCATTGAAGTGAGGCTCAGAGCAAGTAAAAATACTGCATATTTGTTTTTCATTCAAGAAGCTCCTTTTGGTTCGGATATGTCAACTTTCAATGGTATCCGTTCTTACGGTTGTAAAACTTATGTGGAAAGTCCACGAAAAATTGAATACCCTTTAAAAATGCAGAAAAAGCCGGTAATCAATACCAGCTTTTTCATATCATTGCAAATTCGACCCCGTTTGATTAATCCTGAGAGGGGTTATAACGTCTTACGACGTCAGACAGGGTGCTCAGTCCGCCGCCCGAACCGGCGTTAGAATAGGATACGTTGCTCGGCTCGTCTGCCTGCTGCTTATTGGCAGAATAGAAGCCAATGTAAGTGGAATTGGCACTCGGTGCAGAAACGCAGCCCTGAACGATGTAATTCTCTACATAAACAGTCCAGCAAACTTCATTTGCACCGGAAACGAGGGTATTTACCTTGGAAATGACATTGTTGCAGTTGGTAGCTGTCACATCGCTTGAAGCACCGCTTGTTTCTGTCAGGCTGGACGGTGCGGGAGAAGCACCGGATTTTGAATACCGATTGCCTGCCCCGGGCTGATAACTGAACCAGACGGTGCCGGAAAATCCGCTCTCATTGCCGGCTGTCGCAGCACGATCCTTGTTGACGTACTTCATGATTTCGGTCTGCGCTGCATTGTAGATCATCTTGGCGTTGGCATTGGTTGCCTTAACGCGGGAGGATTGGTAATACGCCATCATAGAAGGCGCAAGAACGCCCAGCAGGACGATAATAATACCAATTACAACGATCATTTCAATGAGCGTAAAACCCTTTACTGTCTTTTTCTTCATAACATTCATCATAACACACCTCACAGTTGTGCGGAATTACATAATAATCCACATTTTAAGTATATCATTTTTCTCGGGAAAAGTCAACCGTTTTCATAGATTTTGCGCGATCCATTTTAAACAAAAATAAAAGAATCGCTTTGTGCATTTTTATTCGTCCCATTTTCCGAAGCGTGCATAGGAAAGCAGCTTAGCAAATGTCGTTTCGCCGTCGGAAAGTGAACACGATGTGGAATTCGGGTGCGGATAGGTGCCGATAAACGGTGAATCCACACTTGTTGTCACAAAGGAGCCGACAACAACATCATCCGCAACCTCAATGCCCCAGACAGTCGTGTCTGTCAGGTTGAACTGTTCACGGATGAACTTGTTGATGATAGGATCCTCCATCAGATTAGCTTCCATGGTGCCCAGCCCTTCCTTGGTATACATTCCGGGCGGAATCGGCTTGGTGACATCGGACTCGCGGCATGCAAGCATGGCTGCATTCAGCAGGGATTTGGCGTTGGAATTGACGGCAGCGAATTTCGCCTTTCTGGTATATCCTATCATCGAAGGAACCAGAATCGCGGTAAGGACACCGACAACAGCGATTACAACAATCAATTCTACCAGTGTGAAACCGGCAGCTCTTTTAGTAAAACGTTTCATAGACCATCATCCTTCCGTAAATCTACGGTAGATCGCCGTCATTTACAATACGGTGAATATTTCTCTATAATACTATTATAGCACCGCGTTCACAATTTGTCAATAGTTTTTTTAAAAAATATAAAAATACCATATTAAAAAATAGTTGCCAATTCTGCGGATAGATGGTATAATAGGAAGGTACGAAAACGATACAGAGAATAGAGGAGATCAACATGAAGCATCATCTTCTGCGCTGGCTCAGTCTGCTGCTGGCGGTTGTGACAGTGCTGTCCTTTGCCGGATGCACTCCGAAGGAGGAGGATACCGGTGCGGGCAGACCGTTTTCCACTGTCCTGCCGGGGGATCCGGAGTGCCTGGATCCGCAGTTTACGGAGAATGAGAATGCCGTTTTTATCATCCGCAACACAATGGAGGGGCTGCTTCGTCCCGATGCGGACGGGAATCCGGTGCCTGCCGGTTGCTCCGGCTATACGGTTTCGGAGGACGGGCTGAGCTATCTGTTCAGTCTGCGGGAGAACAGCTATTGGTTCTCCAAGGACCGCGACCCGGAGCGTCCGGAGCGTGTCACCTCGCGGGATTATGTGTTTGCCTTCCGCCGGCTCGTAGACCCGGCGATGCGCTCCCCGTATGCGGAGGACTTTCGGTGTATCCGGAATGCCGCGGCGATCATCGAAGGAAAGAAGGAGCCCTCGTATCTCGGCGTGTCCGCGCCTGACGGCAATTCGGTGCTGTTCGAGCTGGACTACCCGGATCCGGAATTTCCGAAGCTCCTGGCACGCACCTGCGCGGTGCCCTGTAACCAGGAGTTCTTTGAATCGACCAAGGGACGCTATGGGCTTGATGACGGTGCCGTGCTGTGCAACGGAGCATTCTACCTGACCAAGTGGAACTACGACCAGTACAGCGACGGCAATTTTCTGACGCTGAAAAAATGCCCGGTCTATCACGACCCGGACACGGTGTTCCCGAACAGCCTGCAATTCACGATTCTCCGCGGCAGAGAAGCGGCGGATGCCGATTTTGCGCAGGGAAATGCAGATGTGCTCCTGACGGATGTGCTTCATGACAGCTATCTGCATGACAAGGATTACACCGTCATGACATCAGCACCGACGACGATGGGGCTGATTTTCAATCCGGAGAATGAGCTCCTGCAAAACAAGTCCATCCGGGAGGCGCTGGCATACGGGATCGACCGTGCGGCGCTGGATCGATATGTCTCCGAGGATGTGCAGATGGCATACGGGGTCGTTCCCCCGGCGGTGACGCTGCTGGGCAGTTCATACCGTGCCGTGCAGGCAGATGAGCCGCTGTGTACGCCCTATGCGCCGAACAAGGCGGCAAAGCTCTTTGCGGAGGCGGCAGAGGGTCTGGGACTCGGCACGATGAATTCCGTGCGGGTGATGGTTCCGAGCACGACGGCGGATACAGATGCCCTGCTTGCCATGTGCCAGAACTGGCAGGAGCTGTTCGGCTACTATATAGGCATCGAGACCGTTTCGCCGGAGGAGTACCGGAACCGGCTTTCGTCGGGGGATTACTCCATTGCCCTGTACGGGATCACGCCGGAGCGTGACGGCTGCTGCGCGGCGATGCAGGCATATGTCAGTCATGCGGCGCTGCTGGGGCTGGAGAACCGCTATTTCAGCAAGCTTGCCGAGGGTCTGGCACATCCGACGAATATGGCGGATGTCGGGAAGCTCTGCGCCGAGGCGGAGAAAACACTGATCGGCACCTATACGTTTATTCCATTGTTCTATAAGAACCGCTATCTGATCGCAACCGCCGGAAACCGCGATATTGTGTTCGATCCGTTCACAAATTCCGCGGACTTTATCGGAGCAAAGTATTTACCTGACTGATTGCACAAAGTTGAGCCACAAAATTTTCCTAAAAAAATAAAAAATACCTCTTGATTTTTTAGGCAAAGTATAGTATAATAGTAATCAGAAAAACAAAAGGCGCCCGCAGGGCGGAAAGGAGCATCGAATGGCTGAGGAATACACACCGGAAATTTTTACGCTGACTGATGAGGAAGGCGTTGAGCACGAGTTCGAGCTGATGGACATCATGGAGGAGAACGGCACGGTTTATTACGCGCTGGTTCCCTACACGGAGGATCCGGAGGCAATGATCGAGGAGGACACCGAGCTTGTTGTGCTGAAGGTTGGCACAGACGAGAACGGCGAGGATTTCCTTGCAACCATCGACAACGATGAGGAGTACGACCGCATCGGCAAGATGTTCATCGACCGCATCTCTGAGATGCTGGAGGATGAGGGCGAGGAAGATAACGCTTAAATCACGTTTCACTACTGCCTTGTTCGAGTAATTATAGTTATTATAATCCTACACTTATTTAACGGGAATCTGATGCTCTGACTGAGGATTGCAGACCTCCCGCTTCCGCCTGCATTGCACGGTGGATTCGGACGTTGGGAGCGAGAGACTTTCAGGCGGGTACCCACCTTGCGGAGACGCTAGGTTTTATTCTCTATATGACGGCAAGGCGGTTGCAAAAATCATCCCCTCCTGCTATGCAGGAGGGGTTTTTTACATTATTTCGCAGTTTTTGCGGATTCCAGCGCAGCGGCACGCTCCAGGGCGGTGTCGATGTGGGAGCAGAAATTCTCCTTGCCGACCTGCTCAATGAAGCCAGCCTTTTCCATGGCACGCATCGGCTGCTCGTTGACATGGGAGAAGATCACCTGAACATTGTGCTTTTCGCAGCGCTTCACGATGCGCATGAGCGCCTCGACGCCGGTCGCGTCAATCGCCGGCACGTTCCGCATACGGATGCAGAGAATGTCAATATCCCAGTCATGCAGCAGGTACTTGTACTTGTCCACTGCCGCGAAGAACATCGGACCGTTGATCTCGTAAACACGGGTGCGCGGGGGAATCTTCTTGAGGAAGATGGAATCCGGATCGGTCTCCTCGTCATCAATGTCAGAAGCATCGACCCAGGTGTGCGCCTCGGTGACATCCGCCATGCGCTTCATGAACAGCAGGGATGCCAGCACCAGACCAACACCGATGGCAACGACCAGATCGAAGATCACCGTGAAGGTCAGGGTGACGAACAGAACGGCAATATCGCTCTTGGGCGCGGTGCGGACGGTATTGCGGATGTTGCGCCAGCCGCACATATTATAGGCAACGATGAACAGGATTGCTGCGATGGTCGGCATCGGGATCAGGGATGCATAGGGCATCAGCACGACCAGGATGATGAGTACGACGATGGAGTGAACCATGCCGGCGATGGGCGTTCGGCCGCCGTTCTTGACATTGGCAGCGGTTCTGGCGATGGCGCCGGTAGCCGGGATGCCGCCGAACAGGGCAGAGCCGATATTCGCGATACCCTGTGCAATCAGCTCCATGTTGGAGCGGTGCTTCGAGCCGATCATACCGTCGGAAACGACGCAGGAGAGCAGAGACTCCACGGCTGCGAGGATGGCGATGGTGAATGCATTCGGTACGAGCGCACGGATGCGGGCAAAGGTCAGCTCCGTGGGGAGTGTGAAGTGCGGGGGTGCATTGGAGATCGTGTAGAGATCACCGATGGTGTTGACGTGCATATCCGTGAGCTTCACGAGCGCCGCGCCTACGATGACAGCGATCAGGGATGCGGGGATCTTTTCCAGCTTCTTCGGCCAGAGGATCAGCACTGCGAGGGAAATCACGCCGACCAGAAGTGCCTGCCAGTTGATGGTGCCGATGCAGAGAACGATCTCCTTGAGCTTGTCCACTGTCTCAATGGGAGAATTCTGGAAGGTGAGTCCGAGGAAATCCTTGATCTGTCCCACGAGGATGGTCACGGCGATACCAAAGGTGAAGCCGGTTGTGATCGTGCCGGGGATGTATTTGAGGAGGGCGCCGAACTTGCAGCAGCCCATGACGATCATGATGATACCCGCCATGATGGTGGAGATGATGAGTCCGTCCATGCCCTCGGTCGCGACGATGCCGGCGACGATGGTCGCAAATGCGGCGGTCGGACCTGCGATCTGTACGCGGCTGCCGCCCAGGAACGACACGAGGAAGCCGGCGACAATCGCGGTATACAGACCCTGCTCCGGTCCGACACCGGAGGCGAGCGCCAGCGCGATGGACAGCGGCAGGGCGATGATCGCCACGATGATACCGGCGACAATATCCTTGAGCGCCTGTTCCTTGTTATAGCCCTTCATTACGGAGAAAAGCTTGGGCTTGAGCTTTTCCTCGGTTGGTTTCTGAACATGTTCTGCCATTTTGCATACCCTTTCTTTGCTCGGTTGAGCGTATTTGATGTGCCAGCGGTGCGGAGATTTCCGTGGGACGCAGCCCACACCCCGCAAAACGTTATTCATTATACTACGATTTTTGTCGATTTGCAAGAGATTTGACGCAGTTTCGGAAAAATCGTAGCCTTGCCCAAATCGCCTATACTGAGTGGAGATTCCCATGTGAATTATGCCGTGAGGAGAAATATCCGTAGAAGTTTCGCGAAAAAATTGTTGAACTCACTAAAAGATTTCGCGCAGCCTTGCAATTATACCGGAGATATGCTATAATGTATTTTGTTAAGATATGTCCGGCTGTCAAATACTAGAGGGCAGCAACCAGAGATAGGAGACAAAGTATGAATACAGAAACATTGTTATGGTACAAAAAGCCAGCTTCGGATTTCGACAGCGCACTTCCCGTGGGATGCGGACGGCTCGGCGGCATGGTGTTCGGCGGCGCAGCCAAGGAGATCATCAAGCTCAACGAGGATTCCATCTACTCCGGTGGAAAGCGCGACCGTCTGAATCCGCGTGCCTATGAGGGAATGCAGGAGATCCGCCAGCTCCTTCTGGAGGAGAAGATCGAGGAGGCGGAGAAGATCGCCTTCCGCAAGATGCAGGGCGTGACCCCCAATGCGCGGCATTATATGCCCCTCGGTGACCTGACGCTGTATTTCGGCTTTACCGGCAAGGCGAGAGAATACCGCCGGATGCTCGATCTGGAGGAGGGCATCGCGTCCGTGCAGTTCCACGACGACGCAGAGGTGAACTTCCGCCGCGAATGTTACGCCTCCTACCCCCGGCAGCTCCTTGTCCTCCATATGACCTGCGATACGCCCGGAAAGCTGGAATTTTCCGTGTCGCTCGACGGCAGAGAGGATTATTACGACGATAACCGTCCCGTCGATGAGAACCTGATTCTCTACACCGGCGGCACCGGCAGCAAGAACGGCATTTTCTTTGCCGCAGGCTTTACCGTCCTCACCAGGAGCGGCAGCATCGAAACGGTCGGACATTCGCTTGAGATCACCGGCGCGGATGAAGCGCTGCTCCTGCTCTCGGCGGAAACCAGCTTCTACAACGGCGATGCCTATCAGGACAAGGCATTGTCCCGCATCAGGGATGTCATCGCCGGCGTTTCGGATGTGACGGCGCTGGCAAGATCCCTGCGCGAGGAGCATGCTGCCGATTATCAGGCATTGTTCAAGCGCGTGGAATTCCACCTCAACGACAACAGCGGCGGCGTTGCACCGGCGCTTCCGACCGATGAGCGTGTGATCCGCCTGCGCGGCAACGAGGACGATGACAAGGAATGCCGCGCCCTCATCCGCGACAACTGCCTTGCCGTACTCTATTATAATTATGCGCGGTACCTCATGATCGCCGCGAGCCGTCCGGGTTCGCAGCCGATGAACCTGCAGGGCATCTGGAATGAGCAGATGTGGCCGGTATGGGGCAGCCGCTATACCATCAACATCAACACCGAGATGAACTACTGGGCTGCCGAAAGCGGCAACCTCTCCGAATGTCATCTCCCGCTCTTTGATCTCATCGAGCGGATGCGTCCCGACGGCAGACGCACGGCGCAGGAAATGTACCACGCCAAGGGCTTCTGCTGCCACCACAATACCGACCTCTGGGGCGACTGCGCACCGCAGGATCTCTGGATGCCGGCAACCATCTGGCCGATGGGCGCGGCGTGGCTCTGCCTGCACATCTTCGAGCACTACGAGTATACCCGCGACAAGGATTTCCTCCGCGAGCATTTCGATGCGCTCTGCGAGGCGGCGGAGTTCTTCACGGATTATCTGTTCGAGAATCCGCAGGGTCAGCTTGTGACGGGTCCCTCCGTTTCGCCGGAGAATACCTATCTCACCGAGCGCGGCACCAAGGGCAGTCTTTGCATCGGCCCGTCGATGGATACGCAGATCATCACCGTGCTGTTCACGGATGTTATCAAGGCATCGGAGATTCTGGAACAGCGGCAGGACTTTGCCGAAAAGCTGTCTGCGATGCTCGAAAAGCTCCCGCCGATCTCGATCGGCAAGTACGGGCAGATCATGGAATGGGCGGTCGATTACGACGAGGTCGAGGTCGGACACCGGCATATCTCGCAGCTCTTTGCGCTGCATCCGGCAGATCTGATCTCTCCGTTCAAGACCCCCAAGCTTGCAGCCGCAGCGCGTGCGACGATGATCCGCCGGCTGATTCACGGCGGCGGTCATACCGGCTGGAGCTGTGCATGGATCATCAACATGTGGGCAAGACTCCGCGATGCGGATATGGTCTACGAGTACCTGCGCAAGCTGCTGACCTATTCGACGAACCCGAATCTGCTGGATAACCACCCGCCGTTCCAGATTGACGGCAATTTCGGCGGTGCATCCGGCATCACGGAAGCCCTGCTCCAGAGCCACAGCGGTGAGATCAGCCTGCTCCCGGCACTTCCGAAGAACTGGAAGAGCGGTTCGGTATCCGGACTGCGTGCCAAGGGCGGATTTGAGGTATCGCTGACCTGGAAGGACAACAAGCTCACCCATGCCGAGATCCTGTCCCTCGACGGACAGCCGTGCAGTGTGCGAATTGACGGGGTGTGCAGCATCCAGCGCACGGACGATACCCGCGTGAGTGCCGAACTGCGTGACGGCGCCATCAGCTTTGCAACCGAAGCGGGCGTAAAGTATATCATCAAAACGTAAGCAGCGTGACGCTGCATCCATCCCGTCCCAGAATTGTGAATGCACCGTTCTGGTGTCCGCAATGCCCTTCGGCTCACGCCGAGAGGTCAAAGCTGGATCAGGATAACCCTAAGCTCATCATGATGGGGTCAGGGGGAAAGCCCCTGTAAAATTAAGGAGAACCACTATGGCGAAGCCAAATGTGAAACGACTGGTGGGCGCAGTGCTCATCATTGCAGCAGGCTGCGGAGGCGGTGCTTTTGCATTGCATTACCGCAGCCAGATGCGCGATATTCCGGTCACACCGGAAAATTCCTCTGTCACGCTGGAGGGCGACTGGGGCGTCGAAAAGCCCACCGAGCCGCCGACGGAATTCACGCCGCCGAGCTATCCGTCTGTCCCGCTGAAGATCAGCCCGGTCATCCCGACGGAGACTGATCTGCGCATCGAAGCGGAGGACGCGGAGTATACCGGTGAGCTGACCGTCGAAAAGAAACGTAAGAATTACAGCGGAACCGGCTATCTCGCGGGATTTTCCAAGCGTGACGGCGACAGCGTCAAGGCGAAATTCGAGGTGCCTGCATCGCAGCACTACAATATCACCATCAGCGTCTGTGCCGATCAGCCCGTGACCAACACGCTCCTGCTTAACGGCGAAAAGCTCGGTGATTTCAAGATCACGGAGAGTGAGCATTTCACCCGCGTGACCTTCTCCGGCATCTACCTGCCGGAGGGCGAGGCAGAGCTTTCCATCCAGGAAACCGACGGCTATTTCGCGCTGGATTACTTTGAGATCGAGGATTTTTCCGAGATGTATGCGCTTGCCTATAACGGCGGCTATACGCTGTCTGATCCCAGTGCATCCAAGGGCGCCAAGAGCCTGATGCAGTTCCTGACCGACAACTACGGCAAGAAGGTTATTTCCGGGCAATACACCGCGGGGAGCAGTGATACCGAGCCTGAGCTGCTCTATCACCTGACCGGCAAGTACCCCGCCATCCGCTTTGGTGATGTGGAGGGCTACACGGACAACAGCACCGCCGACTGCGGCGATGTGATTGCAGCGTGTGAGCGCTGGGCGGAGGCAGGCGGCATCGTGGGTCTGATGTGGCATTGGGATGCGCCGACCGGCGTCAGCACGGTCTACGCCAAGGATACGGATTTCTCCCTGAATGACGCGCTTCCCGCCTATGAGGTGGAGAGCGTGCTGGTCGGTGAAACAACCGAGCCCACGACCGGGGAGAGCGATGCAGAGGATGCGGAGAGCGAGGAGACGCTCCCGACCAATCCCTATCTCCCCGAAGCGACCGAGCCGGTTACGGCAGAACCGCAGTATGTGGATCGGTTCAAGTTCAAGATGGACGTCGCGATGATGGACGACAAGACCATCGAGCGCAATGTGCAGAACGGCAAGCTCTCCAAAGAATGTGCGGCGCTCCTGCATGATATTGACACCGTGTCCGCGGCGCTCAAGCCGCTGGCAGAGAAGGATATTCCGGTGCTCTGGCGTCCGCTGCATGAGGGCGGCGGCGACTGGTTCTGGTGGGGAGCATCCGGCTCCGAGCCGTACCGCTGGCTCTGGGATGTGATGTACCGGCGCATGACCAAGTACCACAAGCTGCACAATCTGATCTGGATCTGGAACGGGCAGAGTGCGGAGTATCTGGTCGATGATTACGATATTGCGAGCCTGGACATCTACATGGAGAAGGATCAGACCTTCGGCAGCCGCTATGAGCAGTTTGTGTCGCTGTACCGCATGACAGGCGGCAAAAAGCTCCTCGCGCTGAGCGAGACGAGCACCGTTCCGGATGTGAATCTGATGTTCCGGGACAACACCGTGTGGAGCTTCTGCGGTCTCTGGTACGGGGATTACCTGATCGGCGCGGACGGCAAGTACTGCGCGGATTACACCCCGGCAGATGCGATGATCGCGTACTACAATTCAGAGGCGGTCATCACGCGGGACAAGGTCAAACTGAAATAGCAGGGAGCCCCCGCTGGCAGTTCTGTTCCAGAATTGATAGTGCACCGTTCTGGTGTCCGCAATGCCCCCAACGGCTCACGCCGAAGGGGGCAAAGCTGTTTCATTTTTGATTGGTAAATTTTAGCAGTCATACAAAAATCTTAGAACCATGGAACATTCAAGCCGTTCCACGAAAACGGAATCGCCAGCGGGGGCTCCCCGCGCCACGCTGCGTGACGGATCTCTTATATTCAAGTCACGGAAAAGTCATTTCTATGTGGTATACTGTAATCATCAACGAAAGGAGTGTTTCACATGGTGATCCTGCAAACCGAGCACCTCTGCAAAACCTACGGCACGGGCGAGAATGCCGTCCATGCCCTGAATGATGTCTGCTTTTCCGTATCCAAGGGCGAATTTGTCGCCATCATCGGCCCGTCCGGCTCCGGCAAATCCACCCTCCTGCACATCCTCGGCGGTGTGGACAAGCCCACCTCCGGCAAGGTATACATGAACGGCTGCGACGTCTATGCACAGAACGATGACGAGCTTGCGATCTTCCGCCGCCGTCAGGTCGGGCTGATCTATCAGTTCTACAATCTCATCCCCGTCCTGAATGTGACCGAGAATATCACCCTCCCCGTGCTCATGGACGGGCAGGAGGTGAATGAAGACCGCCTGCATGACCTGATCGGGACGCTGGGTCTGAACGGGCGCGAATCCCATCTGCCAAATGAGCTCTCCGGCGGACAGCAGCAGCGCGTTTCCATCGGACGTGCGCTCATGAATGCGCCTGCCGTGCTCCTCGCCGACGAGCCGACCGGCAACCTCGACAGTAAGAATTCCCAGGAGATCATCAACCTCCTGCGGCTCTCCAACAAGAAGTACAACCAGACCCTTGTCATGATCACGCACGACGAGAACATCGCCCTCCAGGCAGACCGGATCATTGCCATCGAGGACGGGAAGATCACCAGAGATGAGGTGCTGCGGGGATGAACGTCTTTCACAAGGTCACACGAGAATCGCTGAAAAAGAACCGCACCCGCACGGCAGTAACGGTCATCGGCATCGCGCTTTCCACGGCGCTCATGACGGCAGTCACCGCATCCGTGTCGAGTGTCCGGCAGTATCTCATGCAGAACGAGATCGCCCGCAACGGCGCGTATCATGTCAGCGTTACGGAGCTGCCGACAGAACGCTATGCCACTATTGCCGCTGCGGAGGAGATCAGCGAGATTGCCTACGCGGAGCCTGTTGGCTATGCGATTGCCGGTTCCGCCAACACGTACAAGCCCTACCTCTACATCATGGGCATCAGCCCGAATTTCACCGATCTTGCCGCCGTGCAGCTCACCGCCGGTCACATGCCGGAAAATCCGCAGGAGATCCTGCTCCCGGAGCATCTGTCCTACAACGGCGGGGTTTACTGGAAAATCGGGGATACGCTCACGCTCAGCATCGGTGACCGGATGCTGGAGCAGTACGCTCTCACCCAGCACAATCCCTACACCCCGCCCGAGGAGCTGGGGGAGGACGGCACGGCGGAGGTGCTTGTCCCGCATGAGACGAAAACCTACACCGTCTGCGGATTTTACGAGCGTCCGGGGTTTGAGGAGTATTCCGCGCCGGGGTATTCCTGCCTGACCCTCGACGACAACGGCAAGCCCGATGCGGCATATGCGGATGTCTGGTATACGCTCGTGCATCCGCGCAAGGTCTACGACTACACCGACAAGGAGTTTGTCAAGCTCACCTGGGATAACAGCTATGTCCATAGCGAATTGCTTATGTATATGGGCATTTCCCGGTTCAGCGGGTATCTGCCGGTGCTCTACGGCATGGCGGCGATCCTGCTCGGGCTGATCGTGTTCGGCTCGGTATCGCTGATCTACAATGCCTTCGCGATTTCCGTCTCCGAACGCACCAAGCAGTTCGGGATGCTCTCCTCGGTCGGCGCAACGAAAAAGCAGCTCCGCCACATGGTGCGCTATGAGGCATTCTGCGTGGGTGCAATCGGCATCCCGGCAGGCATCCTGCTAGGACTTGCGGGCATTACGGTGACGTTCCTGTGCATCGGGAACCGGTTTTCGGGTCTGACGGATGCTGCACTCCCCATGCGCCTGCATGTTTCGTGGGTGGCGATGGCGGCGTCGCTCCTGATTTCGGTCGTGACAATTTACATCTCCGCGCTCATCCCCTCACGCCGTGCAACCAGAGTCACGGCGGTTGAAGCCGTGCGGCAGTCGAAGGATATTTTCAACCCTAAGCGTCCGATCAAAACCCCGAAGTGGATCTACAAGCATTTCGGACTGCCGGGGGTGCTCGGACAGAAGTACTTCCAGCGCTCGAAAAAGCGCTACCGTGCGACGGTATTCAGCCTGTTTATGAGCGTGGTGCTGTTCATCGCCTCCGCCGGCTTTACGCACAGCCTGCAAAGCAGTGTGGAAAGCGTATTCGGCGCCGGGACGTATGATCTGTACTACTGGAGCGGAATCAACGATATTAACGGCATGACCCCGACAGAGCTCAATGAGCTGTTCCGTTCCGAGCCGCTGGTCGATGCGAGTGCGCTGTCAATGCTCGCCTCCGCACACGGCTCAATGGACAAGTCCGTACTGACCGCAGACGGCTATAAAGCCGAGTATCTGTTCACCAATGTCTATGACAAGGAGAATGAGGTAGGTTTTTTCATGTCCGTGCAGTTTGTGGATGACGAGACGTTCCGCAATTTTCTCCGGGAGCAGAATCTGCCGGAGCGCAGCTACATGGACGCCGGCAATCCCCGTGCGCTCGTGCTCGATCAGGTCGTGACGTATGACGAGGAGAAGCGAAAATACCGCGAGATCCACGCCCTGAACTGCGATACGATCGAATTTCATGCAATGTTCCGCCGGGAGATCGAGGGGTATCATTTTGAAAGCTATCAGTATGATAACAATGAGGATACGGAAGCGGATTATCTCTATGCCGCAGACGCAGACGGCGAGCCGGAGCTGACCCTGAGTGAGGAGGAGGCACAGTTCTCCCGCACCCTGACGGGTGATGTCCTGCATGTGCATCCGTATTTTGTCGAGACGCAGGGCTATATCGTGTTTCTCTATCCCATGTCCGCGATGGACACGATCCTTGCAGGTACGGAGAAGCCGGACACGCTGTCATGCGTGATGCTGGCCGGCGATCATCTGGGGGCATGCAAGGCGCTGCACCAGACTCTGGGCGCCAATCATCTCACAGCGTCGAATCTCTTTGACAACGCCAAGGATCGTGAGAATGAGCGCAGCATCATCGTCATTGTGCGGGTATTCAGCTGCGGGTTCATCATCCTGATCTCGCTGATTGCGGCGGCGAATGTGTTCAATTCCATCTCGACGAACATCGGACTGCGCCGCCGGGAGTTCGCGATGCTCCGCAGCATCGGCATGACGGGGAAGTCCCTGATGCGCATGATGCATTACGAATGCCTGATCTGCGGCACCAAGGCGCTGCTGCTGGGACTGCCGGTATCCTTTGGTGTGATCCTGCTGCTGTTTGCGGTGGTGCATCAGGGCTTTGAAAGCGGCTTCACGATCCCGTGGGCGGCGGTTGGAATTGCGGTGCTGTCGGTCTTTGCGGTGGTATCGGCATCCATGCTCTATGCCATGCAGAAGGTCAAACAGGAAAATCCGATGGATGCGCTGAAAAGCGAGAACTTCTGAAACCAGAAGCCCGGAGCAGATGCCCCGGGCTTTCGTCCTATCATGCACAAGTTACTGCTGCGGATACGGGAAATGCAGCAGTGTTGGTTTGCCGTCTGCCTTGGATTTCAGGAAGGTCACGGTCACACCGGTGTCACTCCATTCGATGCTGAACCCCTCAGCATCGTCTTTCAGAATTTTGGCGTTTCCCGAATCCCGATCATGGATTTTCGATGCATCCGCCGAGACTGCCTCACTCGCAATGAGCCTGAACTCCGTTTGCATACTGCCGGTGTAATCCCGCCAGTAGAATGCAATCTCATACTCGCCGCCGAAATGATACGGATTGATCGCCAGATCCGGCGTATCCGGAAGCGGGCTCTGGAAATAGTACTGTGCCCCGTCCGTATCGAAATAGGAGCCGCCCGTCACGTCATGGAATACAAATTCCGGCTGACCTTCGGCATAGTGTTCCGGGAATGTCAGGCATTCCAGCGCCCAGACCGGACGGACAGACATGGCAGTGGGAACTGTGCTGGAAATATCGGCAATGATGCGGTTCCCGACGCGGCGTGTCTGCCAGAGACGGCTTGAAACCCCCATGCCGCTCGGCACAATGTGGTAGAAACGCGCCTGCGTGGAAAGCATTGGCTGCATGTCTGCTGTCGCGTATCTTTGCTGCACCTCATCCGAATAGATACGCTCCAGAAGCGCGGCTTCTTCCTCGGCATTCATCACAAGAACGCCCTTTCGGAATTCCTCCGGAATCTCGTCATTGGGCGGATCCACATGATACCCGGTGAGTTTTGCCTTGAAGTATTCCGCGTCCTGCTCTGTCCAGCTGACGGTCTTTCCGTTGTACTGCTCCCGCGGCAGTGCGATCTGCCAGAGCATGAGCGCCTGGTGGGAATACTTCGTCTCCTGCGGCTTTGTCGCCACGGTCAGTTTCCCGTCCGTGTAGGCGATTTCGGAAACCTCCTGGATCTCCTCGCCGCCGTCGTACACATCATAATGGAAGATCAGGATGTTTTTCTCAAAGAATGCATCGTCATAGGTTTTGAGCAGCGCACGTCTGACCGCAGGGCGCAGCGGACTTAACGCAGCCTCCAGTGCCTCGGTGTCACAGTTCACCGTCGTTTTGTTCTTGTTGCTCTGGAATGCCGTCTCCCACGCTTCCGCATCGGCATCGCGTGTCAGATCCATGTGAACAGCGGGCGTCAGCTGCATATACTCTGGAACGGTTTCGTGCAGATTCCGCTTCATGAGCGCGAGATCAAACACGTCAATCTCGCCGTCGCCGTTCATGTCGGCATTCACTGCCGCATCGCCGGAGAGGGATGCCTTTCCCTGCAATACGAGGTTCATTTGTCTGAGATCGTCGGCATTGAGCCTGCCGTTCACATCCGTATCGCCTTTGCCGGTGATGATGACATAGATTTCATCCGTTCCGGAATAGACTTTGGGTGCATCGATACCGTCAGCTTTGTAGGTGATGACGATGTTTCCGGCACCGGGTTTTGTGGTGTCAGGCAGTGTCACGGAGAATTCCTTGCTGTCTGTGAGATGCCGTCCGGTCTCCCGCGGCTGCCAGTTCCCGTTCACACGGACAGAGGTTGTAACGGTCAGCTCCGACAGATCAATCTGCTCACCGGTGCGGTATAGGAGCTTTTCGGGTTTGTTCTCGATGACGATGCTGGAGATACAGGCGTTTTCTGTGGTGGCAAGGACAAGCGGATCGGGCTGATCCTCCGCAGAGGAGACAGCGGGCGTGACGGCTGCGATTCCGCACACAGCGGCAAGGAGCGGCAGCGTGCAGAGAATGGATTTTCGTTTCATGGATAAGCCCCCTTTTCAAGCGTTCTACTCTGTATAACGGTTTCGGGGAGGAATATTGCGGCTTAGCGGAAAAAAATACACGGTTCTCTCTTATGCACAAAGAACCGTGTTGAAATTTGTGTGAGATTCAGACCGTTTCGGTATAGAACCGCAGGATGAAGCGGGCGCCGCCCTCCGGGGGATTCTCCGCCTTGACCGTGCCGTTCTGACGGGTGACGATCATCCGGGCAAGTGCCAGCCCGATGCCGAAGCTCTGGGGATCGGCATGTCTGCCCTGATAGAACCGCTCGAAGATGTGCGGCAGATCCTCCGGCGCGATGCCGCAGCCGGTGTCGGTGATGATGATCTCGCTGTAGAGCGCGGTTTCCTGCGCCCGGATCGTGACAGAGCCCTCGGCGGGGGTATGCTCCATGCAGTTCTTGACGATGTTGCCGATTGCCTCCGATGTCCAGTCCCGGTCACAGCGGATATTGCCCTCTGCCTGGAGATGCAGCGTGATGCCGCGCAGCTCCAGCGGGATCCGGAGCGGTTCGCATGCGGTTTGCAGGAGCGCATCGAGGGGCATTTCGTCGGCGCGGAGCTGGACGGTTCCGGCATCAAGTTTGGAAATTTTCAGGAGCGCCTCCACGAGCCAGTCAATGCGGTTCAGAAGTGTGCGCAGCTCGCCCAGAAGCTCCAGTCGGCGCTGATCGGTCAGCCCGGATTTCGAAAGGAGCGTCACAAGCAGGTGGATGGAGGTCAGGGGCGTGCGGAGCTGGTGCGAGATATCCGCCAGCGAATCCGCGAGAAACTGCTTGTCTGCGACGAGCTGCTGCTCATGCTCGCGGAGGGTGAGGGACATTTTGCGCACCTCGGTTTCGAGGACGGCAAGCTCGCCCTCGCAGCTGCCCTGAATCGCCGTGAGATCGCCGCCGTGCAGGATCCGGTCGATCTCATGCGCCAGTGCCGCAATGCGGCGGTAGCGCCGGTAGGTCACAAACAGCTGGAAGCCCGTGACAAGCAGCCCCGTGCAGAGCGCAAACGCCGCCGTTTTCCAGCCAAGGAGCAGACCTGCCGCGCTGCACAGAATGCTCAGCAGAACCGAGAGCACCAGCGTGCGGCATACCTCGGCATTGCGCCAGAACCCGGTCATTCCACGCGGTAGCCCATGCCGCGCACGGTGCGGATGAGCGTGGGATTCTGCGGGTCATCCTCGATCTTGTCCCGCAGGCGCTTGATGTAGACGGTCAGGGTGTTGTCGCTGACAAATTCGCCCGCCGCATCCCAGAGGGATTCGAGGAGCATGGTACGGGTGAGGACGGCGCCGCGGTTTGTCAGGAACAGCAGCAAAAGCCGGTATTCGAGCGCGGACAGGTAGAGATCCCGCCCGTTCTTGGTTGCGGTGCCCTTGTCAGTATCGACCGTGACGCTCCCGAGCTGAATGACGCTGCGGGAATTGCCCGTCAGGCGCAGGACATTCTTGATGCGCGAGATAAGCTCCCGCGGGCGGAAGGGCTTGGCGATGTAATCATCCGCGCCGAGGTCAAAGCCTGTGACGGTGCTGTATTCGTCCCCGGATGCGGTCAGGAAAATGACCGGGATATGCTGCTCCGCCTTGAGTGCGCGGCAGACGGAAAAGCCGCTTCCGTCCGCGAGGGAAATATCCAGCAGCACCAGATCCGGTACATGCTGCCCGACAGCTGCCAGCGCCGCCTGCTGCCCGGAGGCTGCGGTCACGGCAAAGCCCTCGCTTTGCAGAAATTCCGTCAGGGTCGAAACGATGGTCGGATCATCCTCGACCAGAAGAATCTGTGTCATCGCTTCTCCCCCCGATCGCTGCGTTCGAGCCAGAGCTCACGTTTCATCAGTCCCAGATCGTAGATGTCGAGCACGCCGTCACCGTCCATATCGCAGAGCCGCAGGCGGTCACGGTCATCGACCGGCAGCCGGTGCAGGTGCTTTTGCAGGCGGATCAGATCCGACATTTCACGGCGCGGCTTCGGGGGCTCGGTCGGCGGCTCTGTCGGAGGAAGGGTGGTCGGTTCGGTGGGGAACTGCTTTTTCGTCTGCGGGTAGATGTTGCCGAACACATGGAGCGATTCGTTCGGATAGCCCCAGAAATTGAACAGTCCCTGGTTATCGTAGGACGAGCCGCCGGATTCCTTGGCATCCTTGTCATACTCCGCCGCATACTTCGTCGCCCAGCCGGATCCGTGGCGGTCCCAGAGATCGCGCTCCTGCTCCCAGGAGATCTCCGGCACGCCCAGCCATGCCGGCTCCCAGTAGAACACGCCGATGCCCTTGTCGCCGCAGTCCGCCATCGCCTGGAACACATCGGTCAGGCAGTTCGCCTGTCCCTCGACGGAGATCGGATAGCGGAAGGTCGCATCCTTGGAGCCCTCGGCAACAACATTGCCGAAATGGTCGCCGTCGTCGTTCGTGTAGGGGTAGGCAGTCTCCGCGACCATGACATACTTATGATAGGTATCCCCGATCTGCTTCATGACATTGCGCAGATTGTCCGTCGTGCCGTGCCAGTAGGGGTAGTAGGACGTCGCGAATACGTCATAATTGACCTTGCATTCGTTCAGCACCTTGGCGTACCACGGATAATGCCCGCTGGACGGATCCGCGAAATGCAGCACCTTTAATATAGAGGGGTCGAAATCCCCCACGGCATTGCACCCGGCGATCATCATCTGACAGATCTCGTACATGTCATTTTCGCCGCACATGACACAGTTGGTCTCGTTGCCGACCTGCACCATGCCGATGTCACCGCCCGCATCGCGTATCTCTTTAAGCGCATCGAGCGTAAAGAAATAGATTGCCGAGCCCTTGTCCGCGCGGGATTTGCCCTCCCATGCCTTGGGGACGCGCTGCTTTTCAGGATCCGCCCAGAAATCGGAGTAATGGAAATCGACCAGCAGCTTCATGCCGTACTTTGCAGCGCGTCTGCCGATCTCTGCGGCAGTTTTCACGTCATTGTGCCCGCCGCCGTAGCTGTGTCCGCTGCGGTCATTCGGGTCGTTCCAGACGCGCACGCGGATGTAGTTGACACCGGATTCTGCAAGGACGCGGAAAATATCATCCTCTTTATAATCAGTATCGTTATGGAATTTCACGCCCGCCTCCTCGATGGCAATGATCGAGGAAATGTCCACGCCGCGGATCGGCTCGCCGCCGTTGACATTGGACGGGAAATGCGAAAATGTGACATCATGCCCGATCGTCCCGGCGGGGAATGCTGTCAGTGAGGAGACCGCCAGAACGGCGGAAAGGAGCATTGCCGGAATACGTTTCATGAGAGTACCCCCATTCAAAAGATGTTAATATCAGTATAACACATCGAGGGGGATTTGTAAAGACAAATTACATAATATGCCAGAAAACCGGGAGCTCCTCCTCGTAGAGCCCCTGCGTGAGGAGCCGGATGCTTTCCAGCTCGGAAAACGCATACGGATCGCCCTGCTCCAGCAGGGGGCGAAGCGGCGTGATATGGCTGTAGATGGCATCGAGCTTGCCGCCGTCCACGAACAGCCCGGTCATATCATGGAAATGCTCCCAGCTTGCCTCGAGCCGGTCACATCCCGCCAGTGCTGCACGGGTGTCACCGTCCGCAAGGGCAGCAGCAGTCTCCTCCGTGATGGCGGTATAGCGGCGGCATTCGTGCCGGAGCATCCAGAGTGAGCAGACGGACAGCACCGTCAGTGCCAGCAGGATGCCGACACTTGTCAGAAACCGGCTCATACGCACCTCTTTTCCTGTGTGACCAGATGGAATTTGGCGGCGCTGTCCGCAGTGAGCAGGAACACATCCCGCAGCCGCAGTCCCCGCTCCCGCAGAATCGACTGGAGCCATTCACGGGTCAGTCCCGTGGATTGCAGCGCCCCCTCCCGCAGCTTTCCGTCCGCGATGAGCACCTCGGGCGGATCGGGCAGATCCTCCGCGGCATGGACATCCCCGCGCTGTGCGGGCTGCTTTGCCGATTGCAGGCAGACGGAAACCGTACCGTTCGTCTCGACAATGGCATACCGGACATCGGTGATGTCAAACACGCCGTTCGTGCGCAGACTTGTCATGAGGTCGTCCACGGAAAACCGCAGCTCGCGGAGCATCTGCTGGTCGATCACGCCGCCCTGAATGATGATTTTCGGACTGCCGGAGATCCAGCGCCGGATGCGCTCGGATTTGAGCGATACCTGCGATATCAGCACCTCGAAGCAAACGAGCACCAGAATCGGCAGGATGCCGTGCAGCAGCGGAATCTCCACATCCTCCAGCGAGAGCGTGGCGATATTCGAGACGAGAATCGTGATGACAAGCTCCGAGGGCTGGAGCTCCCCGAGCTGCCGCTTGCCCATGAGCCGGACGGAAAATACGACCACGCAGTAAAGGATCAGCGTGCGGATAAGAATGATAGTCAAGCCGGATGCCCCCTTTCAGTCGTGGGAATAGTATGGACGACAGATCGCGGTTTTATGCATCCTGCCTTCCAGATCGGCTTCCGTCAAAATGTTGAAAACAGACAAATTTACACCCGCAGAAAAATCCACCTTCTTTGTGCAATGTGCAACAAAGAAGGAACGAAAAAGGGCTCTTTCGGGCTCGAAAACGGGCGTTTTCCGTGCAATATATCTAAAAACACGTTTTAGTTACCGTTTTGTTACAATTTAGAAAATAGGTCATATTTCCCGTGAAGTTGCATAAAATCTGAACATCTTTTTTGTGCATAACACTCAAAAAAAGTGAAAGAATGGATTAAAGCATTGACTTTCAAGGCAAAGTGTTGTATATTAGTCTTAGTGAAAGCGAGAAGCCCCGATTCCGTATGGAAAACGGGAAGCAGAACGAAGAAAGACTTGAAGGTGTTCTGATGGTTTCAATTAAAGACATTGCCCAGGCGTGCGGTGTTTCGACAGCAACCGTCAGCAAGGCACTGAACAATCGTGAGGATGTGAATCCCGCAACACGCGAGCGCGTGCAGGAGGTTGCCAAGCAGCTCGGATACCTGCCGAATGCGATGGCAAGAGCCCTGAAAACCAACCGGACGTATAATATCGGCGTCCTGATGGTGGACAAGGCTGACAGCGGTCTGAAGCATTTCTTCTTCGCCTCTGTACTGGATAGTTTCAAGGTCGCGATGGAGCGCAGCGGTTACGATCTGACATTTATCAGCAGCCAGATCGGCAGTCAGACGTTCTCCTATTACGAGCACTGCATGTACCGCAATGTGGACGGCGTGTTTGCCGCCTGTGTGGATTTTGCATCGCCCGGCGTGCAGACCTTGCTGAACAGCAGCCTGCCGGTTGTTTCGATCGACTACGTCGAGGACGGCAAGTATGCAGTCGCATCCGATAACGGCAAGGGTATTGAGCTTGCTGCGGAGTATGCGATCGGCAGAGGGCATAAGCGCTTTGCTTTCATTTACGGTGATCCTTCTCAGGTAACCGATGCCAGAAAAAAGGCATTTGTGGATACACTGGCAAAGCATCACCTTGAAGCAGACCCGAACCTCATCCTTGAGGGCAAGTACATCCATGCGGAGCTTGCCTACAAGCTGACCCAGCAGATCCTCGCAGAACCGGATCGTCCGACATGCGTCTTCTATCCGGATGATATCTGCGCAGTAGCGGGAATGACAGCCATCCGGGATGCAGGCATGACACCGGGCAAGGAAATCTCCGTGATCGGGTATGACGGTCATCCGATGCTTCGGATGGTAGGACCGCTCCTGACAACGGTGCAGCAGGATACCGAGTCGATCGGCATCCGCGCCGCAGAGATCATGCTCCGGCTGCTTCAGAAAACGGAAATTCCCGAGGAAGAGCGCGTCGCACACGTCGGCGTCAAGCTCCTGGAGGGAGAGACCGTGGCGCAGCTTTAAGCGCCGTATTACTTACGCTTATTATATTTCATAGGGAAATATAATAGATATATCTTAAGGAGGAAAATACCAATGAGCAAACTTACTAGAACACTGGCACTTGTTGCAACTCTTGCTATGGCTGCTTCTGCATTCGCAGCTTGCGGCGGTAACAAGCCCGCTGATTCCCAGGCACCGGCTGCTACTGATGCACCGGCTGCTACCGATGCTGCTACTGAAGGCGGCAACGAGGGTGGCGAAGAGACTACCACTGAGGCAGGCGGTTCCGAGGGCGGTTCCGAGGGCGGTTCCGCAGCAGTTAACCTGCCGGATTCCGATGACACCCTGACTGTTGTATGCTGGACTGACGCTGACCTGCAGAACATGTTCGATGTTTACGCTGAGGATCATGCAGATGCTAAGGTTAAGTATCAGAACTGCGGCGGTAACGGCGGCGAGGCTTCCACTCAGTACGCTACTTACCTGAACTCCGGCGACGACGTTGACCTGTTCGTAGCTGAGGCAGGCTGGATCCTGAACTACATCAATGATGACACTATGTCTTCCCCGCTGTCCGATCTGGGCATCACCAAGGATGACTACAAGGATGCATATCAGTACACTGTTGAGATCGGTACCGACAACAACGGCGTTCTGAAGGCAGCTTCCTGGCAGGCAGCAGCAGGCGGCTTCGCTTACAATGCTGACATCGCTAAGGAGCAGCTCGGCGTTGAGACTCCTGAGGATATGCAGGCTAAGATCTCTGACTGGAGCAAGTTCGAGGCTACTGCGAAGGAGCTCAAGGAGAAGACCGACGGCAAGGTAAAGATCTGCGCAACCATCGGTGGTCTGTGGCAGGCATTCTCTACCGCTAAGAACGCACCGTGGGTTGAGGGTACTACCATCAAGACTGACGTAGCTAGGGAGTTCACCGACATGGTTAAGGGCTACGTTGACAACGGTTATGTAAATCCGGACGTTCAGCAGTGGACTACCGACTGGACCAACGTTGGTCTGAACGGTGAGGCTCTGGGTTACTTCTACTCCACATGGTGCCTCGGTGAGGGCGCACAGCTCGAGCAGAACGGCGGCAACGCTGGTAACTGGAGAATCGTTCTCGGTCCGCAGACCTTCTTCTGGGGCGGTTCTTGGCTCTGTGTATCCCCGAACTGCAACACTGCAACTGAGGCTTCCAACTTCGTTAAGTTCTTCACCTCTGATGCAGCTTCCATGGAGAAGTACGCTCTGTACTCTGGCGACTTTGTAAACAACAAGGCTGCTATGGATAAGATCGTTGCTGACGGTTCCAACTCCAATGCACTGCTGGGCGGTCAGGATCAGTTCGCTGTTCTGGCTGACGTAGCTGCTAACATCAAGATGTCTGACTCCATCTCCAAGTATGACCAGAACCTGAAGGATTCCTTCCTGAACGTTCTGAAGGAGAACATCAACGAGGATACCGACACGATCCTGAGCAAGTTCACTGCACAGGCTACTGCTGATAACCCTGATCTGTCTGCTGAGTAATTCCAAATCGGATTTACTACAATTTAACCAAAACCAATACGAAGCCTGTGGGGGATATTGTGCCCCCATAGGCAACGTGTTGTAATTAAATGTCGAGAGGGTGAAAAGCAATGGCGTCTGCTGCACAGCGTCGTATCAAGTCCATTTCCTACGCCAAATATGGATACATGTTTATTGCACCTTTTTTCCTTGTGTATTGTTTTTTCCAGGTTTGGCCGCTGATTTACACATTCATCCTGTCCTTCAAGGGTAACCAGGCTGCTAGTGCAAACTGGGTGGGATTCGAGAACTATTCCACAATTCTGTTCGGACAGGGCTCCGCTGCCGGTGCGCAGGCAACTCATCAGGAGTTTGCCAAGGCATTGGGCAACACATTCATTCTTTGGTTCGGTAACTTTATTCCTCAGATCCTGCTGTCTCTGCTGCTGGCAGTCTGGTTTACCGATGCCAAGGTAAAACTCCCTGGCAAGGGCTTCTTCAAGATCGTTATGTACATGCCGAACATCATCACTGCGGCTTCCGTTGCGGCTCTGTATGTAAACCTGTTCGGTGATTCCAAGTACTACTTTATTAATGCGACTCTTATGAAAATGGGTATGGCAGAGCCTATCCAGTTCATTTCCGGCGAATGGAACGCCAAGTTCATGGTAATGTTCATTCAGACCTGGCTGTGGTTTGGTAATACCATGATCATGCTGATGTCCGGTATCATGGGTATCAACCCGTCCCTGTTCGAGGCTGCCGATATCGACGGCGCGAACTCCGGTCAGCAGTTCTTCAAGATCACGCTGCCTCTGCTGCAGCCCATCATGGTTTACACACTCGTAACCTCCATGATCGGTGGTCTTCAGATGTTCGATATCCCCTATCTGTACCACAACGGCGCACAGTTCTCCAAGCATCTGGAAACTGTTGCAGTCTACATCTACTACAACTTCAACAAGGGTACGGTTGACCAGGCGAACTACGGTTACGCAGGTGCCGCCTCCATCATTATCTTTGCGATCACCGCTTGCCTCGGTGCAATCACATTCTACATGAACCGTGATAAGGATGCGATTGCCAAGAAGAAGCAGCGTAAGAAGGCTGAAAAGCAGTACAAAGCAAAGATGAAGCAAGGAGGTCTGACACTATGAGTCTGAAATCGGATTACGGTCAGCCCAAGGAAAATTACCATGCAAAGATCATTGCGAAGTCTGCTGTTATCTTTGCCGTATGCGTTCTTCTGACCCTTATCTGTCTGGTTCCGATCTACATCCTGATCGTTAACTCGACGCACAATTCTATGGATCTGGCGCAGAACCCGTCCCGTTTCTGGTTTGGTTCCTCGCTGGGTGCCAACTTCCGGACCCTGATGAACAATCTTCCGTCCGATGCAACCAAGACAATGAAGCGCGTGGCTACGCAGTACCACAACGCGTTCAACGTTGGCCAGGGTTACATGAACAGCTTGATTATCGCAGGCTGCACCACATTCCTGACCGTATTCTTCTCCGCGATGACTGCTTATGGTCTGACAGTTTATGAGTTCAAGCTCAACAGCGCTGCCTATACCTTTATCATCGCCGTCATGATGATCCCGGTACAGGTTTCCTCCGCAGGTTTCGTACGTTTCATGTACTCCCTGCACCTCATCAACAACTTTATCCCGCTGATCGTTCCTGCGATCGCGGCGCCAGCCGTCATATTCTTCATGGTGTCGTATATGAAATCGAGCTTCCCGCTGGATATCGTAGAGGCATCCCGTATCGACGGCTGCGGTGAGTTCCGCACCTTCCTGACCATTGCGATCCCGATGATGAAGCCGGCTATCGCAGTACAGGGCATCTTCGCGTTCGTTGCGAACTGGAACAACTACTACACACAGAACATGATCCTCAAGAATGAGAAGCTCTCTACCGTGCCGATCATGGTATCCAAGGTTCTCGCATTCGATAAGAACATCGATAACGGTGTTAACTTCCTCTGCGTAACCCTTTCCATTCTGCCGATCGTTGTTGTTTACTTCATCCTGTCCAAGTTCATCATCGCTGGTGTTGCACTGGGTGGCGTAAAGGAGTAATCTCCGTACTTACCAATTGCAAAACATCAAATTTAACCCCCTATCGCAGGATAGGGGGTTCTTTTTATCGATTTCTTTTGAATCAAACGAGTGACATCTGATCCGCATCCTCCAGATCCTTCGCCAGCTTGCCGGCAGCGGGGATGTTCCTGACACGGTAGGATTCGGCAGCCTCAAGCAGTTCGCCGTCGGGGATCACAGCTGAAACGACGGACTGTCCGGTCTTGATGCTCATCACGTTCACGCCCTGTGTCGAGCGGGATGCCTTCTCCGGGATCATGGCAGCATCGATCAGGATTGCGCGGTTACCGGAGGAGCGCAGCAGCAGGGGAGCGGATTCCTCGGTCAGGTGGAAGAGCTTGACCAGCGGGGATTTATCCGAGCACGCACCGGTCAGCTTCTTGCGGTTGGTCTTGGTCGCATAGGCGGACAGCGGCACCTTGGATGCCTTGCCGTTCTCATAGATGAACAGCAGCGTACCCATGTAGTCATCCGTGATGACCATGCGCACGACCTGCTCATCCTCGTCAAATCCGAGCTTAACCGGGATGTAATCGCCCAGATTGGACGCCTTTCCGTCCTCGAAGAACGCAGCTCTGCACTTGTAGACCTGTGCCTTGTTAGTGAAGAACAGGAGCTCGGTCTTGTTCGATGCCTCGAACTGCTGTGCGATATAGTCGCCCTCCTTGACCTTCTGCTCGCCGCTCATGCGCAGGCTCTGCGGGGTGATCTTCTTGAAATAGCCCTCGTTGGAGAGGAACAGATTGACCGGATAATCCGGTGTCTCGTCCTCAACGGGCGCATCCTCCTCCTCGGATCCGTAGTAGAACATCGTGCGGCGCGGCTGACCGTATTTCTTGGCGGTATCCTTGAGCTCATGCTCGATGATCTTGCGGATGCGCTTGGGATTCGCAAGGATGTCTTCCATATCGGCAATCTCGTCGCGCAGCTTGTCTACATCCTCAATCTTTTGCAGGATATATTCGCGGTTCAGGTGACGCAGCTTGATCTCTGCGACGTACTCCGCCTGAATCTCATCAATCGAGAAGCCGTCCATGAGGTTTTTGACGACAAGCGCTTCCTCCGGTGTCGCCCGGATGATGGCAATCGCCTTGTCAATATCGAGCAGGATTTTCTTCAAGCCCTCAAGCAGATGCAGCTTGTCCTTTTTCTTGGACAGATCGTAGAACACGCGGCGGCGTACGCACTCCTCGCGGAATGCAAGCCATTCCTCGAGAATCTGCCGGATGCCCATGACACGAGGCTGGTTGCCGATCAGAATGTTGAAATTGCAGCCGAAGCTGTCCTGAAGCGGAGTCACGCGGAACAGCTTCTGCATGAGCTTATCCGGATCCGTGCCGCGCTTGATGTCGATCGCGAGCCGGAAGCCGTTTACGTCGATCTCGTCACGCGCATAGGAAACCTCACGCAGCTTGCCTGCCTTGACGAGCTCTGCGATCTTGTCCTTGATCTGTTCAAGCGTCGTGGTATAGGGAATCTCCGTCACCTCGATGCATCCCGCTGCCTTGTCGTAATTCCACTTGGAGCGCAGGCGGATGGAGCCGCGTCCGGTATCGTACACGCGGCGCAGCTCGGCTTCATCGTAGAGGATATAGCCGCCGCTGGGGAAATCCGGTCCCTTGAGCGTGGACAGGATATCATGCGCGGGATTCTTCATCAGGGCGATGCAGGTATCGCAGAGCTCCTGGAGATTGAACGGGCAGATGTTGCTCGCCATGGAAACGGCGATACCCATATTCGCATTGACGAGAATACTCGGGAACGTTGCCGGGAGCAGGGACGGCTCCTGCATGGTGTTATCGTAGTTGGGGACAAAATCCACCGTCTCACGGTCGATCTCGGAGAACAGAGTCTCCGCAATGGGCGCGAGCTTGACCTCGGTGTATCGGGATGCGGCGAACGCCATATCCCGCGAATAGTGCTTGCCGAAGTTACCTTTGCTGTCCACATACGGGTGCAGCAGGCACTCGTTGGCGCGTGTCAGACGCACCATCGTCTCATAGATCGCCTGATCGCCGTGCGGATTCAGGCGCATCGTCTGACCGACGACGTTCGCGGACTTGGTGCGGGGACCGTTGAGCAGTCCCATCTTGTACATGGTGTAAAGCAGCTTTCTGTGCGAGGGCTTGAAGCCGTCAATCTCCGGCAGGGCGCGGGAGATGATAACGCTCATCGCGTAAGGGAGATAGTTCTCCTTCAGTGTATCGGTGATGGACTCCTCCTGGGTGGTTCCGGCACCTTCAAACCATGCATCCATGGTTGGTTTCATTTTCTTCGGGGGTTCTTTTTTCTTTGCCATGTTGGTTCCTTCCTGTTTTTGGGGAAATTGCGTACCTATTTATAGTAACATACTTGGCGCGTTTTGTCAAGTCCAAAAATAATCGGTGTCCCGCAGAGGGGACACCGGTGCATTATTTCAGATAATAGTGGAGCAAGAGCGCAGTCATGCCGTGATAGGAATGTGAGCCGTCCGAAATGCCGTTGACCTTGAGTGAGGCATCCATGATCGTCTCCGCCGTCTCATTCACGAGCTCTGTGGGGATGACCTCCTCCTTTTCCTTGTGTGTCTCCCAGTATTCCTCCGGGACGAAGGTGTAGAGATCCTGAAAGACCAGAGGATTACATTCCGCCCAGATCGATTCATATTCCTCCTGTGCGGCGGGATCGTCGGAGAAATCGACGTCCAGCCATTCCAGTGCCGTGATATACGCGGAATACCGAAAATCATGGCTCTCGCTCGTCATGCAGGCGAGGAAGCCGTAATACCCGGCTTCATCCTCAAAGATATTGCCCTTGAGGTGTGTGTATTCGTGGCAGATTGTATCCGGGAGGTTGACGTCGTAGACAACGGGATTGAAATTCGCTTCCATCGAGTGGGGGTAGTAGATGCCGAGGAGATTTTGCTGCGAGAAGAAATATGCATGATGGATGGGCTTGGCATCCGGATACCAGCCGGAGAACTGCGGATAGCTCTGCGCCAGCCGCTGCATACATGCTTTTGCCTCGCCTTGCAGATCATCCGTGAGGATCATATGCCCCTTTTCATCGCGTGCCACAAGCTCACTTTCTCGGCTTGCCTCCGTGACGAGCATCTGCACGACCTCGAGAACCTGCTGGTTCGAGTAAGTTACCTCACCGAGTGTCTGGCTGAGCTGTGTGCCCTGATACAGCACGAGAAAGCGCGTGGTCATGATCGAGAACACCCATGTCACAATCCAGAGATAGATCTGTGCTGTGATGCCGATGATCCGCCACTTCTTCGATTTCCCGAAGATCAGCACCAGCGGAATGCCCACAAGTGCGAGCACCACGAGCACGACAGCGCCGACGATCATCCATTCCCCGACGGAGAACGGAAAAACGCCGGAAATGCGGCTCCAGAACCCGGAGATCAGCGGAAAGACGTGCAGGATGTACCAATCGACCGCCGGATGGCAGAACCGTGCGAGGAGATTGCACAGGATCATGAGCAGCCAGATGCCGCCCATGATCCAGAGAGATTTTCGTTTCATGACATCATGCATACGGGGCAAAGCAGATATTCATATCCACCACGCCCTCAATGCCCGGTACATGCCCGTCAGAGCAGTACTGCCAGATGCGGTAGTCGTAGTAGTAGGTTGCCTGATCGTTGTACTCAGCAAGCCAGAAATCGTAGTTCTGGAGACGCGGCAGCTCAAGCTTCAGGAGTGACAGACGCTTGTTCTGATAGATCATCGGGGTGAAACCCGCTTCGCGGATCCGGTCGCAGAACGCGATGGTGCAGTCGGTCAGATCATCCACGGTGATCTTATCGGTGCGTGCAGTATCCTCCGGCACCGTTTCCCAGTCGTAGACAACGGGGTAATCGAGCTTGTGATCGCCGATGAGGGAGATCGTTGTCTCCGCTTCCTCGATGGCTTCCTCCTTGGTGACCGCCTGTGAATAGAAGTAGACGCCGACGTGAATCCCCGCTGCCTGTGCCTCCTGGATATTCTTCTCAAATTCGGGATCCGGTACGATCTCGCCGCTGCCATAGCCGCGGAAGCCGCAGCGGATGAAAGCGAAATCCACGCCAGATTCCTTGACGGCAGTCCAGTCAATGTCCTTCTGGTGCGAGGAAACGTCGATGCCGAGCCGGGATGTAATCTTGTGATTCTCGTCTAAGTAGTACTGCTGGTTGTTGCGGCATACAAGCTGCTGCGGATTGCGGGTATTTGCCGGCACATCGGCAAGCACCGGGAGCCACATCTGTCCGACACCGGGCATGTCGAGATAGATTTTGTCGCCGGTGACGCGGTAGTGTCCGTCTTCATCCACGTTCTGTGCCATGATGCGTCCGTCCACGACGTCGAGGGATGCTTCCTCGTAATTGTCATTGATCTGTGTGTAAACCATCCACATGATGATGCCGAGCAGCGCCATGATGACAGCGGTTAATGCAACGATAACTAATTTGATTTTCAGGCTCATGTATGCGCCTCCTTCACTTACTATACTCTTATAGTATAACATATTTCGACATTTTTGTAAAGTAGAAATAACTGTAAAGGCATCATATGCTTGCAACCGGATAAAAAGAACTCCCCCTGCATGATGCAGGGGGAGCAGGGGATTACAGATTGGAGAGATTGGTGTGGTCTGCCTCTCCCTTGACGGTACGAACGAGCTGGATATTGTTGTAAATATCCATACCGGTACCTGCGGGGATGAGCTTACCGATGCAGACATTCTCCTTCAGACCCTGGAGGTTATCACGCTTGCCGCGGATTGCAGCATCGGTGAGTGCCTTGGTGGTCTCCTGGAAGGATGCCGCGGAGATAAAGGAATCCGAGCTGGATGCTGCCTTCGTGATACCCTGGAGGACAGGGGAGGTCTCCACGAGCTGAATATCGGTTCTGCCCTCATCGATGAGCTTCTGGAGCTCCTCGTTGATCTCGTCGATGCGCTTGCGCTCAACGAGCGTACCCTGGAGCAGATATTCCTCGTGCTGGATGTCGTTGGCGCTGCCTGCATCCTCGACACGAACCTTGCGGAGCATCTGACGGACGATAACCTCAATGTGCTTGTCATTGATGTCAACACCCTGCAGACGGTAAACCTTCTGTACCTCGGTGATGATGTAATCCTGTACGGCGGAGGTATCGAGTACCTCGAGGATGCGTGCCGGATATACGTTACCCTCGGTCAGGCGGTCACCCTTTTCTACCTTGGCGCCGTCATGGACGGTCTGGCAGTACTTGTAGTTGTACGGAACGCTGATCTCGTCAGCCTCACCGGTCTCACTGTCGCGGATGATGAGGGTGCGGAGGTTCTTCTCCTCACGCAGCTCCAGCACACCGCTTCTGCCCGCAACGATGGCAGCGTTCTTCGGCTTTCTAGCTTCGAACAGCTCCTCGACACGGGGAAGACCCTGTGTAATATCACCCTCACCACCGGATGCGATACCGCCGGTGTGGAAGGTTCTCATGGTCAGCTGTGTACCCGGCTCACCGATGGACTGTGCCGCAATAACGCCGACAGCCTCACCCACGGATACCAGATTGTTGTTGGCAAGGTTTGCACCGTAGCACTTTGCGCAGACGCCGCGCTTTGCCTTGCACTTGAGGACGGAGCGGATCTTGACGCGCTCGATGCCCAGATCGATGATGCGGGCAGCGTCCTTCTCGGTCAGGAGCTTATCCTTGCTGATGATGAGCTCACCAGTCTCGGGATCACGCAGATCCTGTACGAGGAATCTGCCGACGAGACGGTCAACCATCTTCTCGATCAGCTCGTTGCCGCTCTTGATCTCGTAAGCATCCAGACCGTCGGTGGAGCCGCAGTCCTGCTCGCAGATGATAACATCCTGCGATACGTCAACGAGTCGGCGGGTCAGGTAACCGGAGTCTGCGGTACGCAGTGCGGTATCCGCCAAGCCCTTACGAGCGCCTCGGGAGGATACGAAGTACTCCAGAATGTTCAGACCTTCACGATAGTTTGCACGAATCGGGATCTCGATGACGGAACCCGAGGTATTGGCGATCAGTCCGCGCATGCCGGCGAGCTGACGCAGCTGGGAGATAGAACCACGGGCACCGGAGTCCGCCATCATCTGGATGGGGTTGTACGGATCCATGTTTGCCTGAAGTGCCTTGGTAACGTCGTCGGTGGCATCGTTCCAGGTCTTGACGACGAGCTTGGACTTCTCCTCCTCGGAGAGTCTGCCCTTGTTGAACTGCTTGTTGATGACCTCAACCTGCTCCTCTGCCTTGGCGAGGATCTCCTTCTTCTGCGGCGGGATCGTCGCATCGCAGACAGCGGTGGTGATACCGGATCTGGTGGAGAACTTGAAGCCGAGTGCCTTGACCTTATCGAGTACCTCGGAGGTCGTGGTCGTGCCGTGGATGCGGATGCAGCGGTCGATGATGTCACCGAGCTGCTTCTTCTTGACGAGGAAGCTGATTTCCAGATCGAACTGACGATCGGAGTTGGTGCGGTCTACATAGCCGAGGTTCTGCGGGATATTCTCGTTGAAGATCAGACGACCGATGGTGCAGTCGATGATCTTGGAGAGCTTCTTTTCCGCAACATCCTTGGTGATGCGCACGCGGATCGGTGCATGGAGGGTCACATCGCCCTCGTAGTAAGCCATCATTGCCTCGTCTACGTCACGGAAGACCTTGCCGGCACCCTTATCGTCGGGCTTGAGCAGCGTCAGATAGTAGGAGCCGAGGATCATATCCTGCGACGGAACCGCTACCGGATGACCGTCGGAAAGCTTGAGCAGGTTATTGGCAGCGAGCATGAGGAAACGAGCCTCAGCCTGTGCCTCAGCAGACAGCGGGAGATGGACTGCCATCTGGTCGCCGTCGAAGTCGGCGTTGAACGCGGAGCATACCAGCGGGTGGAGCTTGATGGCACGACCCTCAACGAGGATCGGCTCGAATGCCTGGATACCCAGACGGTGCAGTGTAGGCGCACGGTTCAGGAGTACCGGATGAGACTTGATAACGTGCTCCAGCGCATCCCATACATTTTTGTCGGTCGCTCTGTCCACGATCTTGCGGGCGGACTTGATGTTCGCGATCACGCCGGTATCAACCAGACGCTTGAGCACGAACGGCTTGAAGAGCTCGAGTGCCATTTCCTTCGGGAGACCGCACTGGTACATCTTCAGCTCCGGACCTACGACGATAACGGAACGTCCGGAATAGTCAACACGCTTACCGAGCAGGTTCTGACGGAAACGTCCCTGCTTACCCTTCAGCATATCGGAGAGGGACTTCAGCGCACGGTTGTTCGGACCGGTGACCGGTCTGCCGTGTCTGCCGTTGTCAATCAGGGCATCAACAGCCTCCTGGAGCATACGCTTCTCGTTGCGGACGATGATGTCCGGTGCTTCGAGCTTGAGCATACGCTGGAGACGGTTGTTTCTGTTGATAACACGTCTGTACAGATCATTCAGGTCGGAGGTCGCATAACGGCCGCCATCGAGCATGACCATCGGACGCAGATCCGGCGGGATAACCGGAACCACATTCATGACCATCCAGGCGGGCTTGTTGCCGGACTGGAGGAATGCCTCGATGATCTCGAGACGCTTGAGGATCTTGATCTTCTTCTGACCGTTCGGCAGGCTCTTGAGCTCTTCCTTGAGGGAGTCGGCTGTGTACTGGAGATCCCCGATCCAGTTCTCGCGGCGGATCTCAGCAAATTCCTCGTTGGTCGGGTCAAACTTCTGCTCAAACAGCTCCGTGATGTACTGGAAGCCGGTCTTGACAACAGCGGGTGTATCGGAGGTGTCCTCGCACTTGCGGTTGTAGGGGAGGATCATCTCCTTGTAGTCCGCATAGGTGACAACGTCGCCGTCGCTGTAGCCGGAATTCTCACCGCTTTCCACGAAGTAGCTGAAACGGTGCAGATAGCTGTGAATCTCGCGGGTGCTCATGTCGAGCGCCTTTGCGAACAGATCAATGTGCTTTTCGATGAAGCGGATATAGCCTGTCGGGTCATACTCGTCGAGGAGCCACTGAATTGCCTCGGCACCCATCTCTGCGATGAAGGTATCGCCGTACTGCTCCTGCGTCTCCTGGTATTCCTTCTCGGTGATGAGCTGATTCTTCATCAGCGAAGTCTCACCGGGCTCAATGACAACATACTTGGTGAAGTACAGAATCTCCTCCAGACGCTTCTGGGAGATCTCCAGCACCTGACCGATACGGGACGGGGTACCCTTGAAGTACCAGATATGGGATACGGGCGCTGCCAGCTCGATGTGACCCATTCTCTCACGGCGCACCTTGGCGCGGGTAACCTCAACGCCGCATCGGTCGCAGACCTTACCCTTGAAACGGATCTTCTTGAACTTGCCGCAGTGGCACTCCCAGTCCTTGGTCGGTCCGAAGATGCGCTCGCAGTACAGACCGCCGGTTTCCGGCTTCTGGGTTCTGTAGTTGATGGTTTCGGGACGCTCTACTACACCGTAGGACCACTCTCTGATGCGCTCGGGAGATGCAAGACCGATCTGCAGGGATGCAAAAGTCGTAGATTCCAAACCGTTTACCTCCTTATAAGAAGTTGGAAATATGTGGAGCGCACGCTCCGCCGCAGTCCCGCGGCGGTGTGCGCATATACTCGATCAGGCGGGTAGCTTAGAACGTATCCTCGTCACCGTAGCCGTCATTCTCAAAGCTACCCATGTTGATATCATCCTCGGGCACCTCGGGATAATTCTCGTTGTCATCATCATCCAGCGGTGCATCGATATCCTCAACGTCGCCGGTGGTGTAGCCGTGGCTCTCAAATTCAGCCTCATCGCTCTGGAAGTCGCCGCTGAAGTCGGAGGTGGATACCGGAATATCCTCATCTTCCTCGAAGTGCTGCTTGAGATCGATCTCCTCATCCTTGTCGTCGAGAACACGGACGTCCAGACCAAGGGACTGCATCTCCTTGATGAGTACCTTGAAGGATTCGGGAATACCCGGCTTCGGCACATTCTGACCCTTGACGATATGCTCGTAGGTGTTGACACGGCCGATGGTATCGTCGGACTTGACGGTCAGGATCTCCTGCAGGGTGTAAGCAGCGCCGTAAGCCTCCAGCGCCCAAACCTCCATCTCACCGAAACGCTGACCGCCGAACTGAGCCTTACCGCCCAGAGGCTGCTGCGTTACGAGGGAGTACGGACCTACGGAACGTGCGTGGATCTTATCGTCTACCAGATGGTGGAGCTTCAGATAGTACATATAGCCGACGGTCACGCGGTTATCGAACTTGTCGCCGGTTCTGCCGTCGTAGAGGGTGAACTTGCCGTCCTCGTTCATTTCGATCGCCTTGGGGTTGATGACCTTATCCATCTTGCCGATCTCGAACGGCTCGTTTCTGTAAGGCGCATTCTTCTCGTTCGCCTCACGGAAGCATGCACGGATGTCATCCTCATGCGCACCGTCGAATACCGGCGTCATGATGTGCCAGCCGAGTGCCTTCGCACTCATGCCGAGGTGAACCTCCAGTACCTGTCCGATGTTCATACGGGACGGTACGCCCAGGGGGTTCAGCACGATGTCGAGCGGTGTGCCGTCCGGCAGGAAGGGCATATCCTCCTCCGGCAGGATGCGGGAAACGACACCCTTGTTACCATGACGGCCCGCCATCTTGTCGCCGACAGAAATCTTACGCTTCTGTGCGATGTAGACGCGGACAAGCTGGTTGACACCTGCACCGAGCTCGGAAACCTCAGCGCCGGTCTCGTCGGAGATCTTCTCACCGCGCTTGAACGGCTTGACGTCGATAACGATACCGCCCTCACCGTGCGGCACCTTCAGGGAGTTGTCGCGCACCTCGCGTGCCTTCTCACCGAAGATCGCACGCAGGAGGCGCTCCTCTGCGGTCAGCTCCGTTTCGCCCTTGGGCGTTACCTTGCCGACGAGAATGTCACCGGCAGTAACCTCCGCACCGATGCGGATAATACCGTGCTCGTCGAGGTTCTTGAGGGCATCGTCACCGACATTCGGGATGTCGCGGGTGATTTCCTCCGGTCCGAGCTTGGTATCGCGGCACTCAAGCTCGTACTCCTCGATGTGGATGGATGTGAACACATCCTCACGGACCAGACGCTCGTTCAGCAGAACGGCATCCTCGTAGTTGTAGCCCTCCCAGGTCATGAAGCCGATGAGGGCATTCTTACCGAGGGAGATCTCACCGTCAGCGGTCGCCGGGCCGTCTGCCAGCACCTGACCCTTGCGGATCGTATCACCGACATCGACGATCGGGCGCTGGTTTACGCAGGTATCCTGGTTGGAACGCTGGAACTTGATGAGCTCATAAACGTGATCGACCTTGTTGGTATCCTGGATCACGATCTTGTCAGCGGAAACAAAGGTGCAGACACCGTCGCACTCGGACAGTACGCACACGCCGGAGTCAACGGCAGCCTTGTACTCCATACCGGTGCCGACGAACGGACGCTCGGTCTTGAGGAGCGGCACTGCCTGACGCTGCATGTTCGCACCCATGAGGGCGCGGTTCGCGTCGTCGTTCTCGAGGAAGGGGATCATCGCGGTTGCGACGGATACTACCATCTTCGGAGAAACGTCCATGTAGTCAACCTTGGAGTTGTCACACTCCAGGATCTTATCGCGGTAACGCGCTGTAACACGCGGACGGGCGAAATGACCGTCCTCGGTCAGCGGCTCATTCGCCTGTGCAACGATGAAGTTATCCTCCACGTCAGCAGGCATGTAAACAACCTCGTCGGTAACGATACCGGTGGACTTGTCTACCTTGCGGTACGGAGCCTCGATGAAGCCGTACTCGTTGATCTTTGCAAAGGTTGCGAGGTAGGAGATCAGACCGATGTTAGGACCTTCGGGGGTCTCGATAGGGCACATTCTGCCGTAGTGGGAGTAATGTACGTCACGAACCTCGAATCCGGCGCGGTCACGGGACAGACCGCCGGGACCCAGTGCGGAGAGACGGCGCTTGTGCGTCAGCTCTGCCAGCGGGTTGTTCTGATCCATGAACTGGGACAGCGGGGAGGAGCAGAAG
>ONEQ01000152.1 GCA_900316885.1 uncultured Eubacteriales bacterium | reverse complement strand
CGCCAACTTTTTGCGCGTTGGCTTTCAGTTCCTTTTCCATATTTCTATTATATCATACTTTTCTCGATTTTTCAAGAGTTAATTGGTATATCAATAGTATGGTACCTGACAATCAGGCAGAAACAGATGGAGGACAAGACACATGAAGACAAAACTGATTGTACTTTCGATCGCTGCACTGCTCTGCACCGGCATCACCGGATGCGGTGCGAAGAACGAACCTGTGGCAGTAATGCCTGCGGAGACAACATCCGCCGAAACCACGGAAGCCGCCACCGAATCCACAACAGAAACCACCGCTGCCGCGTTTTCAGGGGAAAGGGAACCTCTAAAAACTATGTTTTTAGAGGCTGGGTGTGGGGTGAAGCCCCACACCCAGCCCTTTTGCTTTTCGCAGAAAAGCAAAAGGGGAGATTTTTAGAGTCCCATAAAGAAAACCGCAGATACGCGATACACGTATCTGCGGCTTTTTTATTGCCCGGTCAGCTTTTCCTCTGACTGATAGATCAGCTCGCCCAGGATGCGGATCAGACGATCGGCTTCCACCGGCTTGTTCAGGTGGGCATTCATCCCCGCCTGCATGGAAAGCTGCACATCCTCGTCGAAGGAATTGGCAGTCAGTGCGATGATCGGAATCCGCTTGGCATCCTCGCGGTCCATCGCACGGATCGCCTTGGCGGCTTCCAGTCCGTCCATCAGCGGCATGCGCACATCCATCAGGATGGCGGAATAGATACCGGCAGTGCTGTTCTCGAACAACTCGACCGCAATCCTTCCGTTCTCGGCATGATCGGCTTTGATGTTCTCCATCTCCAGCATATCCATCAGGATTTCCGCATTGATCGGTACATCCTCTGCCAGCAGGATCCGGCGTCCCTCCAGTCTTGCCTTCTTCTTTTCCTTGAAGATTGCCATGTTGCTCCGGCGTGCAATCCGTTCGAGATTTTCCAGGATGTTGTCTGCAAACAGGGGCTTCTCCAGGAAATTCATGACACCGACCTTCTGTGCATCCTCCCGGATATCCTCCCAGTTGTACGCCGTCATCGCGACGATGATGGTTTCCCTCTCATATTGCCTGAGAATTTCGGCAGAGGTTTCCATGCCGTTCATGTCCGTCATATTCCAGTCCATCAGCACCATGCTGTACGGCTGCTGGCGGGTGTGCTGGATCTCCATTTTGTGCAGGGCTTCCTGCCCGCTGGAGCACGACTCCGCCCGGATGCCGACCTCCTCCAATACCATTCTGGCATGCTCCGCCTCGATGGGATTGTCGTCCACCACCAGAACAGACAGGGCGTGCGGATCGATTTCACCGGAATGATCCGGCTCCTTCCTGTCGCATTTGCGGAGCGTCACCATAACGGTGAGCTGTGTCCCGGTATCCTGGTCGGATCTGACGCTGACGGAGCCGTTCATCATTTCGATGATGCGCTTGGTGAGCGCCATACTGAGATCAATATTGCCTGCGCGATCCCCGGAGAAGATATCGTCCTTTCCTCCGGTGCCGGTACAGCCGATGCAGAAGCGGAGCGAAGCCTGATTTTCATACTCGGTTGTCTTTTCCACGGACATCGTGACCGTGCCGGGCTCCTCCGTCAGGCGGACAGCATAGGAAAGGAGATTGGTCAGCGCTTCCTTGAGCTTCATTTCGTCTCCGAAATAGGAATCCTCCGTCTGCTCCTGCACATGGGATGCATAGCCGAGTCCCTTTTCACTGCACTGTGCGCTGATCTGCGTCTGAATCTGCTCGAGCAGGGCGCCGAGAGAGAATTCGTTCTTGTGCAGGATCTCCCTGCCGGACTCGATCCGGCTCATTTCCAGGATCTCGTTGATGATCGAGAGCAGGTGCTGTGCCCGGTCTCCGATCTTCTCATAATATTCCCGGTTTTTCGCATCCAGATCAGGATTCCGCAGCGCGAGCGCATCCAGTCCGATGATGGCATTGATGGGTGTCCGTATCTCATGGCTCATGCTGGTGAGGAAGGTGTTTCTGGCGTTGTTTGCCGCCTCGACGGAGGACAGGGCATCCGACAGCGCCTCATTCTTTGCCATTGCTTCGCGGATCTCCGCATCCACGTCCATAAATCCGATGATGATGAACTGTGCATCGTTCTCCATGCGGGAGATCTTCATGCTGACATAAACCGGATTGTCCCGGATCAGCCGGCGGAAGGTCATGACAAACGTATCCTTGCGGCTGAGCGCCTTCATCAGCTTTTTACGGTTCATAGCATTCAGAAACGCTTCCTTGTCATCGGGATACACGCTTTCGCACAGCTCTGCCTTGCAGTCGCTGAAGAAATGCCATCCGTGGCGGACCTCGGAAAGGGTGCTGTCGGCTTCGCCTCTGCGGTACTCTGTGAATTCCTCGGTATCCGTGTTGACATAGAACATCTCCGTGTAATCCCGTGCCAGCGTCTGCGCCATGTGATTATACATGCGCCCCGTTTTGACGGCACTCTCATACGCTTCCCTGGTCATTGCCTGTTCGTGCTGGATGCTTACCAGATCGGTAATATCCTGGCACATGCCGAGGACACAGGCTCTGCCCTGCGTATCCTTGTATCGGAGCTTTGTGGTCTGAAGCTGACGGGGGGTTCCCTCTGCATCCGTAACATCCTCATAATAAATGTACGGTTTGCTGAGAGAAAGGGCAATTCTGTCCGCTTCCAGAAATTGTGCCGTTGTCTGTGCATCAAAGAGGTCTGCATCCTTCAGACCGATCACATCCTCCGGCTTTTCCTTATGGGCATAGTCTGCGAGCGCCTGATTGCAAGCCAGATATTTCCCGGTCTCCGCATCCTTCGTGAACGCCATGCCCGGCATATTATCCAGCAGCGCGAGGAATCTGTCCTTCAGATCCGCGATTTTTTCGGCTTCCTCCAGCTTGCTCTGGTAATCCTCCTTCTCATCATTGGCAACAAAGGCATGCAGCAGACAGGTTCCCAGCATGTAGGCAATGGAATACAGCGGAAGATACGAGAACCAGAGCTGCGCAAACAGACAAATCGCCATGATGATGCAAAAGGATGCCGGGATGCGGTAACGCACACTCTTTTTGGAATGGAACCCCGCCTGGATCATGGATGTGAGAGCGTATGCGTGAAGATGATGCCGTTGCTTTTCGCCTTTTCGTAGGATTCCTTGGTCGCCGCCTTTTCGCGGGAGATGCGCAGGCTGTCCGAAACATCCTGGAAGAAGCCCATCACGCAGAGGCGGCCGTTGGCATCTGTGTATTTCAGCTTGGTGACCCGCGCTTTTCGCAGATTTCCCTGCGCATCAGTCAGTGTATCGTAGAAGATCAGCGGCTCGTCCATGGAAAGTGCCGTCTTGTCGTCCGCCGTGAAACGCTTTGCCTTTTCTTCTCCGATGATGTACGCAGCCGTGAGCCCGATGACCTCGGAGGGATCCTTCTTGTGGGCATAATCCGCAAATGCCTGGTTGCAGGCAAGGTATTCACCGGTTTTCGCGTCCTTGGTGAAATAGATGCCCGGTGTGTTGTCCAGCAGGGAGGAAACGGTTTTTTGCAGCTCCTCGATCTGCGCAGCCTCCTCCAGCAGATGCCGCTGCTTGTTGGCAAGACGCTCTGCCTTCAGCTTCTGAATCAGCAGGAACAGGATGATCGTGAACAGCACTGTCAGCACTGCCAGTACGATGAGCCAGTTTTCCTTCAAAAACTGCATGAAGGAGACCTTATACTCCTTATACATGTAGGAAGCCAGCGCGGCATCCATGACGCTGCTCTTGGTTGCGAGTACGGTTTTGTTCATCACGGCATACAGCTCAAGATCGGACTTTTTGACCGCGAAGGACAGCTTGAGGGATTCGCCCGTGGGAACCGTGAACAGCTTGTTGTGCTTTAAGGTATCCTCCTCAGAGGGGATCCAGTAGCTGCTGACCAGCATACAGTCCGCCTCGCCGCTTGTGACGGCGTTGAAGCACGCCTCAATGCCCGGGTAGGATTTCCGCTCCGCCTCGGGATAACATTCCATGATAAATGTGTCGATATTAATCATGTCCGCATTGACGGCAATGGTCACCTTGCTGTCGGTGGAAAGCGCCTGATGCGTGGAGGCATTCATGATGGCGTTCATTTCCGTTTCGATCGCCGCATCGGTCGTCCGCAGCCCTCTCTGATCGGCATCGTAAGTGCTCAGATTGACCGGGAACACGCAATCGATCTCACCGGCATCGAGCGCTTCCAGAGCCGCCTCCGTCGTGGCAAAGGGGATCGTCTTGAATTGCAGATTCGTGCTGTTCAGATTGTTGACGGCATGTGACAGATAGTCCTTGAGCGCACCGGTCAGCTCGCCGGTCTGCGCATCCGTGCTGCAGAACGGCAGGTAATTTTCCCGGTATCCGATGCGGATCTCACCGTGCTGTTCCAGCCAGTCCTCCTGCGAAGGTCTGAGCAGGGCGATGGATTTCTTGTAATAGAGTCGGTTCTGGGAGATCTTTTCGTTGAAATCCGGATCCTCGTCATGGATCTCCGCCATCGCCATGTTGAGCTCATCCAGAAGATCCTGCCTGCCCTTTCTGACGGCATAGTAATAATCCGAGCCGCCGATCCGGCAGACAGGAATCACGTCGCGCTTGAAGTCAAAGGAATAGATGGACGCGCAGCCGTCGAGCTCATGGCGCCGGATCTTCTCCATGGCTTCGTCCTCGGTATCCGTCAGCGGGATGATCGTCATGTCGATGCCGTTCTTTTCCGCCCATTCCGTGAGGAAACTCTCCTGAATACTGTCCTTGTTCACGCCGATCCGCTTTCCGTTGAAGGAAGCCAGATTGTCCGCTGTGATCTCGCGATTTCCCACATCGACGTAGATGTAGTACGCCTCCGATCCCATCGGCAGATCGGAGAAATACATGTATTCCTCGCGTTCGGGCTTGTAGGACACATCGCTGAGCAGATCAATCTCGCCGCGCTTGAGCATCTGGAGCAGATTCGGCCAGCTATCCGTAACATATTCATATGTCCAGCCGGTGTATGCCGAGATCCTCTGATGGTATTCGTAGTCCACACCGCAGCGCCTGCCGAACTGGTCGTAATAGCAGAAGGTGGAGTCGAACCATCCGACACGCACGACCTTCTGCTCCTCCTGCGCCGCAGATGCCGTGACCGGCAGCAGCAGATCGGTAAGCATGACAACCGGCAGGAGCGCTGTCAGCAGCCGTCTGACCGGCTTTGCCTGTATATCCTTATATGCTCTCAATGTATTAAACATCCTCGGACACATCCGGCTTCTCTGCCTGTGCGATCAGCCGTGCCATTGTCTCATATAGTTTTTCCGGTTCAACCGGTTTGGAGAGATGCGCGTTCATGCCTGCCTGCATGGAGCGATCAATATCCTCGTCAAAGACGTTCGCCGTCATGGCAATGATCGGGATCGTGCCTGCGTCCGTGCGCTGCAGCGCACGGATTGTCTGCGTTGCGGTCAGACCATCCATTTCCGGCATCCGCACATCCATGAGGATGGCATCATAGTAGCCCTCGGCGCTGTCCGCGAACATCTGAACGACTTCCTTTCCGTTCCGGGCGTGCTCGGACTCGATGTCCTCCAGCTCCAGCAGGTCGGCAAGAATCTCCGCATTCTGCTCCACATCCTCCGCCATCAGCACCCGGCGTCCGGCAAGGAGCTCCTCGGCGGAACCGACCGGAGCCAGTTCGCTGCTCTCCGTATCCGTATTCTTTTTCAGGATCTTGCAGATCTCACGGAGCAGAATATCCGCGAACAGCGGCTTGGCGAGAATGCCGTTCACGCCGTCCATTCTGGCTTCATCCTCGATGCTGTCCCAGTTGTAGCCGGTCAGGAGCAGCACAGCCGTCCTGCCGTGATCGTACTGGTGTACCAGAAGGGTCAGTTCCAGTCCGTTCAGCTCCGGCATCCGGTAATCCGTCAGCAGCAGGTCATAGGGCTTGCCGGATTGGCAGGCTTCCCGGATATGGGCTTCTGCCGCCTTGGCGTCCGTGAAGGTGTCCGCCTCGATGCCGAGTGACTTCAGGACAAGCTGCGTATGCTCACAGGC
>ONEQ01000293.1 GCA_900316885.1 uncultured Eubacteriales bacterium | reverse complement strand
TCAAAAATCCAATCTGACACCAAAAGGGGTATCCTATGAAAATAATCATCTCTTTATCCTTATGTCTCTCTCTGCTGACAATCCTGACGGCCTGTGGAAACGATACGAAGGCAACGGATTCTTCTGAACTGCTGCAGCATATGAAATTTCATGACACGGAATTTTCATTTCCATGTACATATGGCGAAATCAGCGGACAGTTCGGTCTTGCAAACGAATCGAGCAACGAGATTTCCGGATATTCCTACACCTACTATGACCTGACTTATCAGGAAAATCCTGTGGCCACTATTGGCTTTGTAGGTAGAGAGGCTGATGAGAGCGAAAATAGGGAGATCATAATGCTTGTCATTGAAGATGAACAGCTCAGTGCTCTTGAACTCGGAGAAACGATTTGCAATGCCGACCGTAAAACGCTCATAAAAGCACTCGGCAAGCCTGATTATCAGATGGAGCAGAACCAAAGCACGATCATCACCTATAACTGGGCGAACGTTGATTTGTCGATCATCTTTCATGATGATCAACCGCATCAGTATACATTCGTCAAGAGATAAGGCATCGTCCTTCAGTTCATTTTGACCGTGTGGCGTTCATTGTTATAACAGCGCCCGAAAGTGGAGCAGAGCCGAAGCCCTGCCCCTTTCCGTGTTCAGATCTCTTTCACGATGATCCGCGCCATGCCGTCCGGTGTCGGGATCAGCATTTCCGGATCCCAGAAGCGTGTCTTGTACTTTTCGATCTGCGCATCGGTCAGCCCGCAGAAGGAATCGAAGTCGATGCCGCAGATGAAGAAGGTTCCCTTGACCGGACCGTAGGGGTCAACCACGCGGTTCCAGTCGAGGTCGAGGAACAGCCCCTCTTCATTGCATACTGCTGCGACGCTGTCGTTGTCCTCGAAGTACAGCGCCTGAATCAGTCCGCCGACCACTGCCTGCATCTCGTGCAGTTCGTGGGGAATGTCCTTGACGTAGGGGTGCTTGTGGGGTTCGCATACTAAGATTTTCATGTAGAATCGCTCCTTTGTGTTTTCATTCCGCTTCGCTTGCGGTAGTGTTATATTACCTCATTTTCCGCGATAAGTCCACGCCTTTGGGTAAAATAAATGTACCAGACATTGCAGCGGAAAGCTGTGCAGTATTGTACATTGCACAGGACGCGCCAGAACGCGCCGTGTGGGGCGGCTGTTTGCAGGGGCAAGCTGTACGCATCGTCCCCACACCGCCCAACGGGCGCGAACGTGGCGCGTGTGTGCGCGATCATCCGAATTCTTTCAGGTAAGCATCCACGCGGTCGCCGTAGCCAAGCTCGGTAAGCTCCTCCGGCTCGAAAACCTCCAGAAGCGTTTCCATCACATCGCGCTCCGTCCATGCTCCGGTTTCGGACAGGTTGGCGATGATTGCGGTCAGGCATCTGACCTGCTCATAGGTATCCATACTCGTTCCTCCTTGTTCCGGCGGAAGCCCCTCTTTGTTTGAGGGGCTGTGCCGGTGTGTTTTACTTGCTCTTGCGTCCTGCCTCGTAAGCCTCCTCAAGGGCAGCTTTCAGGCTCCAGACGGAAACCTCGATGAAGTCCTCGCTGTCGCTGCGGCGGGTCTCCAGGTCTCCGCGCTCCTGCACCGCGATCAGGTGCTTGGCTGCGATCTCAGTGATCTGTTTGTCAGTGTTGTTCATGTTCTTCTTGGTCATGGTTGTTACCTCCGTGTTTGTATTCCGGCAGGCTTCCGTCCTTCCGTTGTGTTACATGTTACCATACCTCCGGAAGAATAGCAACACGCTAAATGTACAGAACCGAAACGGCGTATCTGCGCCATTTGTTGTACACATAGCACCAAGCCCCCGAAATGCGCCAGAACGCGCCGTGTAGGGCGGCTATGTGCAGGGGCAAGCTATCCGGCACACTCTAACTGGGCGGCACACAGCGCATCGTGCCGCAAGCCAGCCCCGAAGGGCTGAGGATCAGCCCTTGACCGGCGGCAGCCATGCCCCGTTTTCGGCATCGAAAAGGTAAAACCAATCGATGTCCCAGTTGGCGGCTTTCAAAGCATCCATGCTCCTGTGGTGCTGTGCAGGGGACAGCGGCTCACCGCCGTCGCGGTGGTAGGCGACCGTGACACCTTCAGCACGTTCCCCATAGGCGAAACCGTGCTTCTCATCTGCATCCGGCGCGATCCGTGCATCCAGCAGGCTGAGGTCACCGAGCGCCAGAAGTGTCTGCACCTTTTCGGCAGTGCCGTAATGCTCTTTCAGAATCGGCATCTGGTGCTGCGGATAGCCGTCACAGTGGCAGTAGATCGTGTCCGTGGCGCCGTTGGGATGCAGAATCCCAATTCTTGATCTTGTACTCATGTTCTTTTCCTCCGGTTTTTGTATTCGGCGGGCGTTTGCCCTTCCGTTGTGTTACATGTTACCATACCTCGCCGAGTATATCAAGCGGCTGAATGTACAGATCATTTCGGGCGTATCTGCGTGGATTCTTGTACATAATGTCTTGCGGAAGAACAGCCCCCGGAGGGGC
>ONEQ01000067.1 GCA_900316885.1 uncultured Eubacteriales bacterium | reverse complement strand
TACCCTTTGCCAGTCTGTCAGGGTTTGCCGTCAGCTCCTTGACTTCGGCAACGAGCAGGATGTTCTCCAGCAGATCCTCGATGCCCTGACCGGTCTTTGCAGAAACCGGGATGCAGATCGTGTCGCCGCCCCATTCCTCGCATACCAGACCGTACTCGGTGAGCTGCTGCAAGACTCTGTCGGGGTTTGCCGCTTCCTTATCCATTTTATTGATGGCAACAATGACAGATACGCCGGCTGCCTTGGCATGGTTGATGGACTCAACTGTCTGCGGCATGATGCCGTCATCAGCTGCGACAACGAGAATTGCGATATCCGTGATGTTCGCACCGCGGGCACGCATGGACGTGAACGCCTCATGACCCGGGGTATCCAGGAAGGTGATGATCTGGTCGTTGTGCTTGACCTGATATGCACCGATGTGCTGCGTAATGCCGCCCGCCTCGGATGCGGTGACGTTCGCATGGCGGATTCTGTCCAGAATGGAGGTCTTACCATGGTCAACGTGACCCATGACAACAACGACCGGCGGACGCGGCTGCTGGTTCTCATCGTCGTGCTCCTCGGACTCGATCAGACGCTCCTCGATGGTCACAACAACTTCCTTCTCCACCTTTGCACCCAACTCCTCGGCTACGAGGCATGCGGTATCGAAGTCGATCTCCTCATTGATGGATGCCATGACACCCAGACCCATCAGCTTGCCAATGACCTTGGATGCGGTTACCTTCAGACGGGTTGCAAGCTCGCCGACGGAGATGTTATCCGGGATCTTGACCTTGAGCTGCTGCTTGCGGGCACGCTCGAGCTCCATACGGGACAGGCGCTGTGCCTCGGTCTCCTGCTTGCGGCTGTTCTGCTTTGCCTTGTTGCGCTGTGCAGACTTCTGGTTGATCTTCTGCTTCTTGGTGGAAGCGTTGTCACGGCGCTTGTCGGAGCCTGCGATCTGCTCATAGCGCTCGTTGTACTTGTCAAGATCGACGTAGCTGCCGCGGGTATCGACCGTGCGGCGCTGCTCGGTCGGCTCTGCCTTGGTATCGGCAATGACACCGCCCAGACGGGTCTTTTCGCCGTGAACCTGCGGCTGCTTTGCCTTCTTCTTCTCCTCCTTGCGCTGCTTGGAGGACAGCTCGGGCTTCTTCTCCTCAGCCTTGGGAGCCGGTGCCGGAGCAGGCTTCTCCTCAGCCTTGGGAGCCGGTGCCGGTGCGGGCTTTTCCTCAGCCTTGGGGGCAGGTGCCGGTGCGGGCTTCTCCTCAGCCTTGGGAGCCGGTGCCGGAGCAGGCTTCTCCTCAGCCTTGGGAGCCGGTGCGGGCGCGGGCTTTTCCTCTGCCTTGGGTGCAGACTTCGGCTCTGCCTTCTTCTTTGCCGGCTTCTTCTCCTCGGGTGCTTCCTCGCGGACAGGGCGGGGATCGTTCCGGGTTGCAAAGTAGGCTTCAAAGCTGTCTACCTGATTCTGCTGTGTGTAATACTCGAGGACGAGATTGTATTCCTCCTCGGTCATGGACGAGCTCGTGGTCTTTTTACCGCCGAACTTTTCCTCTAAAAATGCTGCAAGCTCCTTTGCGGAGAGTTTCAGATCCTTTGCAGCCTCTGAAATCTTAATTTTCTTTGCCATAGGCAATGAACCTCCTATTCAGACTGCTCTGCGGCGGCTGTCTGTGCCTCGTCACAGAGCTGTGAAATTCTGTCATAAAAGCCCGCATCCAGAATGGCAGCAACTGCCGCCTTTCTTCCGATGGCACCGCCAAGCGCCGCCATATCGAGCGGTACGGGACAGACAGGGACATGGTATTTCTGACAGTAGAACTGTACTTCCTTAAACGATTTCGGGGAGATATCCGATGCAGTGACAACCCCCTTGACCTTTCCGGCGGGGAGTGTCTCCTTCATGGGAGCAAAGCCGATTTCCATTTTCCCGGCTTTGCGGCAGATACTAAGAATTCCCGTCAGCTTCTGCGAGAGCATTTGCCATCACCTCGTAAACCTCCGGTGCGATTCTGCACGAAAAGCTGCGTTCTAATCTGTGATTCTTCTGCGCGAGTCTCAGGCACTCGACAGACTTGCAGATGTACGCGCCGCGTCCGGGCAGCCGTCCGGTCATATCCAGCGAAACCTCACCCTCCGCAGATCTGACCACGCGGATCAGGTCACGCTTGGGGAACATTTCGCCGCAGCCGATGCATTGGCGCATCGGGATTTTCTTCTGTGTCATAGAGCTTACTCCGCATCCTCAGCGGGGGTCTCCTCTGCGGGAGCATCCTCCTCTGCGAACAGTACCTCGTCCTCATCGACCTCATCGTGGAAGAGCTCCTCTGCCGGTGCCTTGGGAGCCGGTGCGGGAATCTCGAATTCCTCCTGATCGGACTTGATGTCGATCTTGCAGCCGGTCAGCTTTGCCGCGAGCTTCGCATTCTGACCCTTGTTGCCGATGGCAAGGGAGAGCTGATCGTGCGGTACAACTGCGATGGCGGACAGACCGCGGGGTCTGGTGTCGCCCTCGAATTCCGGTGCGGCATCCTCGCCGTTGTCGATGATGTAGACCTTCTCGACCTTGGCAGGGGCAAGGGCGCGGGAGATGAACTCTGCGGGATCCTCGCTGTAGGGGATGATGTCGATCTTCTCGCCGTTCAGCTCATGCACGATGGCAGAGATACGGGAACGCTTCGGACCGATGCAGGCACCGACCGCATCCACATTCGGGTCGTTGGAATACACAGCAATCTTGGAGCGTGAGCCAGCCTCACGGGAGATGGACTTGACCTCGACGGTGCCGTCGTAGATCTCGGGAACCTCCAGCTCGAACAGGCGCTTGACGAGATCGCGGTGAACGCGGGAGAGCTTGATGATCGGCTTCTTGGAGCGGTTGGCGATGTCGGTGACATAGACCTTGATGCTCATGCCCTCCTTGAGAACCTCGCCCGGAATCTGCTCCTGACGGAGGAGATAGAGCTCGGTCTTGTCGTACATGAGGGTTGCGGAGCCGCGTCCGGGCTCAACCTGGGTAACAGTTGCAGTGATAATATCCTTGACCTTGCTGTCGAACTTCTCGAGGATGCGGTCGCGGTTGATGTCACGCAGGTCGCCCTTGATGGACTGCTTGGCGGACTGTGCGGAAGCTCTGCCGAACTTGGAGATATCGAGCTTGCGCTCGAGGGTACCGCCGACATACGCCTTCGGATCGATGGCTCTTGCCTCGTCGATGTAAACCTCCGTGTCGTTGTAGGGCTCCTCATCCACGATGGTCTGTAAGAGAACCACGTCGAAAATCTTCTTCTCCGGGTCGATATCCACGCGGATGCACTCCTTGCAGTCGGGATACATACGCTGTGCCGCCTTCTGCATCGCGGACTTGACCTTCTCGATGACTACCTCTGCGTCTACGCTGTTCTCGGTGCCGAGATCAGCGAGCGCTTCAAAGAAATTGTTATCCATGAAAATAATACGCCTCCAGTTTAATTTGTTTCGTCAAAATCGAAGAAAAGCTTCACGAATGTGAGTGCAGAGAACGCGAGCTTCTGCTCGGTGCCGTCCACATCCAGCGTGATGCCGTCCTTATCCCATTCCTTGAGTTCACCGATGATCTCGCGGCTGCCGTCCGCAAAGGGGCGGAATCCTCTTGCGCGTACCTGACAGCCCAGACAGGCGTCGAAATGGCTTTCGCGCACGAGATCAGCTTCGAGTCCTGCGGAGCTGACCTCCAGGATGTAGCTTTGTGCGATGGGGTCGGCTTCCTCGAGCAGGGCATCGACGGGCTCTGTGACCTTCACGCAGTCGTCAATGCCGATGGTTTCGGTTTCGCTGTCGATAAAAATGCGCAGGTACCAGTTGGCGCCCTCCTTCTCGTAGCGCACGTCCCAGACGAGGTAACCCAGATCCGTGACGACCGGCGCGATGAGATCGTAGATGCGCTGTTCGGTGCCGCCGAATTTTTTCAGCTTCATAGTCCTTCCTTTCTGCGGCAGGATGCCGCTTTGGGGCAATATCAAAGGGTCGAACTGTTGTCCGACCCTTTCACATCTTATTACAATACTTATTATAGCACATTTATTTGGAAAAATCAAGGGGTTTTGCAAATTTTTTAAGAATTTCCAAATTTTTTCATAGCATTACTGAATCGCCCGTGCCTCCATATAATACCGCTTATCCTCCGCATGACCCATGGAGAAGGTCTTGCGCGGGAGGGCGCCGTCCTTCTTCACGCTCGGGAACAGGTCGCGCTTATCCATATCCGGCAGCAGGAAACCGATGGCATCCGGCATCGCCGCAAGGCGCTCCACGGTCTCGGTTCCGTGGATATAGTCGATCTTGCCCTTGTTTGCCGCAAGATACGCATCCAGCGCGTTCTGGAGACTGCCGACTGCAAGATTCGAGGTCGGCTTGTGGATGAACAGCTCACGCTTCTCACCGTCACGCACAACGGTCACCGGCTGGTCAGAGGGCTCCTCGGACAGACCCAGCACACGGATCAGCGTCATCATCATCTGACCCGGATCGGTCTTTGTCACGATGCGGTGGATCGCCTCAAACTGCAGCGCATCGCTGTGCAGGTTCACCAGCTCCACGAGCGCCCAGCGTGCCGGATGGTTCGAGAGATCCTCGCCCGGATGCTGCTCCTTGAGCACCTCCCAGCATGCCTTTGCGGTCGCGAGTGAGTGGTTGCCGTCGCCCATTGCATATTGCAGCTCGCCGGATTTCTCCTCGATCTTATGCAGCTGTTCTAAGAACGCCGCCTGCTGCGCATCGTTCATCAGATAGCCCTGGATGCTTCCGCCGCCGTTCATCAGCTCCGTGTCATACAGCGGCTGCATCTGCGATTTTGCCGCCGTGCAGGTGCCGATGGCAGCATCGTCCGGATCGTCGATCAGGATCATGATATGCGGCAGCTCCAGCTTTGCCTTGGCACGCACGCGCATACGCGGGGGGATACGCTCAGGCACGGTTGCCTCCGTTGCACGCACCGGAGAGGTGCTGCCGTGGGAATAATCATACGCCTCGAGGTCGATCTTGCCGATCACACCTGCACGCAGGATCCCGTCCGACTGGATGCGCTCGACGTAGATCATGGCGTTCTTGTATTCCCGGAAGATGCCGTCGTCCAGATACTGCTGCATGGTGCTCTGGATCGCGGAGATGCGCTCCTTGACGTCGGGCTCCTCCAGATACAGCTCCGGAAGGATCAGATGCAGCGTGGACGGCGCATTGCCGGCTTCCTGCGCGGTTTTCTCCCAGTAGGCGGGATCGCCGGTGAACTGGTCACATGCGATTACGCTCCACTGCTTGGCACTGGTTTTGTCAAAGTCGGGCAGCAGGATGTCTGCTGCGGAAAAAATGTTGTTCATGGGTATTACTCCTTTGTATATAAATTGGAATCTACGTGTTCCCATTTCATGCCTTTTTGGGATGTGAAGCGGCGGGTTTCCTCCAGCGGCATCGGCTTGCCGAAGTAGAAGCCCTGTGCGCGTTCACAGCCGATCTTCTTCAGAAACTCAAAGTGCTCCTGACTCTCCACGCCCTCGCAGAGTGAGGCAAGTCCCATGCCCTCCGCGCCGCGCATGATGTAGTTCATGAGTGCGCCGGTTTTGGGGTTGTGACCGAAGTTGCGCAGGAAGATCAGATCGAGCTTGAGCACGTCGAAATCATAGTCCGCGATGGTGTTCAGCGACGAATAGCCGCTGCCGAAGTCATCCAGCCAGATGTGATAGCCCAGCGCCTTCATCCTGTCACATTCGGACTTGATGTAGCCTACATTGTCATTCAGGGCGCTTTCGGTGATTTCCAGATCGATCATATCCCGCGGCACATTGTGCTCACGGCGTGTTGCCTCGATGATGCCGAAGATGTCGCAGAGCTCGAAATCCAGCCGCGAAAGGTTCACGGATACCGGCACCACCGGCTCTCCTGCATTCCGCAGCCGGCTGTAATCCTCGCAGACCTTGCGGATTACATAGGTGTCCACCAGATGGATCAGGTGGAACTGCTCGAGTGTCTCCACGAAATCCGACGGTGAAAGCAGTCCGATGTGCGGATCCTTCCAGCGCACAAGCGCCTCATAGCCGCAGATCTCTCCCGTGCTCACACGGATGACGGGCTGGTAGTAGACCTTGATGAATTCCTTCTCGATGGCTTCCTCGATGTGATCGACCACGTACTGCTGTTTGCGGAGCTTGTCGCGCAGCATCTCGTCGTAGATGCAGTAGTTGATGTCATGGCGGTGCTTGATGCTGTTGCAGGCAAGACGCGCATGGTCGCAGGCAAGCCCCACCTCCGCATGGCGGTCGTCCACGAAATAGATGCCCGCCTTCAGGCGGATCTTCTTGTTCACGTCCTCTGCAAGGAGCATGTTTTTATAGACAGTTTCGACCATGGCAATCGTGTCCTCACGGCTGCCGGCGATGCACACAAAGAAGTGATCGTCCGAGAACCGCGCCACCGTGCCGCCCGTGAACGTCTCACGGATGGTACGCGCCAGGTCACACAAAAGCTCGTCGCCCAGCTTGAAGCCGTGGCGCTCATTATAGAGCTTGAAGTTCGGAATATCAAAATGCACGAACGCGATTTCCTGCCGCCGGTTTACCGGAGAGGACAGCATCATCTGCGTCTTATAATAGAAAAACGACATGTTGAACAGACCGGTGAGCTCGTCGGTCTCCTGATTGCGGGACAGGAGCTCCGCCTCCGCGTAGGAATTGCGCCCCCGGTTGAGGTATTCGTTCTGATCGACATCTACGATGAACACATAGAAGTAGCTTTCGCCGCCATCGCTGTGCAGCAGGTGCCCGAAATCCTCAATGTAGCGTATTTCTCCCTGCTTCGTGATGATGCGGTAGCGCACGTAGTCATGCCGCTTTTCGCCAAAGAGCGTCTGTGCCTGAATCTGGTTCTGGATCTTGTGCAGATCCTCCGGATGCACCATGCCCCGGAACGAGCCGCCGGTGTATTCCATGAAATCCGCGAAGCTGTCGCAGCCGTAGAGCTGGTAGACATTCGGCTCGGCGTAGATGATGTGCTCATCGCCCGACGCTTCATAGATAAAAAATCCGCCCGGCAGTCCCAACGGGATCTTACAGCCGGCACTCGTGATGTGGAACGTGTCTCTCACAAATCAGCACCTCTTTTCTGTCATGTTCCGGCAGGAAATCCTCGGAAACCGCGGTCTTGCGTTAATACAAAGCTGTATAATTGTATTATAACATACTGCTAGTAAAAATGCAAGTTATTTTCCGAATTTTATAGGATTGACACAAAAGGAATATTATGCTATAATAGAGGTAACTGAGTTGATATTACCCATATAGGAGGATTATCATGGACGAACTATATACGTTCCACCAGACAACACTGGGTCACCGGCATATCAAGGACGGTACGCCGTGTGAGGATGCATCGCTTTCGCTGTTTGAAAAGGAGCGCGGCTATGCCATTGCCGCTGTTGCGGACGGGCACGGCTCGTCGATCTATGCCCGCAGCCGGTTCGGCTCGGAATTCGCCGTCAATGCCGCCAAGGAGGTATTCACCGCCTTTGCGGAGAAATTCCGGGAGCAGCCCGGCGCCCTGACCGAGCGGATGAGCGACGATGAAACCAGACGTCAGACCGTCCGCCGCATCACAGATGCGATTCTGGAGCACTGGCTGGCGGCGGTCGATAAGCATTTGCAGGAGAACCCCGTCACGGAGGAGGAGCTTGCGGGGATGCCGGAGAAATTCGCGGATATGTTCCGCCATGAGGTCGATATGCCGACCCTCTACGGTACGACCGTGATCGCGGCGCTCTGGATGCAGGATTACCTGATCCTCGTGCATCAGGGCGACGGACGCTGCGCGGTATTCTACGACGGCGGCACCTTCGATCAGCCGATTCCGTGGGATAAGCTCTGCTACGACACCTACACGACCTCGCTCTGCGAGGACAGCGCGGCGGCGCGGTTCCGCTCACATGTGATCGATCTGCGTGAAAAGCCCGTGGCAGCGTGCTTCCTCGGCACGGACGGCGTGGAGGATTCGTTCCGTTCGATGGACGACATGCACATCTTCTACATGCAGCTCTGCCGCCTGATTCTGGAAAAGCAGGACAATTTCGTGAACGGGCTTGCCAAGACGCTTCCCAAGCTCACCAAGACCGGCAGTCAGGACGATATTTCCGTTGCGGGCATCGCTGATCTGAAGCTTTTGCAGGCGAACATCCGCACGCTCATGCACTATGTTGTGACCCACACCAAGAAGGTGCAGGTTGATAAGGTACAGCAGAAGATCGACATGATGCGCCCCGTTCACCAGCGCAACAAGGAGGATCTGCACAACTGCGAGCTTGCCGTGCTCGAAAAGGCATCCGCCAAGCTCAAGCCCGGTGAGCCGCTGACCCGCGAGAATCTGGAGAAGATCCTGCTCAAGGCGGACAAGCGCCTGACCGAGACGTGCTTCGACTGCATCGATGCACGCACGGTGTTCGAGGGGTATCACAAGCGCTATATGGAGATTCTGGAGATGCAGAAGAACGGTAAATCCTGAAAATTGCGCAGAATTGTCCGAACATCTTTAGCGGAAATATACAAAACGGATGCCCTGCATTATACACAAATAACAAAAAATCTGTAACCCCTTGCAGATTATGGGTATCTGTGCTATAATTAAGTATCACAATATTATGGGTGCAGAGGATGGCTCTGCGTCTTACGATTTAAAGGAGATTATATCTATGGCAGCAAAGGTATGTTATAACTGCGGCAAGAAGCTGCACGGCAACGGCATCAACTGCACCAACTGCGGTGCGCATCAGTGGCGTGAGGGCACGGACCGGATGTCGGTAGAGCAGCTCAAGGAGAAGGCGGATGACGAGTTCCGTCAGGCAAAGCTTGCCAAGGGCGATGCACGCGATACCTTTATGGAAATGGCAATGTTCCACTATCATCTGATCGCAGAGCGCATCAACACCAATATCCCGCATCTGGAGGACCTCGAGCCGATCGAGCGCTGCATCCATATGCTGGAAATCATCCTCAATCAGGAGTGGCGTGCAGAGTCTCACGGCAATGAGATCTGGCAGCAGGGCTACAAGGACATGCTCGAGCGCCTGAACAACAAGAAGGAAAACATCGTCTACGACCGCATGGAGAAGAGACGCGAGGCAGAGGGCAAGAAGGAGCCTGCTGCTGCGGCTGCACCGCAGGCTGCTGAGAATGCTGCTCCCGGCGCAGCACCCGCAGCACTTCCGGCATCCAACGGACCGGATAAGCTCGATGAGCTCGTGGATTACGCAATCTTTACCGTATCCGAGATGGACGAGATGGGCAGCTGGAACTTCCTCGGCAAGCCCAGAAGCAAGAACTACATGATCAGCATGTTCTCGTTCCTGCGTGACATCAAGGATCAGCTCAGCACGCTGGAGGAGAAGGAGCGCGAGGTACTGCTGCATGTCATGTTCCAGGTAGCAGACAGCTACGAGAAGGGAACCTATCCGTTCCCGCAGGATCCGTCCCGTGCCGTTGACTGGCATGTGGAGGCTGCCAACAGAGGTCTGGTGCTCTCCTATCTGGCGATCGGCGATATCTACATGAAGGGCAGCGGCGGTCTGCGTCCGCAGCTTGAGAAGGCGCTGGAGTGGTTCGAGAAGGCACTGGCATCGAGCAATTCTCCGAAGATCACGGAGTATGCAGAGGCTGCCATCGAGCATATCAAGTACACCATGCGCACCATGGCATAAGCATTTTTTCCCCTGCTCCGGCAGGGGAAATTTTTTTTTGAAAAAACACTTGACAAACGTTCAGAGATGTGCTATAATAATAAAGTCGCAGAAAGGGGTATAGCTCAGCTGGTAGAGCAGCGGTCTCCAAAACCGCGTGTCCCGAGTTCGATCCTTGGTGCCCCTGCCAGCAGCCAAAGGCTGCGCGAGACGCGCCTCAAGTATTACTTGAGGCGCATTTTTCTATGCCCGCGCTATAGACCCTGTAAATCACAGATTTACAGGGTTTTTT
>ONEQ01000132.1 GCA_900316885.1 uncultured Eubacteriales bacterium | reverse complement strand
GTATGATAGAGATACCGGAAAGGAGTGGTAACATGGATCCGTTGAAAACCGGGGCGCTCATCCGCCGTCTGCGGACAGAGCAGTCCCTGACACAGCTCGAGCTCTCCGAAATCCTGCACGTCAGCGATAAGACCGTATCCAAATGGGAAACCGGAAAGGGCTGCCCGGATATTGCGATTCTGCGGGAGCTTGCGTCCGTTTTCGGATGCAGCACAGATCTGCTCCTGTCCGGTGAATACCCCGAAAAGGAGCGAAACAGTCCCGATATGAGAAAGACAGTATTCCATGTATGCCCCGACTGCGGCAATATCCTGACCGCCTCCTCGGAGGCAGAGGTCGTCTGCTGCGGAAAAAAGCTCTCCCCGCTCGTCCCCCGGAAAGCCGAGGAGCACGAGTTTTTGCAGATGGAAGCCGTGGACGGCGAGTGGTACATCACCACAGAGCACGAAATGACGAAGGAGCATTACATCGCGTTTGTCGCGCTGATGACCGACAGCATGCTCGTCATGAGCCGGCAGTATCCGGAATGGAATTTGCAGGCGCGTTTCCCCTACACCGGGCGCGGACGGCTCGTCTGGTATTGCAGCCGCTGCGGGCTGCTGTACCGGGATTTCCTCATGAAACGCAGCTAATCAACAGAAAAACCGCCCGGAATCCGGACGGTCTTTCTGTTTATGTAGGGGTAGAAGCTGTCTGATTAAGTGGCAGGGCTGTCCTGCAATGCATCGTAGCCGCGCTCGCCGGTTCTGACCTTGACAACATCCTCGACATCGTAGAGGAAAATCTTGCCGTCTCCGATATTGCCGGTATACAGCGCCTTGCGTGCTGCATCGAGTGCTGTCTCGACAGGCACCTTCGTGATGACTGCCTCGACCTTGACCTTCGGCAGCAGGCTCGGATGCTCCTGCTTGATACCACGATAGTAGGTTGCATGGCCCATCTGTGTACCATAGCCGAGCACCTGCGTTACGGTGATACCGTCGATGCCGACCGATGCCAGACTTGCCTGAAGCTCCTCGAGCTTGCCCTGCTTGCAGACGATGGAGAGCTTGGTATACTTCGCGCCGCCTGCGGTGGTCTGCATTTCCGGAACAACCTTGACGGCCGCCGGTGCCGGTGCGGTGATGCGCTCTGCATCCGTGCCGTAGACATCCTTCAGCTCGCTGCTGTCCACACTGTGGCGGATTGCCTGACGCTGCTGCTGGAGGACGGTATCGGCTGCCGGTGCGAAATCGCCGTATGCACTCTGGAGGTTGTGCTCGGTCAGATCCAGACCGACGATCTCCTCCTCAGCAGATGCACGCAGACCGAGTGTCTTTTTGATGATGAAGAAGGTTGCGGAAATGGTGATTGCTGTCCAGGCGCCGACTGCGAGGATTGCGAGGCACTGGAGACCCAGCAGATGCATACCGCCGCCGTAGAACAGACCGTTCAGGGAATCGTTGCCGGGAACGCTGGTGGTTGCAAACAGACCAACGGCGAAGGTGCCCCAGATACCGTTGCACATATGAACGGCAACTGCACCGACCGGGTCATCGACGTGGAGCTTGTGATCGAGCAGCCAGATGCCGAACGGAACGAGCAGACCGGAAACGACGCCGATCAGAGTTGCGCCGATGGCATCGACCACGTCACAGCCTGCGGTGACGCCGACCAGACCTGCGAGGGATGCGTTCAGACACATGGAAACATCAGGCTTGCCGTACTTCACCCAGGTGAAGATCATGCAGACGAAGGTAGCGATTGCCGGAGCGATGGTGGTGGTTACGAAGATGGATGCGAGCTGGGGACCGGAGGTTGCAGCCGCGCCGTTGAAGCCGTACCAGCCGAACCAGAGAATGAAGCATCCGAGTGCGCCGATGGTAAGATTATGACCTTGGATGGCACGAACCTTGATGACCTTGCCGTCCTTGTCGCGCTTGAATTTACCGATACGCGCCCCCTCCATTGCCGCACCGATGAGGGCTGCAATACCGCCGACCATGTGGATTGCGCAGGAGCCTGCGAAATCGTGGAAGCCCAGAGCTGCGAGCCAGCCGCCGCCCCAGATCCAGTGTGCTTCGATCGGGTAGATGACTGCGGAGATCACGCCGGAGTAGATGCAGTAGGAGAGGAATCTGGTACGCTCTGCCATGGCACCGGAAACGATGGTTGCGGTGGTGGCACAGAAGACCATATTAAAGATGAAATTCGACCAGTCGAAGTTGTGGTAGTCTGTAAAAATGCCCATAGTAGGCAGTCCGATGAAGCCGCCGAGGGCATCCTCACCGAGCAGAAGCCCGAAGCCCAGAAGCATGAACACCACGGTGCCGATGCAGAAATCCATCAGGTTTTTCATGATGATATTGCCGGCATTCTTTGCCCGTGTGAAGCCTGTCTCGACCATGGCAAAGCCCGCCTGCATAAAGAATACAAGTGCCGCGCCGATCAGGTACCAGATCCCGAATATCTCGGAATCGACCTGCGTGAATAATTCCTGTACGTCCATAAATCTCATCCTTTCGTTTTCGATCCGGGCGGTACCATTCCCGGAAAAACAAAAGGTGCCGAAAGGGTCATTCCCTTTCAGCACCTTTGCTGTTTACAAGTACAGTATAACACGTTTTTGACAATTTGTCAAGTGCAAATTTACTGGCAGTACAGACTGGATTTTGGTGAAATTATATAAACACGTGTCAGGATTGGCTGTCAATCAGCTTCAACGCTTCGATCAGCGGTCTGTCCCAGCGCTGCCGGTATTCGTAGCTGCTGTATTTCTTGCCGACAGCGGGATCGTCTGCCAGCGCCTTCACCAGCAGATAATTCTCCCATCTATTCGGGCAGTAGATGTCCGGGCGCGTACCGACATAGCTGTTATCGGGATCGTACTCCGAAACATCGGGCGTAAAGGAGAAGCTCAGCTTGCTCTCCGGGAGGTAATAGGTCAGCGGATCGCCCGTCAGTCCCTCGCCGCCGGTATTCTCACCGAGCAGCGTCACATTGTCCTCCGCGGCAAAGAGACTGGCGCAGATATCACCCGAGGAAAAGGTGCTGCCGGAGATCAGAACATAGATCTGATAGTGCTTCTTCGCTTTTCCCTTCGCCCTGTAATCGCCGTAATACCGCACCACATCGCCCAGATCCTCCTCAGGCTTCATGAACGTGCTCAATCCCTGGTCAAAAAACATCCTGGTGATGTCCGTCTTGGGCGCCAGCGCATAATTCTTCCAGCCGACATTCTTGTCGAACATCGCATGGCACAGTCCTTCGGTCACAAAGGTGTAGTTACCGCCGCCGTTTCTCTGAATATCGAGGATAATCGTGTCCGCATCGATCTCCTCCAGTGCGGCAGTCAGTTCCTCGCAGAACGGCTTTGTTTCTCCGTCGATGCAGCCGTTGCTCCTGACATAGACCAGCTTCCGGGCGGGGTCTGTCTCGATGACATAGCTTTTCTTCGCGCCCTCCTGACTGTCTGCGGAGGTGTCCGATGCCTGCGCGGTATGCTGCGGATACAGATTCCGTCTGTACTGTACGGCATAATTGAACCCGGCATCATTATAAAGTGTCTTGTGAATGATGCTCCCGTCCGGCATCTCAATCTCCGCCTCATAGGGCGTGCCGATGCTTTCGTTGAAGATCAGATTGGTGACCCGGACGCAGTCATTTTCCGCATCATACATCCACTTATGGATCGTATCCAGCTGACGGAGGGCAGTCTGGATGGGCTCGCCGTTCAGACGGAGCAGTCTGCCGCCCTCGACCTCCTCGATCAGACCGTTTCCGTAGTCATAATCCTGGAACACATAATCGCCGCCGTAATAGCTGGTGACAGCGCTTTTCTGCGTATACGACCACATTCTGTCTTCAAACTGCTTCCAGTAGGCATAATTGGTTTCGCGGACGTCGCCGTATCCCAGCTCCCAGTACAGCGAAAATGTGGACGAACCCAGCAGATCGTTCGTGGGCGGGAACACGCCGCCGTGTACACCGGGCAGCTTTGCCATGAACGATGCCATGACCGCCGCAAATTCGTATTCATCCTGACATGCCTCGATGCGGGCTTTGTAGGTGTCGTAGAGCGCCGGATATCGGAATCGATTTTTCAATACTGCCATTGCAGACGCTTGCAATTTTGCGGTCGCACGGCGACCGCTCAGGGGGCTGGTCGCTTAAAGCGAAGCAGGACTATGCAGCCCTGCATCCGCAAAGCGGGGTGCAGGGGGCGCAGCCCCCCTGCACCTTAGCCCCCTCCGGGGAGGGAGGGGGGGGGTGGGGCGGCTCCTGACCGAAGCTATGGACAGCCGAAAAAATAAAAATGTTATACAAATGACACACGGATGTGCTATAATAGAGTTACAGGGAAAGGAGGAGGTCACATGAACATCCTGCTCATAGAGGATGACCTGCGCATCTGCGAGGTCACGGAAAAGTATTTCACCAACCAGGGCGCCGGCGTCACGGTCGTCACGAACGGCAAGGATGCGCTCGATCGGGTCGCAGCGGGGCTGGAGGGATTCTCTCTTGTGCTGCTCGACATCATGCTCCCCGGCGCGGACGGATTCACGATCTGCCGGAGTATCCGGCGGATATCCGATATTCCCGTGCTGTTCATCACCGCAAAGGGGCGCGAGGAGGATATTTTGCACGGCTACGATCTCGGCTGCGATGACTACATCGTCAAGCCGTTCCTGCTCTCGGCGCTCTACGCCAAATGCTGCGCTGTCTGCAAGCGCACGGAGGGCAAGCCGGATACCGTCCTGACCTGCGGGGCGATCCGGCTCGATACGCGGCGGCTCACCTGCTTTGCGGGCGGTCAGGAGATCGAGCTGACACCCAAGGGCTTCGCCATTCTGCGCTATCTCATGGAGCATCCGGGCTGGACTGTCAGCCGGGATACGCTCCTTGACCGTGTCTGGGGCGAAGATGACTTCGTCATTGACCGCGTCGTGGACAACCACATCAAACGGCTGCGCAAGGCGCTCGGCAGCGCGGGCAAACAGATTCACACCGTCATCGGGCGCGGCTACAAGCTCATGGAGGAATAGGAGGTATTATTATGAAACGCAGAAAAAACTACGAACCGAAACGCGAAAAGCTCTGGATGCTCATCCTGCGGGCACTTGTCATCGTGACCGTGCTGGTGCTGGCATTTGCGTTCGGCACACGCGAGTATCTCTACCAGAACGTCCAGCGGCAGGCACTGGATCAGATCCAGGAGAACACCACACGGATGCAGCAGTACATCAGCCGGATTCAGGCAGAAACCGATCCGAAATGGCAGATGCAGGAAATCCGCGCAAAGCTCCTCCTGTATAGCATCTATGATATTATGCTGGATGATCCGACCGGATCGGGTTCGGAAAACAATCCCGCGATCCAGATCGTGCCGCAGTATTCGGAGAACTGCCATGCTGTGAATTCACTGATTGCCGAGGACGGCACGATCGCGGCATCCAACCAGCAGGCACTCGCCGTGCTGCTGCTGTTCGGCAAGGAGAAGAACAATGACGGGAACAGGGGCTTTTACTTCTGCGATGCGGATGTGCTGCATCTGCCGGAGGTCGATGCACTCTACAAGGATCTGCGGGAGCTTTCCGGCAATGCGGTACTGAACAAGAATACGGAATGCTATCTGGAATTGCAGATGACAAGCGCCTATGTCAACCTCGAAACACGTTCCTTCATCCCGCACGAGGGAACCATGCAGCTGAATCGGAGGAATATCGACGACAGCTATCTGGTCGAGATTTCACAGACCGAGGTTCTGGAAGAACGCGATATCCGCATCGACCTCGACCTGCCCGGCTATGAGCTGGTGGATCTGGCGCGGGTCGCAAACGATGATGCATACCCGAAATACATGATGTTCACGTTCTGGGGAGAGGCCCAGGAGGAGATCGACCAGTACGGAAACTTCTTCTATCCGAACATGAAAAGCGGCTGGGAATCCGGCGGTTTTGAACGCAGCAGCACCGGAAAACGAATCTACTACACCAACACCCCGGTGTATGTGGGCGGCAAAAGCTACTGTCTGGAGCTGCGGTTCCGTTTTGACTCCGATGATCCGCAGATCCTCGCCCTCTGGCACCGGTGGATTCTCCTGTTTTCGGGTGCGCTGGTGCTCATTGCGGCGCTCTGGGTATGGCGGCGGCAGACCCTCAACCGCGCCAAATACGCCTTTGAGGATATGCGGCGCGATCTGACCGATCACCTCGCGCACGACATCAAGACGCCCCTCACCGCCATCGGCGGCTATGCGGAGAATATCCTCGACGGCAGGCTCTCCGGCGACGAGCACGACCGCTATCTGCGTGCGATCCTCGACAACGTGGCATTCACGGATTCGCTCATCAGCCGGACGCTCGAACTCAACCGCGCGGACGGCAAGCCGGCAAAGCGCGAAAAGCTCGCAGTAAAGCCGATGCTGGAGGACGCGCTCCGGAAATACGCGCCCCTGCTCGAAGAAAAGCACATCACCAGCACAATTTCCGGCGATGCCGAATGGCTCTGCGACCGCACCGGGCTGGAGACCATCCTCGAAAACCTGATCTCCAACGCGGTGAAAT
>ONEQ01000118.1 GCA_900316885.1 uncultured Eubacteriales bacterium | reverse complement strand
GCAGAAGCAGTCGAATCCCGGACAGCTTAATGCAGAGGCGCCGATTGACGAGCAGATCCTTAAGAACGACCTGCTCAAAGGTAAGTACGATACGGTCAAGACCCGTATGAACAGTCTGCTTCACTTCAAGGATCTGGACGGCGATATCTATGTGGTGAAGAAACTGGCTGCCTTCCTGAATAACGACAAGACCATCTTCCAATTCCTGGTTGACACTGGTGTTGACGATATCATTGACCTGGAAAAGGCCAATATGCTCAGTGATGAAAAGAACGATAAGTTCGACAGTGACTATTTCAGCAAGAAAAGGAAAGAGACCAAGTTTAACGATAATCAGTTCAATGGCTCTACTGAGTTCAACCAGTTCTCTGAGTACAAGCCCTTCCTGAATACGAAGGAGTACATCAATATCGTGGAGAAGGAGTTCGCATCCGGGCGCAATGCCATTGTAATGGATTTCGACACGACCTATCCTGACATCAAGTTGGGCCAGATCATCACTTACGACAAGAATACTTATCTGGTGGTGAATGTGGAGGGATATCAGCCGGAGAAGATAGCCATCGTGGATAACCAATATGTGGATGTCAGGGTTGACATGTCGAAGGTCTGCTATAAGGTGACTGCCGTTCCTGCGGATTCTTCGGTGGTGGAAGAAAAGGAGGTTGAGGTCACGGATACCTTCAGCTCCTGCATCCTGTCCGTTGACGGGAAGGATGCTGCCAAGGAGTATCTGGTCGGTGTCGGTGATGTGCTCAAGAACCGCCCTGAGCTGACGAATCTGTTCCCCTATGTCTATGCGGAGACAAGCGATATTCCGATCATGGTGCGCTATTCGGACGACCGCAGCATCGCGGATCTGTTCGATGCATCTGCCCCTGTCAATGCGGCTGCCTACGCAGCACACACCGGGATCGATACCCATCAGTGCCGTGATCTGATCCAGGCAAACCACAATGTTGCCATCGGAAGCCGGCTGCGCCGCGCATTCATCTACGACCGCAAGGTCATTGCGGACAACCGTGCGCTGTTCCGGCATGTGGAGAATTTTGAGAAGGCGGAGACGATCTTCGGCTATTCGTGCACGGCACGTTCCATGATCTACTCCAACTGTGTGAAATGGGAGATTTCTGCCTATCGCAATTCCAACCTCTGCGGCTGTATCACGGAGGGGGAGATCGCCCATGTGGACGGACGCAATACCTTCGCCAACTGCTCATTCGTGGTGAGCGTCATCGGCGAAGCGCCTGCCACGCAGGAGTACAATCCCTATGCTTTCTCGCACACGGATTCCCTGGTGGCGGACAACCAGCAGCTTCTCACCTATCTGTATGAAATCGAGAACCAGTTTGCCGAGACGGAACATTCCACGGCGGCAGACAGCCTCAAGACTTTCGTGCGTGACTGCGAGCTCAAGCTGCTGTATTCCGAGAATGAGGATATCCCCAACGCTGCAGCGCTGAACATGGATATCAAGCTCAAGGGACTTGACCGCATCTGCATGGTTAACGTCTTTGATATTTCCAGCATGGAAACGGTCTTTTCCCAGCACCTCATCAACCTGACACAGCGCAACTATATCAATACCTGCCTGCGCTTTGCGCGGGAAAAGAAATATACCATGTACCAGATCGGCGGCTGGCAGATCGCAATCGGTGCGGCATCCTACATGGTCGCACTTTCTGAATTTGTCAGCGATATGGAGGCGCTCCAGAGAAAGCTGTTCGAGGCGACGGAGGACTATATCGCCATTGTGCCGATGTTCTGCGTGATTGACGACTGCACGGTGGAAAATCTCTATCCCGCGTACTACTCGGCGCGTGTGGAGATGATGCAGAAGAATGCCCAGTTCTACGTCCGTGATGCCAATTACGGACAGCTCGACGAGGACAGCATCCGCGAGCGCTACCACATGGTCAATGTGATTAACTATGCGCTTTCACACGGCAAGGTTGTGCCGTTTTACCAGGGCATCCTGGACAATCAGGAGAACAAGATCCACCATTATGAAGCCCTCATGCGTCTTGAGGACGAGAAGGGCGCGGTATACTATCCGGGCAGCTTCCTGGAAGTGGCACGATCCTATGGGCTTCTGTACGATTCCATGTCGAAGATCATGATCCGCAGTGTGTTCGAGCGGTTCCGCAGCATTGAGGATATGAGTGTCAGCATCAATGTGTCCATCCGCGACATCAAGAATACGGAGATCGTGGAGATGATCTACGAGTTCCTTTCGACGGCGAAATACCCGGATCACTTTGTGTTCGAGATCCTGGAGACGGAGGACATCGACGATTACGACCAGCTCATGGCGTTCGTGGACAAGATCCACACCCTCGGCGCACAGATTGCAATCGACGATTTCGGCAGCGGCTTCTCCAATTTGCAGCATATTGCCCGTATTCACACGGATTATCTCAAGATCGACGGCTCGATCGTGCGCAATTGCTGCGAGGATGAGGAGTGCGAGAACCTGATCGCCCTGGTTGCGGACTGGAAGAAGCTGAGCGTGCGGAAATTCCGGATCATTGCGGAATTTGTGGAAAATGAGGAGATCCAGAACATGCTGCTGAAATACGGCGGTCTGATTCTCGACGAGATCATTTCCGAGTTTTCCAAGGAGCTGATCCAGAGCGTTGTCAATGCCATCCCTGCCGACAGCAATATCCGGCTGGTCGTCATTGCCGGCAAGTATATCCCCGGCGAGGAGGAATACGACGAGTACCGTTCCTACAAGATGGTCTATAATTCCATCTTCCGGCTGGGCGAGCTCTGCGAATTTGACGGGCTCATCATCCATCTGGGCAGTCTGAGCGACGAGAAGATCAAGCAGATCCGGGATACCTATTCCGAACGGTTTCATCGGATTCCCAAGGTGCGGATTGCCTCCAACCGCTCTGGTATGACCACGATCAATTATGACAACGAATCCGGTATCCGCGAGGCGGTTGGCTTTCTGGTCAACGTCAACGGTCTGACAAAATTCTGTATGCTCGGCGGACGCGACGATAATGTGGATGCCTGTGCCCGCTGTGCCATCTTCGAGCGCTGTCTGAAATCCGTCGGCATCAGCTTTACGGAGGATAACTATGCCCGGACGGACATGTCCGACAACTGCGTGGCGGAGGCAGGAGATCTGCTTGACCGGAATCCCGGTGTACAGGCGATCTTCTGCGTCAACGATGCTGCCGCCAAGGGTCTGTATGAGGCAATGAAGCAGCGCGGGCTGGTGCCCGGGCGGGATGTGCTGGTGTTCGGTTTTGACAATACCCACATGGCGGGACAGCTCATGCCGACGCTGTCCTCCATCGGCGCTGACCGCTGCTCACTGGGACAGAAGGCGCTGGATGTGCTGATGCGCAAGCTGAGTGGCGAGGAGGTTACCTCTGCGATGGTGCCGACACGGCTCTATGGCAGAGAATCCCTGCAATATGAGATGTATGTCTATACGCGGCGGGATATGCAGAAGCTGGATGCCGCCTTCATTGACCGGATGTTCGATGATTGCTTTTACCGCTATAAAAATGAGTTTATTGACCGCGAATCCGTCAATCTGCGGCGGCTCTTCCGCGAGTTCATGACCGCCATCCTCAAGGCGATGCAGCGGCGCTATCTGAGCTTTGAGGAATACAATGACATATCGGACATGATTAACCGCTTCTTCGAGAAGGGTGCTATGGAGCATACGGACGCGGTCAAGCTGGTCAAGAGTCTCGGACGGCTTCAGGACGAGATCAACACCATGCAGCGTTCTCCCGCGGCGCGGATCATGATTAACCGGCTGCTTGCGGGCATGCGTGACCGTGCGATCTGTGCGATTGCGGATCAGAAGGTACGGGAGAGCACGGCATTTACAGAAGCCCGCCGCCGGATGCAGGCATTTGTGATCTCCGGCATGGACTACAAGGAGGATGGCAGGGCGAGCCTGGATAATATCCTGCGCAATCTGGAGCTGCTGGGACTGCATAATGCTGCGGTCTATACCTATGCGAGCCCTGTCCGCTATGAAGGCGCGGAAAAAACAGTATTTCCGTATGAGGTGAGCCTGAAATGCGTCATCAAATCCGATGAGCTGTACCTGCTCCCGCCGGAGCGGCAGCGCTGTCAGATGGCGAAGATCTTCACACGTGATGAGCTTTCCCGCAAATGCAAGGGATTTGCAGCGTTTACGATCTTCTACGGGAGCCTGATCTACGGCTTCCTGCTATGTGAAATCACGCAGGATATTTATGACCGGGGTGAGAATATTGCCGTACAGCTCGGAAAATCCATGTATCTCTGCGATATGCAGAACCGCTATGAGGAGATGTGCGGGGAGAAGGTAATGTGAAAGAAGGGTGTGAGAGTACGTCTCACACCCTTTCCTTTTGTGATGAAGGTGAAAAACGGGTGGAGAATGTGACGGCGGCGATTCACATTTTTTTCCGGGATCTTTCACGGCAATCGCGTTTGTCTTTCAAAAAGCAGCGGTATAATACAGACAATGAAACACAAAAGGGAACGTATAAAAACATAGTTTTTAGAGGTTCCCAAAACCATGCAACTCTGAAAGGAAGCGATCTTATGAATAAAAAGGCAATGAACATGATGATCCTCAGCGCGATTTTTGCACTTACCGTGACCGGCTGCAATGCGGCAGGGAACGAAAATACTACCGGCACCTCCGCACAGACTGCGGCAGCAGAAAGCACAGCAGAGCAGACAACAGCGGCTGAGACTGCGGCGGTACGTGAAACGATCACCTTTGACATCCCGTCCGACAATCCGGCTGAGACGCAGGAGAGCAAGAAAAACAACTCCGGCAATGTGACCGGGATCTCTTACCAGACAGGAAACGGCGGTATGCTGGATACGGCGGATCTGTTCTCTGACCGCGATCTGTCCCAGACGGCTGACCTGACAGCGGCAAAGACCCTCACGGCATCCGACGGCGCAACGCTCTCAATCACCGAAGCAGGCGTCTACGTCCTCACCGGAACGGCATCGAACTGCACCGTCACTGTCAATGCCGGCAAGGAGGACAAGGTACAGCTCGTCCTCGATAACCTGAACATCACCAATTCCGATTTCCCGGCGATTTACGTGGTATCCGCCGACAAGGTGTTCGTAACCTCGACCGGCACCAATACGCTCTCCGTGACCGGCTCCTTCCGCGCAGACGGCGACACCAACACCGATGCCGTGATCTACTCCAAGGATGACCTGGTGCTCAACGGTACGGGCTCCCTGCAAATTTCCTCCGCAGCCGGCAACGGCATCACCTCGAAGGATGACCTCAAGGTGACGGGCGGTACCTACGCGATCAACTCCAAGCTCGATGCAGTCGAGGCAAATGATTCGATCTCCGTTTGCGGCGGCAGCTTCACGATCCGCACGGACAAGGACGGTTTTCACTGCGAGAATGACAGCACCGAGGGAACGATCTACATCTCCGGCGGCAACTTCGAGATCCAGGCAGGCAGCGACGGCGTGCAGGCGACCAGCATCCTCCAGATCGACGGCGGCACCTTCAACATCACCGCATCCGAGGGCATGGAAGCGACCTATGTTCAGATCAACGACGGCAGCATCACCATCACCGCATCCGACGACGGCATCAATGCCGCTGCCAAGAGCAGTGCAGTTCCGGTTGTGATCGAGTTCAATGGCGGCGAAACCACCATCAGCATGGGTCAGGGCGATACTGACGCAGTTGATGCCAACGGCTCGATTTACGTCAACGGCGGTACGATCAATATCACCGCGCCGACCTCCTCCTTCGACTATGACCAGACCGCAGAATTCAACGGCGGTACCATCATCATCAACGGCGAGCAGGTTTCCGAGATTCCGCAGTCCATGATGGGCGGCCCCGGATTCGGCGGCGGACATGGCGGATTCCAGCCCGGTGAGATGCCCCAGAACGGTGAGCGTCCCGAGATGCCTCAAAACGGACAGCGCCCTGAAAAGCCCCAGAACGGGCAGGGCGGATTCCCCGGCAAGCAGGGGAATGAAAGCAATACCTGTTTTTCCCATCCTCTCATAAACGCCTCCGGAGTTCCCATGCCGGGGGCGTTTCCCTTGTCAGCCCACAAACAGCCCGATGACAGGCGGAACGAACGTGAATCGGATGAATGCCGCCGTCATGAAGGCAAGTGTCAGCAGCCCCGGCAGATTCGAGCATTTCTGATGATTGGCGCGGCAGGTGAGATAGCCCGAGAGCATCAGCCCGCAGAAGCAGAGAATCCCCATATCCAGACGAATATCCGAAAAACCCAGCACGCCCCGGAGTGTGCAGAACAGCACGACCGCCAGCAGCTCTGTCAGGGCAAGTCCGGTCGCATAGGTCGTGAGTATCCCGCGCTGGAGTCCGCCTGTCACGAGCCAGCGCAGCAAAGCGATGAGTGCGGTGGGGAAAAACAGGAGCTTGAGCGATTCCCAGACACTCCCGCTGCACGGCAGAAAGCAGCGCAGAGCCGGAATCTGCGACAGATATGCCGCATAGAACAGCAGCAGCGTCCCGGACAGGCACAGGAGCACGGCAAGGGCAATATCCCAGAGCACGGTCTTGTGCAGCAGATGCGCACGGCGCTCGGCACGCGCCAGCACGGCATTCGGTGCGGATGGGGTCAGCTTTTCGTGATAGAGCAGGATCTTCATGACATTCCTCCAGATCAAATTCCGGCGGCTCCCTTAGCCGCCTGTATGTGCTATACGATATGCGGTGAAATATGACGATATGCTGTCCAAAATACTCCTCACGCAAAATTTTTTTCAAAAACTTGAAAAAAATTTCAGAAATAGTCTTTACAGAATGGGTTTTTTAGTGTAAAATAGAAATAGTATATCTATATGTGAGGTGTAACACATGGAACTCAAATACAAACGAATTCTGTTAAAGCTCAGCGGTGAAGCACTTGCGGGCGACAAGCGGTTTGGTCTCGACTATACCGTTATCGGCAATATCTGTGAGAGCGTCAAGAAATGTGTGGATGTCGGTGCCGAGGTCGGCATCGTTGTCGGCGGCGGCAACTTCCTCCGCGGCAGAATGAGCGGCGGTCTTGACCGCACCCGTGCAGACCACATGGGCATGCTCGCGACCACCATCAATGCACTCGCTATCGCTGATGTGCTCGAATCCCTCGGTGTGGAGGTCCGCGTCCAGACGGCGATCACCATGCAGCAGGTTGCAGAGCCCTACATCCGCAACAAGGCGATCAGCCATCTCCGAAAGGGCAGAGTTGTGATCTTCGGCTGCGGTACAGGCAACCCGTTCTTCTCGACCGATACGGCAGCAGCGCTGCGCGGCGTGGAGATCGAGGCGGAGATCCTCATGAAGGCGACCCTCGTGGACGGCGTGTATGACAAGGATCCCCACAAGTTTGACGATGCTGTCAAGTTCGACAAGCTCACCTTTACCCAGGTGCTCAACGAGGAGCTGAGCGTCATGGATATGACCGCTGCAACGCTTTGCCGCGACAATCATCTCCCGATGCTCGTATTTGACCTGAGCCGTCCGGATAATATCCTCGATGCAGTCATGGGCAAACAGATCGGTACCGTTGTGACGGAGGAATAATTCTCCGTAATATTAGTAGAAAGGACTACCAACATGAAAGCTACACTCAAAGCTGCCGAGGACAAGATGCTCAAGAGCGTAACGAGCCTCGAGAACAATTTTGCAACCATCCGTGCAGGCCGTGCAACGCCTGCTGTGCTCGACAAGATCATGGTCGATTACTACGGCACGCCGACAGCCATTCAGGCAATGGCTGCCATCTCCACCCCGGAGCCCCGTGTGCTGATGATCCAGCCGTGGGATAAGGGAACCCTCAAGAACATCGAGAAGGCAATTCTCGCATCTGATCTGGGCATCACCCCCATGAACGACGGCAATGTGATCCGTCTGTCCTTCCCGCAGCCGACCGAGGAGCGCCGCAAGGAGCTCTGCAAGACCGTCAAGAAGTACGGCGAGGAGGCAAAGGTATCCGTCCGCAACGTGCGCCGCGATACGATCGACAAGTTCAAGTCGATGAAGAAGAACGGCGAGCTGACCGAGGACGATCAGAAGGATGCCGAGAAGAAGCTCCAGAAGATCACCGACAAGTACTGCGAGGACGTGGACAAGGCAGTTGCCGACAAGGAAAAGGAGATCATGAGCATCTGATCCCGGATGCCGGAAAAGGAGCCTTACGATGGCATTATTTGAGAAAAAAGAGATCAAGCCCCCGATTCCGCCGGAGCAGATGCCGAAGCATGTCGGTTTCATCATGGACGGCAACGGCAGATGGGCGAAGAAGCGCGGTATGCCCCGTACCTTCGGGCATAAGGCGGGCGGTGAGGTCTACAAGAAGATCATGCAGTACTGCCGCGACATCGGCATCCAGTATGCGTCGTTCTATGTATTTTCAACTGAGAACTGGGCACGCTCCCAGGCAGAGATCGAGGGTATCTTCCGTCTGATGCGCGAGGGACTGATCGATGTACAGCCCCATGTCAAGGAGGGTGTCCGCTGGATCCTCGTCGGTGACAGAACCAAGTTCCCGCAGGATATTCAGGACAGCATGACCAAGCTCGAGGAGGATTCCAAGGACAATACGCGCCTGACCTCCCTCATGTGCTGCAATTACGGCGGCAGAGCCGAGATTACACATTCCGTCCGCGAGATCGCGGAGCTTGTCAAGCAGGGCAAGCTCGACCCGGCGGACATCACCGAGGATACCGTGAACGAGCACCTGTACACCGCCGGTGTACCGGATGTGGATCTTATCATCCGTCCGAGCGGTGAGCTGCGCCTGTCCAACTTCCTGATCTGGCAGAGCGCCTATGCAGAGTACTATTTCACGGACATTCTCTGGCCGGATTTCACCTCGAACGACCTTGACGATGCGCTCAGAGCCTATGCAAAACGCGGCAGACGCTTCGGAGGCGCTGAATGAAAACCAGACTGATCTCATCCGCAGTCGGGATTGTCATTGCTGTAACAGTCTTTGTGCTGCATAATACGTTCGTTCTGCCGCTGATTCTGGCAGTGGTGACGGAGATCATCCTGTTTGAGCTGGCGCGGGCGATCCAGGGAGAGAAATTCCGCCTTGCCATGACGGGGTATATGCTCTACGGCGGCGGTGAGCTGATTCTGGAATACTTTCGGAATGTCACACCGGACTGCGCTGTGGTGCAGACGATCAGCCGTCTGCTGCTGCCCATCTGCCTGCTGACGCTGTTCATTGAATTTCTGTGGCACCACGGGAAATACCGGATTGAAATGCTCAGCTTCATGGGCGGTGCGATGTATTTTGTGCCGTGGTCGCTGGAAAAGCTCATCACGCTCAATTACTTTGACCGGCACGGGCTGTTCTATCTGATCCTTGCCCTCTGCGGCGCGTGGATCGCTGATTCCGGCGCCTATTTCTGCGGCGTGGCACTCGGCAGGACCAAGCTCTGTCCGAACATCTCCCCGAAGAAGACGGTGGAGGGCTTTGTGGGCGGACTCATCAGCAATGCGGTCGTATTCCTCGGTCTGTTCTGGGGCTATGCAATGCTCTGGCATGTGGATTTTCATGCATCTGTCGGCGTCAAGGCGGCGCTGCTGGGACTGGTCTGCGCACCGATCAGCGTGGTCGGGGATCTTGTGTTCTCCGTCATCAAGCGCGAGAAGGGCATCAAGGATTACGGCAAGATCATGCCCGGACACGGCGGTCTGACCGACCGGTTCGATTCCGTGCTGTTCGT
>ONEQ01000023.1 GCA_900316885.1 uncultured Eubacteriales bacterium | reverse complement strand
GAAGCCATCGACGTGCTCGAACGCAAGAAGATCGTCTATACTGCCAATGCGGGCATGGCAGACCTGCGCAAATCCATTGCAGGGTATCTGTCCCGCACGGTACATACCGACTACGACCCGGATCATGAGATCGTCGTTACCGTCGGCGGCTCCGAGGCGATCGACATCGCCATCCGCGCCGTGGTCAATCCGGGTGATGAAGTCCTCGTGGTTGAGCCGGCATTCGTCTGTTACGATCCCCTCGTGCGCATGGCATGCGGCGTGCCCGTTGCCATCGCTACCAAGGCAGAGAATCACTTCAAGCTGACCGCCGAGGAGCTGCGCGAGAAAATCACCGACAAGACCAAGCTGCTCATTCTCCCGTACCCGAACAACCCGACCGGCGCGATCATGAAGCGCGAGGATCTCGAAGCCATTGCCGAGGTGCTGCGCGATACCAATATCCTGATCCTGACCGATGAGATCTACTGTGAGATGACCTACGGCGGCAAGCACTGCTCCATCGTCGAGATCGACGGGATGCGTGAGCGCACGATCCTGGTCAACGGCTTCTCGAAGTCCTATGCCATGACCGGCTGGCGTCTGGGATACGTCTGCGCCCCGCAGCCGATCACCCAGCAGATTGTCAAGATCCACCAGTACATCATCATGAGTGCCCCCACCGTCAGCCAGTATGCGGCAATCGTCGCACTGGAGGAATGTGAGGAGGACGTCAAGCGTATGATCAAGGAGTACAATCTCCGCCGCCGCTATCTCGTCGAGGCATTCAACCGCATCGGCATGACCTGCTTCAATCCCGAGGGTGCATTCTATGTGTTCCCGTCGATCCAGTGTACAGGCATGTCGAGCGAGGAATTCTGCGAAAAGCTCCTGGAGGAGGAAAAGGTTGCCGTCGTACCGGGCAATGCGTTCGGTGCATGCGGTGAGGGCTTTGTGCGCGTGTCCTATGCGTACTCCCTCAAGCACCTGATGACAGCAGTTGAGCGCATCACGCATTTCTTAGAGCGTCACGGGGGCAAGGCATGAAGCAGCTGCGATTCAGAGCCGCCGCGAAGATCAATCTTTCCCTCGACGTGACGGGAAAGCGCCCGGACGGCTATCACACGCTGGAAAGCATATTCCAGAGCGTGACTGTATATGATACCATAGAACTGACTGCGGAGGACGGCGAGGGGATTTGTCTTTCCTGCGATGCACCCGCCGTTCCCTGCGACGAGCATAATCTGGCATGGAAGGCGGCAGCCGCCTTTCTGAACGAGACAGGCATCCGCGCCAGAATCACCATCGCCCTGCACAAGGAGATTCCCTCCGGTGCCGGTATGGGGGGTGGATCTGCGGATGCGGCAGGTGTCCTCTGGGGCTTGAACGAGCTGCTGGAGACAGGGCTCACCAACGCGCAGCTTCGTGCGATCGGCGTGAAGCTCGGCGCGGACGTGCCGTTCATCCTGCTCGGCGGGACGGCGCTTGCCAAGGGCATCGGTGAGGATCTGACCCCGCTGAAGCCCGTGCCGGAGCTGCGGCTCATCATCGTCAAGGGCGAGGAGGGCGTTTCCACCCCGGCAGCCTACAAGGCGGTCGATGCGCTGGAAAATCCGCCGCATCCCGATACTGCGTCGATGCTGCAGGCTGTGGAACACGGCGATACGGCGCTTCTGGCAAAAAGCTGCGGCAACCTGTTTGAAGCCGCGATTGACTGTGCGGATGTGACACGCGCCAAGCGTCGTCTGCTGGAATGTGGTGCGGCATGTGCCGTGATGACCGGCAGCGGTGCGGCAGTGTTCGGCATTTTCCCGCAGGCTATGCCGGAGGCTGTATTTGCAGATGCCGTCCGGACACTCGGTGCGGAATTTGTATTTGCGCAGGCATGTACCACAACAGAGCAACCCTTTCTGGTAATGTTAGGAGAATCGGAATGAGAAACAAACGCCTTGCCGCAGCGGTTTTATGCGGCTTATGCGCCCTGTGGGGCGCACAGCAGCTCCCGGCGGGAGCTGTTTCGCTGAGTGAGGGGACAGTCGCGGCGGCAGCAGCGGAAACGGATGTGGAGCTTCCCGCAAGCTATGACATGCGGAAGGTCGGACTGGCTACCGAGGTAAAGAGCCAGGGCTCCAACGGTGTCTGCTGGAGCTTTGCGGCGATGGCTGCGCTGGAGAGCACGATGGTCTCCCGGATGCCGGATATTGATCTGTCCGAGTGGAGCATGGCATTCTACGCTTTCTCCCCGGTCATGGGCTACGGGAAGGATGAAAAGACGCCCTTCCGGACAGCCGGCGGTGTGACCGTTTCCGCGCCGATGCTGACCAATTGGTATGCGCCCGTTCCGCAGGCGGATTTCCCGGACAGCAGCCTGACCGATAATAATCTGGAGCTGACCGCAGAGGATCTGCGGTCACATGCGGTATGCCATGTTTCCGATGTGGATATCATCCTGGGTGATATGGATACGCCTGTGACGGAGGAGATGCTGCGCAGCGTCAAGGAGAAGGTCTACGGCGGCAATGCCGTATCCGTGATCTATTATAATGATTCCGCCGGACTGCGCACGGAGTTCAACAGCTTCTACAATCCGGGCTTCAAGTCAGCGGGTGCGGCGCAGTCCGTGTTTCATGCCGTGACCATTGTCGGCTGGGATGACAATTTCAGCGCAATGAACTTCCGCAATTCCCCGCCCCGGGACGGTGCCTTCCTCTGCAAGAACAGCTGGGGTGTGACCACCGGCGACAACGGCTATTTCTGGCTTTCCTATGCCGAGCCGTCGATTTCGGAGCTCTATACCGTCGATGCGGAGCCGGTGCAGAAGCATTCGGCGCAGTACCAGTACGATACCTATGGCTTCTGCCGGGGACTTGCTGTCAACAGCGAGGAAACGACCGTCTTTATGGCGAATGTGTTCACAGCGGAGGAGGATGCGGTTCTGACCTCGGTGATGTTCGCAACAGCCATGCCGGGCGACAGCTATTCCGTCCGCATTTATAAGGGCGAAGCCGCAAAGGATACCCCGATCGTGGGCGAGGAAATGAGCACGGTATCCGGCAAGGCAAGGTTTGCGGGCTATCATACCGTGGATCTGGAGACACCGGTATTCCTCACCGCAGGCGAGACTTTTTCCGTTGTCGTGAAGCTGAACGGTGCCATGGGCAAGCATATCCCCTGCGAGGCGTATGCACGCTTTTCGACCGTTTCTCCGGATGGCACGGTCACGATGGACAGCGAGACGCTGTTCCCGGAGGAGCTGATTGTCCGGGATTTCCATCCGGGCGAGAGCTTTGTCAGCACGGACGGTCTCCAGTGGAAGGACATGTATGAATGTGAGACCATCAACGCATCACTGACCAATTCGTCCGGCATCGGCGCATACAAGCATGTATACGCAAAGCTGGGCAATGTCTGTGTCCGTGCGCTGACGCAGGAGCCGGGGCGCGTACAGTTCTCGACGTATGATGCCGAGGTGCCGGTTGGCACGGAGATCAGGCTGTCCTGTCCCGGCGCAACAGAGATCCTGTACAGCACGGACGGCGAGTACTACCATGTATATCAGGAGCCGATCCGCATCTATGATAAGACCGAGATCTCTGCCACAGCCGTTATCGACGGAAAGCGGTATCCGGTTTACAAGCAGCAGTATCAGCCCGCCGTGGCGCAGATTTCCAGCATTCTGCGGACAGATACCAAGGAATACCTGAAGCTTGAGCGCATTGCCGATGACTGCTGGACTGCCGTCTGCAAGCGGAACGGCTCCGATCCCTATATCCTGCCGATTACGACGGGAGAGATCTTCAGCAAATCAGTGAACTTCGGATCCTACACCCAGGTTCGCATCCAGGCACCCTATGCCCTGACTTTGCAGGTACGCGAGGAAGGCAAGCGGGAGGGCACCTATGTGCTCTACCTGACCGATGCCATCCGCGGCAATGTCAACCTGGACGGTGCGGTGAACGCAGAGGATGCGACCGAGGTGCTGATCTATGCGGCAAAGCTCGGTACCGGCAAGAGTGATCCGGACAAGGATGCCGCATGGCTCGATCGTGCGGACTGCAACGGGGATCATGTCATCAATGCGGAGGACGCTACATGGATTCTGCAATATGCGGCGGCACGCGGTGTCGGACTATAAGGGGAGGAAGCTATGCTGTATCAACTTCTACAGGAGCAGGGTGCTCTGTATTATCTGATCGCCGGGGCAGCGGCATTTCTGCTGACACTCGGCGGACTTGTATGCGGGCGGAAATATCTGCCCAAGGATCAGGGACGTGAGTTCGCCGTGAACGGCGCATTGTCCAAGGGCAAGGACCGCGGCGCGGGACTGATTCTCATGGTAGCGCTGATCGCAGCGGCGATTATGTTTATCCCGCTGGGTGCGCAGGGAATCGTCAGTGTGGATATGATCGTCCTGCTGGCTGCATTGTTCTTCGAGATGCTCTCGGGCTATCTGGACGATGCCTCTGAAAAGCCGTGGGGCGAGCTGACCAAGGGTCTGATCGATCTGCTGATCTCCGCTGTCGTTGCGGTGCTGATGTACTTCCGGACGAACGGTGTCGTGCATCTGCTGGTGTTCGGGACGCAGTTCCAGCTTCCGGGCTGGGCATACATCCCGCTGGGCGTGGTGCTTGTGTGGATGAGCATCAACGTCACCAACTGCGCGGACGGTGTGGACGGACTCTGTACGAGTTTGTCGCTGACATCGCTCGGCTCGGTGATGGCAATTCTGCTGTTCTCCTTCGGCATCACGCATGCAGATATCCCGTTTGTTCCGGCGGTGCTCAAGGAGAGCGCACCCATGGCGATGGCATGGCAGAATGATATTACCCTGCTTGTCTGGATGTGTATGTTTGTGCTGATCGCCTATCTCTGGTTCAACTGCTCACCGAGCAGTATGCTGATGGGTGATGCAGGCTCGCGTGCGCTGGGACTGATCCTCGCCGCAGCCTTCATGCAGACGAAGGATCCGTTCCTGTTCATCCCGTGTGCGCTGCTGCTGATTCTGGACGGTGGTCTGGGACTGGTCAAGCTGACGATTCTGCGCGTCACCAAATCCAAAACGTTCATGAAGAACATCCGCACGCCGCTCCACGATCATGCCCGCAAGAACAAGGGCTGGAGCGATACGCAGGTCGTGACCCGTTTCACGCTGCTGCAGATCCTGCTTTCGGCAGTGACTGTGCTGCTGGTGCTGTGCAGGGTATGAACCGAATGACAATATCAAAGCGAGCCCGTTGAACGGGTTCGCTTTTTTATTTGCGGGGTTGTGCGCCGCGGAAAAAACGTGGTATGGGGCGTCAGCCCCAAAAGCGGGGTGCAGGGGGCGCAGCTCCCTGCGAAAAGCCCCCTCCCCCTTGGGGGAGGGGGTTGGGGGTAACGGGCGCAGCCCTCACGAGAATAACGGGGTATGGGGCGTCAGCCCCAAAAAGCGGGGTGCAGGGGGCGCAGCCCCCTGCGAAAAGCCCCCTCCCCCTTGGGGGAGGGGGTTAGGGGTAACGGGCGCAGCCCCCACGAGAATAACGGGGTATGGGGCGTCAGCCCCAAAAAGCGGGGTGCAGGGGGCGCAGCCCCCTGCGAAAAACCCCCTCCCCCTTGGGGGAGGGGGTAACGGGCGCAGCCCCCCCTTTCCCCATAATTGACATTCTTTTGGTTCTGTGGTATAATGACTACAAACAGACTCTCATTCTGACCATAAAGGAGTGTATCATCATGAACAAACGAATGATCGCAGGTATTCTGGCGCTTTCATTGCTGCTCACAGGCTGCGGACCGGTGAAGCAGCCGGATTCCACACCCGAAACCACCGCACCTGCTCCCACCGAGGTTCAGCAGATCACCGAAACCAATGCCATCTCCGGCAATGCCAATGCTAATCCCGGCGATATTACCTATCTCCCCAGACCGTCGCTCCTGAGCGACTTCAACGCCGGCGACGACAGCACCAGCGGCTCCGCCCAGTGGCAGACGCCCGCCGCTGATCTCTCCAATGTCTACATCGGCGGCTTCTACCTCGATGATGAACAGAAGCGTATGCTCGGTCAGAACGGATTCGTCCTCACACCGGGCTGGAATAACGAGTATTTCGAGATTTATGAGCACAACCGCTATGCCAACGATGCGAACTACATCACCACCGATTCGATGATGCATACCTACCACCTGTACTTCGCCCACCTGCTCAAAAAGCTCGAAAAAACAAAGCTCAGCGCAGAAATGCTCGACGTCTCCCGACAGATGCGCGAAACCTCGCTGCTCCAGTACAGCCATCTCAAGGGCACAGAGTGGGAGGATGCCGCAAAGATCACGGCTGCATTCTTCACTGTGGGCGAAAAGCTCCTCGACCCGGATGCCTCCGTTTCCGAGGAGGTCAGCGATGCGGTCAATGCAGAGCTTTCCCTGATTTCCGCCGCATCCGGCATTGGCGATTCCGCCATTTTTCCCGATGTCAAGGAGGATTATTCCCAGTACAAGCCCCGCGGCTATTACGATTCCTCCGAGGATCTCCAGCGCTATTTCAAGGCGATGATGTGGTACGGACGCATGGGTTTCCGGCAGGATAACGATACCCTTAACCGCGCCTCCGTGCTCATCACGCTCGGACTGACCGGCGATGCGCTGGAAAAATGGTCGGAGGTCTACACCGTGACCTCGTTCTTTGCAGGACAGTCCGATGATTTCGGCTACTACGAGGAAAAGCCTGTTGTGGATGCCGTTTACGGCAAGGACTGCGTGGTCGAGTCGCTGGTCGGTCAGAATGATGCCTGGGAGAAATTCAAGGCGCTCTGCAAGCAGCTGCCGCAGCCGCAGATCAATTCCGTTCCCGTCTATGCAGCGGATTCCGATGAGGAGCAGCAGGCAGCACAGAAGGGTTTCCGGTTCATGGGACAGCGCTTCTCCATCGATGAGGCATGCTTCACCCAGCTCTGCTACCGTCAGGTCAAGGAGAATGATCTCGGTGAGAAGCGGCTCCTGCCCGATGCGCTCGATTTCCCGGCAGCGCTCGGCTCCGATACTGCGCTTTCCATCCTCGATCAGCAGGGCAGCACCAATTACCCGAACTACGGCGACCAGATGCAGACGCTGCGCACGACCGTACACAATGCACCGCTGTCTACGTGGACGGCAAATCTGTACTCCTCGTGGATCTACACGCTGACACCCCTCCTGCAAAGCAAGGGCGACATTTACCCTCCGTTCATGCAGACGGATGCATGGCGCAAGCGTTCGCTCCTGACCTTCGAGGGCAGCTACACCGAGCTCAAGCACGATACCATCCTCTATTCCAAGCAGATGATGGGCGAAATGGGCGGCGGCGAGATCCCGGAATGGGATGACCGAGGCTTCGTGGAGGTGGAGCCGGTCGTATTTGCACGCCTCAAGGCGCTGGTGGCATCCACCTCGGCAGGACTGTCCGGCTACGGGATGCTCGATGCTGCCGACAAGGAGAACCTGAACATCCTCGCAGAGCTCTCCGGCAAGCTGGAGACAATCGCCAAGAAGGAGCTCGCCGGTGAGCTCCCGACTGACGAGGAATTTGAGCTCATCCGTTCGTTCGGCGGACAGCTTGAGCATTTCTGGGAGGAGGTCATGCGTGCAGAGCATCCCGAGGAGGAGTATTACTCCCCGCAGGAGCATCCCGCAGCACTGATCGCGGATATTGCGACCGACCCGAACGGCTGGTGTCTGGAGGTCGGCACGGGCAGACCGATGGAGATCACCGTTGTGGTACAGGTGGACGGTCAGCTCAAAATCGCATCCGGTGCGGCGTATTCGTTCTATCAGTTCCAGCAGCCGATGGATCATCGCCTGACGGATCTCGAATGGCAGCAGATGTTAGGCATCGCATGGCGCGGCGACGAATATCCGAGGAAGGACAAGAGCGTGAAATTCCCCGACTGGTACAGCGATATTCTTTACATCCCGGACTACTATGACGAGTAAGCTGCGCTTTGCAGCATTGGCGCTGATGACCGCCGCACTGCCTGTGCTCTGCGGCGGCATCCTGACACCGGCGGAGGTGCGGCGCTCCCATATCCCCGCATGGGTCACGCTGGAGAAAATCGACGGTCGTCGTGAAATCGACGGCGAGCAGGTGTACATCGTTTTGCAGGACGGCAGACTCACCCTGACAGGCGAGGGTTTTTCCTATACGTCGGACGAAGCGTGGTTCACGGCGGATTGCCTGATCTTCGATGCAGACCGCGACGGCGCGGACGAGGTGCTTTTGCATGTCTGGAAGCCCGGCAGCTTCGGGAAATACGAGCCCTTCTGGCGCGAGGCGGACAACAAGACGCTCTATTCCGAGCATCTGTTCCTCTATGACTGGGATACAACACGCCCCGACCGTCTGGATCCGATCTGGATGTCCTCCGCGATGCCGGTACACGGCAAATCCGTGACCGCCGACGAGACAGGGCGGATCCGTATCCTGTCCCCGGACGGCAGGGAATCCCGCTGGTTCTGGGGCACCTGGGGACTGCTCCGGGAGGACGAATAAAGCCACATAGCCCTTATGCTTTTTGAAGGAGAGCAATATGAAATTAGTAATACAGCGTGTCACGGAAGCATCCGTGACAGTGGACAATGAGATCATCGGACAGATCGGCACAGGCTATCTGGTGCTGCTGGGTGTCGGACAAGAGGACACCGAGGAAATCACCCGCAAGCTGGCGGACAAGCTCATCAAGCTGCGCATCTTCCCCGATGAGAACGGCAAGACGAATCTCTCCCTGACGGATGTCGGCGGCGCGGTGCTGGTGATTTCGCAATTCACGCTCTATGCCGACTGCCGATCGAACCGACCGGGCTTTTCCAAGGCGGGAGCCCCCGAGCTTGCCGAGCATTTGTATGAGGTGTTCATCGCGCATCTGCGGGAAAAGGGTATCCCGACTGAGCACGGCAGCTTCGGCGCGGATATGCAGGTGCGTCTCCTGAATGACGGACCGTTCACGATTCTGTTGGAGGGCTGAGCTATGCAGATCAACGACCAGGAACAATACGACCGCTTCATTGACACGATTAAGCTGAATCTGATCGTGTGGAAGCGCTCTGCCAAGAAGGACTACAGCGAGATTGCCCAGAAACTCGAAACCTCCGACCGCACGGCACGCCGGCGGTTCAAATACCCCGATACCATGACGCTCGGTGAGCTGTTTGCCGTGTGCGAACTCTACGGCAAGGATCCCGCTGAGGTGCTCCGGCAGGCGGCGAACGAATCCCGGAAGCATGAATAATCTCCCGCATCCCTCCCATACTGATATGGGAGGGATTTTATGCGCAAACGACTCATTGCCGCCGAGCTGTATCTGATTCTCGGCTTTCTGCTGCTGATCCTGTATCTGACGCTGCTCATGCACCGGGCGCAGTACCAGGAGACTGCCATCCGCCAGAGCCAGACGGTGCTGACCGCCGGCTATGCGGAGGGGACGATCTACGACCGCCATCTGGAGCCGCTGGTCAACCGGGAGGATGCCGTCTATGCCGCCGCATTTCCCACGCCGGAGACGGTGCAGGCGCTCCTGCCGCACATCGAGGAGGTCTCGCCGCTGCTGAAGGGAATCCGCACGGGAAAGCCTTTCCTCTGCCGGGTGGATACGGAGGAGATCGGCTGTGATGCCGTGACCACCGTGCGCGTGCCGGTGCGCGGGGAGGGGCATCTCGTGGGACAGCATGTCCTCGGCTATACGCTCGAACATACGGGCGTGACGGGGCTGGAGAATGACTACGACAAGCTCCTGCGCGGGCACGAGGATCCGGTCACGGTCACCTATACGGTCGATGCCCGGGGGCATGCGCTGGCGGGGATTCCGCCGGTTGTTTCGGATGCGGCGGGGCGGAACAGCGGCATCGTCACGACGCTGAATCATGATATACAGGCGCTCTGCGAGGCACAGCCGATCGAAAAGGGCGCGGTTGTCGTCATGGATGTGAAGTCCGGGGATATTCTCGGCATGGCGAGCTTTCCGGCGTATGACCCGGATCATCTGGGCGATGCGATTTCCGATGAGAATGCCCCGCTCATCAACCGGTGCCTGTGCCCCTACAGCGTCGGCTCGATCTTCAAGCTGGTGACGAGCGCCGCCGCCTATCGTTCGCACTGGACGTCATTCCACACCGAATGTACCGGCAGGACGGTCATCCACGGGCAGACCTTCCGCTGTCACGACTGGAACGGACACGGCGAGGTGGATATGACGCAGGCGATGATCGACTCCTGCAACGTCTATTTCGTGGAGCTCAGCGAGCTGCTCGAACCGGACAGGATGCGGGAAACGGCGCAGGATCTCGGCTTCGGGTCACAGCTGGCGCTCTCGAAAAGCATCATCTCCCAGTCCGGTACGCTCCCCTCGCGGGAGGATCTGAAGCTCCCGGCGGAGATGGCGAATTTCTGCTTCGGGCAGGGAAAGCTGACTGCGACGCCGGTGCAGGTCACGCAAATGACATGCGGCATCGCCAACAACGGGAAAATGCCCATTGCCCGCCTGATCCGGGGCACGACAAAGCACGGGGAGGATCCGCTGGAGGAAAAGCCCCCGCGCTATGCCCTGGCGCTGTCGCGTGACTGCGCGAAGTATCTGCAGGAGCTGATGATCGCTGCCGTGAACCGGAATGAGCACTCGAATGCGGCGCCCGCGAACACGTTTGCAGCGGGAAAGACCTCGACCGCCCAGACCGGACGCTATGACGAGAACGGCACGGAGCTCTGCCATGCGTGGATCACGGGATATTTCCCGCTGGATAAGCCGCAGTACGCCGTCACGGTGCTGGTCGAGGACGGCGGCTACGGGAATTCCGCCGCTGCACCGATCTTCCGGACGATCGCGGAGACACTGACAGCGCGAAATATTCGGTAATACGCACAATTTTACCGCGTTATGATTGACATTCTGCACGAATCGTGGTACAATAAAAAGGACGGTTCTGCCGATCATTTCACGAAAAAGGAGAGACAATATGAAACACATGAAAATCACATCATTTCTGACCGCAGCAGCAATGCTTGCCGGCATGGTATCCGCAGCCTTCCCGGCAGCGGCAGTATCTGAGCCTGTGACCGCTGTCAGCGAAGCACCGGTGTCGGTTGAAATCACGCTTTCCGATCCCGTTGCTGCACAGGATACGCCCGGCGAAACAACGCCCGTACAGGCATCCACGGAAGCAACCGTAACCAATCCCCCTGCACCGATTGCCGAGGTGTCCGTACCTGCCGAGACAACACCGACCGAGCCTGCTTCCACCGAAGCGCCCTATACCGGTGCATCCATGACCAATCCGCCCATGCCGGCAGAGACTACAACGGTAACGACCGCTGCCGTTCCTGCGCAGACGGATTCCACCGAGACCAACCCGACCATGCCCGCCACCACGGAGTACAAGGAAACCATGACGAATCCTGTGATGCCGGGTGCAACGGATACGACCACCACCACGACCGCGCCGAGAGTGACCGAGGCAACCATGACCAATCCCTCCATGCCGACCGAGACCACACCGGCTACCACCGATCCTGTGGAGAAGAAGGCATATGCACTGGGCGATGTGAACGGCGATACCCATATCAACGCCGAGGATGCAACCGCCATCCTGATTGCCGCAGCACGAATCGGCACCAATCTGGACAGCGGGCTGGATGATTCCGCACTGGCTGCCGCCAATGTCGTGATGGACAGCGCGATCAACTCTGAGGATGCCACGATGATTCTGCTCTACGCCGCCGCCTGCGGAACAAACCCCAATCCGCCGGCCCTGAGCGAATACATCCAATCGCAGAACAAGAAATAACCCAATTCAAACGGGAGCCGCACAGGCTCCCGTTTTTTGCAGCCCCGGCGCTCCGTCCCCGTCCGCGCAGCGGGCGGAGACTTTGCAGGCGGCATGCGAACACATCCGCAGCCCTGCAAGGGGCTTGACAGAATGTGCAGAATCCTGTATAATAAAGTTATATGAAACGACCGGAGGCATACTATGCTCGAATTGTTCCGGAAACCCGATCTTTCCCGCCGCTGCGCTCTGCTGGATGCCCTGCGCGGTCTGACGGTCATCAACATGGTGCTGTTCCATGCGATGTACGATCTTGTGTACATCTTCGGCATCCCGGCACCGTGGTATCAGGGCATCGGCGCATTTGCGTGGCAGCAGGCGATCTGCTGCACCTTCATCACCCTGTCGGGCTTCTGCGCGGCAATGGGTAAGCATACGCTCCGCCGCGGTGCGATTGTATTCGGACTGGGTACGGCAGTTTCACTCGCAACAATCCTGTTCATGCCGGAGGAGCGCATCCTGTTCGGCGTGCTGACGCTGATCGGCTCGTGTATGCTGATCGCGGGCGCGGCAAAGCCTGCTTTGCAGAAGCTTCCTGCCCTCGTGGGATTCGTCGTGAGTCTGGCGCTGTTTGCAGGCACCCGGCTTGCCGGCAGCGGGTATCTGGGCATCTTCTTCAAGCCCCTGCTCCGGCTCCCGGAGGCGCTGTATCAGAATGTTCTGACAGCCTATCTGGGCTTTCCGCCGCCGGATTTTGGTTCGAGCGATTATTTCCCGCTGATCCCTTGGTGCTTTCTGTTCCTGACGGGATTTTACCTGCACGGACTCTGCGGAAAGCAGATCCTCGCCGTGCGCTGGAAGGGTATTGCCCCGCTGAATCTGATCGGACGGCATGCGCTGGGGATCTATATGCTCCACCAGCCGGTCATTTACGGCTTGCTGCTGGCATGGAATACGTGGCTCCGTCCGTTATTTTAATAGGGAGGTATACATCATGGCACAAATGATCCATTACCACTTCACAGACACCTTCAGCTTTTCGGATATCAAGGATATGGACGAATCCGGCATCCTGTTTGACAACGGGCTGAGTATTTTCTTTGAGGAATGTCGGAAGAATTTCTCCCGCGTCTATCCCGAAAGCAGCGGCACCTGCATTGCGGAGCGATGTGCTTCGGCAAATCCGCCTTATTTTGAGTTTTACACCTGCGGCAAGTCGATGGTGATCCTGTTTGACGGGCTCGGCAGAGATACGCAGCAGAAATTTACGGAATTCCAGCACAAGCTGGAGCGATACGGCTTTTCTACCTATGACCTGAGCTGAAAAGCCCGGAGGATTGTATGGCATCAAAAATCATCATCATTGAGGGGCTGGACGGCTGCGGCAAGAGCACCCAGCTCGCGCTCCTGGCGGAGCATTTCCGTGACTGCAGGTTCCTGACCTTCCCGAATTACCGCACGCCTGCCGGCGAGATCATCACCGAATACCTGGAGGGGAGCTTCACGGATCCCGATCCGGAGCACAGTGCTTATTCCGCGAGCACCTTCTATGCGGCTGACCGGTATATCAGCTTCCGGAAGGACTGGCGTGTGGACTGGATCTCGGGCAGGACGATCATCTCGGCGCGGTACACAACCTCGAACGCGATCTACCAGATGACCAAGCTCGACCGGTCGCTCTGGGAGGGCTACTGCGCGTGGCTCTATGATTACGAATACGAGAAGCTGGGCATCCCCGCACCGGATGCGGTGATCTTCCTGGACGTGCCGGTGGAGGTATCGCAGCGGCTCCTGACGGAGCGCTATCACGGCGACGAATCCAAGAAGGACGTACACGAGGCGGATCCCGACTATCTCAAGCGCTGCCGGGATGCTGTCCGCTATGCGGCAGGGCATGACCCCTACGCGAAATGGTATATGCTCAACTGCTGCTACGACGGCGAATTGCGGACACCGGAGAGTATCCACAAGGAGCTGGTACAGCTCATAGAAACGATCAGAACCGGAGGTGAAGAAGAATGAAATACATTTGTGACGCATGCGGCTGGGTCTATGATGAGGAGCTGGGCGATCCGGAGAACGGTATCGAGCCGGGCACAAAGTTCGAGGATCTGCCGGAGGATTTCGAGTGTCCGATCTGCGGTGTCGGCAAGGACATGTTCTCTGAAGACTGACAAAAAACCCCCTGCTTCGACAGCAGGGGGTTCGTTTTATTCGGGAATGACATGCGTCAGGATCTGATCCCCGACAGTCTTGTAGAGGTTCTCCTCATCGTTGCGGTACGCCTCTGCAAGGGTGCCGTCATTCGCCTTGAGGGTGGTGCTGACATCGACGTAATGCAGCCCCAGTTCATCCGCCATCGCAAAGAGCGAGGCGTTCCATGTCTCGGTTTTCTGGGAATTTTCGGTTTCCTTGACCGGGATTGCTGTCAGGACGTAGATCGGCATGTCCGGGGTCTGCTCCCAGATGCTGTCCACGAGCGCCTTGACGGAATCACCGCCGGCTTCGAGATCCGAGGGAGCCTGATACCAGATGTACACCGCCTTCGGAGAGGAGCCGTACAGGCTGCGGGCGATGCTGCGCATCCGGGATTCTGCGAGATCGAGCAGGGTATCCGTGAACACCATGCCGGAATTGGTTTCGTAATATGCAGACAGCGGTGCAACCTCACCGATGAATGCCACCTCACCCATATAGGAATCCGCCGCACGGTCGCCGGACGGAACGGGATTGGTCACGCTGGCGCGTTTGCTGTTCTTGCCGGGGTGGGGGTCGTTGTCATCGAGGTGCATGTCCGCGACAATGACATCCTCCCAGTAGCCGGGGGTGGTCGATGCCTTGAATAAATATAATCCGAAGCACACGCCGAAGGTCAGCAGGACGATGAAAACGAGCGTCCCTGGTTTAAACAGGATCCTTGCCCGCTGCTGCCGTACCTCAACCTTGCCGTGCTTTGTTTTTTTCTTCTGTGCCATTCTGTATGCCTCCAATTGATACGCACTCATCACAGTTCTATTATACCCGAAATCGCACAGATTTGCAAGGGCTTTCGGAAAATTTGGGCAAATTGCCTTCAGGCATTGGCTTTGAGATACTCCTCTGCAAGGCGCTCACATTCCGCATAGGAGTTCAGTCCGTAGCATGCGGAGCGGAATGCCGCCGCATTGCGGGAGCCTGCCATGTACCATGAGGTCTGCTTCCGCGCCTCGCGGATGGCGAGCTCCGGGGGCTTTTCGGAGTATTCGAGGATCATGCGCACATGCCGGAGCATGGTTTCCATGCGCTCCTGCGGGGTCGGCGGGGTGTAATCCTCCCCGCTTTGCCATGCGGCAATTTCCCGGAATACCCACGGATTCCCGTAGGATGCACGCCCCACGGCAACCAGATCCACGCCCGTCTGCTCGTACATCGCCTTGCAGGATGCCGCATCGTGTACGTCGCCGTTGCCGATGACCGGGATTTTGACCGCCTGCTTGACCTGCCGGATGACCTCCCAGTCGGCTTGTCCGGAATAGAGCATGGATTTGGTGCGCCCGTGAACGCAGACTGCCGCCGCCCCCGCATCCTCCATGCACTGTGCGAAGGGAACCGCGTTGATGCTGTCGGCATCCCACCCGATGCGCATCTTGACAGTAACCGGCACATCACAGTGCGCCTTGATTGCCCGGATACATTCCGCGGCAAGCTCCGGCGTGCGCATGAGCGCAGAGCCCGCACCGGTCTGGATCACCTTGTGAACGGGACAGCCCATGTTTAGATCGATCCAGTCCGGCTGGTAGGGGAGGAGCAGCTCGGTGGCGCGTGCGAGAAATTCCGGCTCGCTCCCAAAGAGCTGCAAGCCCATGGGACGCTCCGTCCCGGTGATGCGGCAGAGCTCGGCGCTGCCCTTGCTGTTGTAGCAGAGTCCCTTGGCGGAGATCATCTCCGATACGCAGGCGCATGCCCCCGCTTCCATGCAGAGCTGCCGGTAGGCTGTATCAGCGACGCCCGCCATGGGGGCGAGCATCGCGGTTTTTGGTAAGGTCCGAAACATGTATACCTCCTGGTTTTGTTTGTTACTTTGCGGGGCTTCCGATACTCGGCTGGAGCTGTTTCCCGCGCAGGGCGGCTTCGATCGCATCCGCCGTCCGGGAGAAATCCGCCACAAGGGAATTGGGTTTGGTATCGGGCGCATCCTGCCGCAGGGGGACAAAGTAGTAGTGCCGCATGTTCGCGAGCGCCCCGATATGCTTGAGACTCCCGGCGAGTGCATCATTCGTGGCAAGTCCCAGCACGACAGGCTTTCCGCCGCGCAGATGCGACTTGACCGCCATCGGCACCACGCCGTCCGTGATGGAGAGTGCCAGCTTTGCGGCAGTATTCGATGTGCAGGGAACAACTGCGAGTATGTCGGTCATGTTCTTGGGCCCGATGGGCTCGGCATCCTCGATGGTGAGGATGGCTTTTCGTCCGCAGATCTGCTCCAGCCGTGCGAGATTCGCGTCAGCCTTTCCGAAGCGCGTGGAGATCGTCGCACAGTGCTCGGAGACGATGGGGATCAGCTCTGCGCCGAGCGATACGAGATATTCAGCTTGTGCGAAGCTCTGTGCCAGCGTGCAGAAGGAGCCCGTGACCGCATACCCGATGCGGATGCCGTCAAGTCTCATGCCGTGTCCCCCTCTCCTCGATGAGGTGGATCACCGTGCGGGCGATGATCTCCCCCGCCGTGACAGGCGCGGTCTTTCCCGGAAGGGAGAGCGCCCAGATCACGCGGCGGTTCAGGGATTTCGCAGCATCGAGCTCCACGCCGCCCGGTTTGGACGCAAGATCCAGCACCAGCGCATCCTCCCGCATGGCGGCAAGGATCCCGGCTGTGACGACTTTCGCGGGGACGGTGTTGCAGAGCACATCGTATTTTCCGGCTTCGATCTGCGGGAAATCGACCGTCTGACAGCCGAGCATCATGGCGCGGGAACGGTCGGCGGGCTGCCGTGCCGCGACGGTGACCTCAGCGCCGAGCGCATGGAGGATGTACGCAAGCCGTGCGGCGATGCGCCCGAATCCGAGCACGAGGATGCGGCTCTGGTGAATGGTGCGGGGCATCTCCTCAAGGAGAATCTGCACGGCGCCCTCCGCGGTGGGGATTGCATTGCACGCGGCAAGCTCCTCGCTGCCAAGGTAATCGATCACGGGGAATCCCGCATCGGTGAAGATGTCCTGTGCTGCACCGAATTTCCCGCCGAATACGAGCGCATCGGGCTTCAGGCAGGGCAGGAGGGAACGCAGCGGGATCTCACCGGGGGAGAAGGGCGCATTGACGAGGATGCCGTCATCGGAGACAGGCATCGGCAGGACCAGCACATCACAGACCGGTAGGGTGTCCGGGTCAGCGAGGGTGATCCCCGGATCGGGGAGATACTGCCGGGTGAACCCGGCGGCGCAGACGTCGTAGTCTGCCAGAAAAGCGTGGGCGGTATAGCAGAACCGCAGGTCACCGCCTGCGACGAGGATCGTTTTTCGCAAGATGCATCACTCCTTTATGATGCAGGATATGCAGATGAATCTGCGGATGTTCCGTGTTAGGGCAATACCGCACAAAGGACAGTGCGTCAGATGTGCCACAGATTTTTCGGAGCTTTGCATAAGCGACTGCCCGCGCTCGCAGGCTCGCTGGGCAT
>ONEQ01000248.1 GCA_900316885.1 uncultured Eubacteriales bacterium | reverse complement strand
GGCAGGCGGCAAAGGATCCCGATGTTCTTGCGATCAAGCAGACACTGTACAGGGTCAGCGGTCATTCGCCGATCATCGCAGCACTTCCGGGCTGCCTGCGCATATGCCGGATTCCCCAGCATCTTTGTCACAAGGGTGCGGATGCTCTCGGAAGAATCGTCCGTCAGGCGCTCCCCTGCACCCATCTCATAGGCTCTCCGCGCAACCGCCTCCTGTTCACCCGTCTGCGGGAAAAGTATCATCGGTGTCGCCATGTACAGACTCTCGGATACGCTGTTCATGCCGCAGTGCGTGAGGAACAGATCCGCCAGCAACAGCACGTCAAGCTGATCCACATAGGGCTCCATACGGATATTCTCCGGGAGCGTCCCAAAGGATGCGATATCCACGCTTTTTCCGCAGGAAATCAACACATCCACATACTGATCCTTCAGTGCTGCAATGCAGTTTTTGTAGAAATCCGGGCGATCGTTGATGATCGTTCCCATCGAGATATAGACCAGCGGACGAGCCTTTTCCTTAACCGGCAGAATATTCGTGCGCAGGGACGGACCCGCGAACAGATGTGAGCCGAAAAGCTCTCCGCATAAGGCTGGAACGCCTTCGAGGTGTACACAACCGAATCCGTATCATTGTCACTGGAAACCAGCGCCAGCAGACCCTTGCGAGCGCGAGGCTCCACCACATCGGGTCTTTTGATATTCAGTTCCACCGGATGTCCCACCATCATATCCGCCATTTCCGCCGGAGAGTGCTTCATGTACTGCGAGGACAGCTGGTTGAACGCAAAGGTGCTCGTCGAAACCACCAGCGGAACCTGAAATTTCCATGCGCTGAGTTTACCCCAGAAGCACGCCGAATCGCTGTATACAACATCGGGCTGAAATGCGGCAAATTCCTCCGCGAGAAAATCGGTCATAGCAATGGTAACCCGGATATCCTGAATTGTCATTTCGGTAATCTTGATGTTTTTCAGTCTCTGCTCCTCGCGTTCCCTCAGTGGGGGCAGATACGGATCACAGGAGACAAATTCCGCGCCGGTTGCTTCAATTTTTTCACAGAACTCTGCAAAGGAATAGAATCAGACAGAGTTGCCGCGCTTCGCAAGCTCCGCCGCAACGGGAAGCATCGGATTGGTGTGACCATGTGCTGGAATACAGAAGAAAGCGATGCGTTTCATTCGTCCTCACCATCCTTTGTCTCGTTTTCCCCGAATGCTGCACGGAGAATGTGGTCAAATGCGCCGTGCGGCGGGATGGCAATGCCGCGCTTTTCGTCTCCGAGAAGCAGCAGCGTATCCCCCGGCTTGATGCCAAACAGGTCTCGTGCCTGCTTTGGAATCACGATCTGCCCCTTCTCACCTACGGTCGCGGTCCATGCATATTTACCCTTCGGAATCTTACTCATAGGAATCCCTCCATTGTATGACAGTTACAACTTGTTGCTAAAGTATGATTTGTATAACTAGTATACCACGCAATCTAGTGTTTGTCAAGGGGAATTTACTGCATTTTCGGGACAATCAGCTTCAACATGTACAAAATATTACCACAAATAACAAAATAATGTTATAACTGCAAGAAGTACCTTTATATTAGAAATTTACCATTCTGATAGAGTATCCGGATGCCAAGCCAAATCATTTTCAAACAAAAATGAACGGCATAATGTTAAATCATGGTAAGCGGAATCTCAAGCATTCCCTTGCAGCACCATTTTGCACCTCATCGCATGATAGCAAGAAACCTCCCTTACTTAAAAGCAATTGAAAATCATCGTAGAATCGATAGTTTTGCACTTTCATCCTGCTGGCAGATCCCCTGTCAATTGCTCCGGCAAATTCTTGTAAATCTGTGATAAAATTCTGTGCAGAATCACCATCCAAGTCAAAATCGTATTACTTTTATCAAAATTGCGATAGCAATCAGGGGCTGAATGTGATATACTGATATTACCAAAGATCAGAAAGCACTTTCTGATGAGAGTCGCAATGATCTGCGGATGCTCCGTCCGCAAACATATCGTAAATTACTTTTGAGAGGGGAAATTGATCTATCATGAACAAGAAAATGACCAGAAAACTGGCAGCAGGTCTTGCTGCAATTGCAATGCTGGCATCCGCAATGCCGGCAGCCTGCTTCCCGGCAATGGCTGATGACGTACAGTACGGCGACGTCAACTGCGACGGTAAGATTGACATCATCGATGTCATCCGCATGAACAGATTCCTGCTCGGCTCTGTCAATTTGAATGATAAGGAAAAGGTCAATGCTGACGTTGACTGCAACGGCACGCAGGATCCGCAGGATTCTCTGAACATCCTGAAATTCCTCGTTGGCAACGTTTCCTCTCTGCCTGTCAATGGTTCGACGCAGCCGACTCAGCCCACCCAGCCGACACAGCCGACTACTGAGCCGACTCAGCCCGTTACCGAGCCGACCCAGCCGCAGCAGAACAGCTCCATCAAGGATTATGGCACGCCCATGAACGCCAATGCAACAATGGTTTCTGACTTCCGCAAGGGCGCAGGTGACTTCTTCGCATCCGACGGATGGACGAACGGCTCCGTATTTGACTGCTGGTGGCATGAGTCCAACACCTCTCTGGACAACAATATGCTGACCCTGACAATCGACAAGGATAAGGGCGGCAAGGGCATGTATTCCGGCGCGGAGTACAGAACCAACAACTTCTACAGCTATGGCTATTACGAGGTTTCCATGCAGGCGATCAAGAACGACGGCGTTGTTTCCTCGTTCTTCACCTACACCGGTCCCTCTGACAAGATCAACGGCGTGGAGAATCCTTGGGATGAGATTGATATTGAGATCCTCGGCAAGGATACCACCAAGGTACAGCTCAACTACTACACCAACGGCAAGGGCGGCCACGAGTACATGTATGACCTCGGCTTTGATGCCTCTGAGGGCTTCCACACCTACGGCTTTGACTGGCAGCCGGATCACATCACATGGTATGTGGACGGCAAGGAAGCTTACACCATGCGCGGCGATATTCCCAAGACTGCCGGCAAGATCATGATGAATACATGGCCGGGTGTCAGCGACCCGTCCAAGGATCCGAACACCATTGCATGGCTGAAGCCGTATAACGGCAATACCCCGCTCTCTGCGCACTATCAGTGGGCAACCTATGACAAGGGCGGCAAGAACGGCAGCAATAACACCCAGCAGCCGACACAGCCCCAGCCCACCACCGAGCTTGTACAGCCGACGCAGCCTGTGACCGAGCCGACTCAGGCACCGACGCAGCCGCAGCCGTCCGGCTCCATCAAGGACTACGGTACCCCGATGGACAGCAGCGCGACCATGATTTCTGACTTCCGCAAGGGCGCTGGTGACTTCTTCGCATCCGACGGATGGACGAACGGTTCCGTATTTGACTGCTGGTGGCATGAGTCCAATACCTCTCTGGACAACAATATGCTGACCCTGACCATCGATCAGGACAAGGGCGGCAAGGGAATGTATTCCGGTGCCGAGTACAGAACCAACAAGTTCTACAGCTACGGTTACTATGAGGTATCCATGCAGGCGATCAAGAATGACGGCGTCGTTTCCTCGTTCTTCACCTACACCGGTCCTTCCGACAAGATTAACGGCGTGGAGAATCCTTGGGATGAGATCGACATCGAGATCCTCGGCAAGGATACCACCAAGGTACAGCTCAACTACTACACTAACGGCAAGGGCGGTCACGAGTATATGTATGATCTCGGTTTCGATGCCTCTGAGGGCTTCCACACCTACGGCTTTGACTGGCAGCCGGATCACATCACATGGTATGTTGACGGCAAGGGAGCTTACACCATGCGCGGCGATATTCCGAAGACTGCCGGCAAGATCATGATGAATACATGGCCGGGCGTCAGCGATCCGTCCAAGGATCCGAACACCATTGCATGGCTCAAGCCGTTCAACGGCAAGACCCCGCTTTCCGCACACTATCAGTGGGCGACCTACAAGGAGGGCGGCAAGAACGGCGGCAGCAATAATACCCAGCAGCCGACGCAGGCT
>ONEQ01000307.1 GCA_900316885.1 uncultured Eubacteriales bacterium | reverse complement strand
GGGGGCTTTCAAAATCATGTCCTCAAAGAAATCCTGCGGCAGCTCACGATGATCGGAAAGCAGCGTGGAAAAATCCGAAAGCTCCGCCGCAGTGGGCAGCTCTCCCGTCAGCAGGAGATACACGATCTCCTCAAATCCAAAACGATCCTCCACATAGGTTCTGTTGATGAGATCTTCGATGTTGTAGCCGCGGAAAATCAGCTTTCCCTTATCAGACTGCTTCTCACCGTCGTTGACCACATAGCCGTGGACATTGCAGATGTTGGTCACGCCTGCCATCACGCCGGTGCCGTCCGGATTCCGCAGTCCGCGCTTGACATTGTACTTGTCGAAATATTCCGGTGCAATTTTGTTATTCTCTGTAAAAGCACTGCACATCTTATTCTTGAATGCATTCATGTAATTCACCTTTTCTTTATATGACTGAGTTTTTTGAGCTTCTTGACCGTTGCATCCCCGCCACCGTCCCCGATATAGACATCATACGCGCCCGGAATGCTGCCGAAGGTCACTACTTTTTCGATCTGCATTTGCGACTGCAAACGCCGGAGCATTGCCTGTTTGGTAGCGTTCACACCCATGATTTTCAGGAAATCATATCCGGGATACTGTGACGGGTAGCAGGTCATGCGGACACTATCGGACAACTGCGCTGTCAGTTTATCCTGCAAAGCTGTGATCTGTTCCGGTTCCGCCAACACCGTTAGCCGCAGAACCGGTTCGCGGGAATGTGTATCCCGGAACTGCTTCTGCACAAAGTGACAATACGGCGATTTCCGGTGTTCTTCATAATAGGAATGTTCCGCATCATTGCGGAAATCTCCGTAATAGGTAAGCAGTGTTTCATCCAGCAGCACCGTCACAAAGCAGTGCAGTCCGTGTGCGGAAATGATGTGTTCTGCCTGCTTTGCAGCATCCGGTGCAAGTGCTTCATACGCCAGACAGCGACATTCCGCAATCTGATACAGCAGTGCGCCGTCCATGACGATCACGGGAAATTGTAGGTGTACGCCGTCCATCAGTGAAATGACCTCGCCAAGTGTATGGATTGTGGAAACCGTAAACTGCACACCGTTTCCGATCAGGCGGTTCAGCTCTACTTTACTATAAGGGACATTGTATGGATGGTCAGTCAGCAGAACCGAATCGATCCCGCAGACATACAGCGTTGACCGGTCATGCTTTTCCGGCAGATGAAAATTGTTGACTGCAATACCGATGAGAATGCCGATCCATGTATCGAGCACCCTGTTCAGCACGAACAGATACGGTGCTTCATCAAAGGAATGCGTCAGGGAAATGCTCAGAAACACCACGCACGAAAAGAACGCGGCATTCTGTTTGTGCAGCAGAACGCAGGTATAGATCACCGGAATGACAAACACGCCTGCTGTCAGATAGGCGGTCAGCGGCGACGAAATGCCGATCAGGATAAACAGCAGTCCGTATGCCGCGCCGATGAGCGTTCCCATACTGCGCTGTGCTGCCATACGCCGCGTGGTATCCGGATACGGCTGCATACACCAGAGTGCCGCCAGCACACTATAAAAGGGGATGCCGTTGCCGATCGGAAGACGTGTGCGCAGCGCATAGACCAGGATACAGAGTATGGCAGCTGATGCGGATTTCAGGATCCTTCCGCCGATCACTGGGATCTGCTGCTTCAATAGACATCACCAGCTTTCCAACTCTGGGAGCCTGTCGGAATCATTCTTTCACGGAGGCAGATCCAAGTACACCAGAAAAAACAGGCTCCCATAAAAAAAGAACAAGGGAGCCGTGGTGACTTCCTTGTCCATGCTACTATTGTATCACAGTCGTTTCAGACTGTCAACCCCTAAAATCCAGACAACTTCAAGTTCTGCTTTTTGAAATATTTTTGACTGATTTTCCTTGATTTAAAAATTGACATTTCCGGGAAAGCGTGGTATAATTAGGGCATACAAAGCAAAGGCGCTTCCCGGTAATCATCGGGGAGTGCCGCTTTTGTATAGGGGGAAATTCCCGTAAATCATACAGACAGGAGTGATAAGCAATGACACATGCAGAGATCCTCGAAGCACAGACTTCGCAGGCGATGTTCACAGAAGCCATCGGCAATGCCGGTGAGATCAACGAACTGCTCCGTCGGTATGGCGTGAAGTTCGGCATTTACAAAAACGGCGTTTTCAAGGAACAGTTTTTCCCGTTCGATCCCATTCCCCGGGTGATTCCGGCGGAGGAATTTTCATTCATCGAAAAGGGACTTGTTCAGCGTGTAAACGCCCTGAATGAGTTCCTTTTTGATATTTA
>ONEQ01000017.1:21126-30806 GCA_900316885.1 uncultured Eubacteriales bacterium | reverse complement strand
CCTCCACCAGACAGCTCTCTGACGGTGCATTCAAGCTGGCAAACGGCAGCAATGACCTGTTCAACGGCATGCTGACACTCCAGAACGGCACCCGTGACCTGACAAGCGGTGTGGCAAAGCTGAAGGATGGCTCCAAGGAGCTTGATGAGGGCATGCACAAGTTCAAGGCTGAGGGCACTGACAAGATCATGGAGATGTACGACGATGATGTGAAGGCTCTGGTGGAGCGCTTCCGTGCAGTCGGTGACGCATCCCGCGATTACAAGAGCTTCTCCGGTCTGGGCAATGACATGGACGGCAGCGTGAAGTTCGTTTACACGATTGACGGCACCTCTGAGGATTGATTATCAAAAAAGCAGGGCGCAAGCCCTGCTTTTGCACCCCAAACAAATAACCCGGCTGCGCGTTGCAGCCGGGTTCCTTGTTACTTTGTATTGTTCACATTCCAGCGGAAGGAGCAGTATTTTGCTGCCTTGCTGATGTCGAACATGTTGTTCGTCAGGATGCGGGAGAAGTCCAGATACCGGTAATTGGTCTTCATTTCCTTGCTGTCCATGATGTTCTTGAGCATCGACATGTTGTTGTTGGGGGGATTGCGCTGGAGCACAACACCGATGTGGTGGTTCTGCTTCATGTACTCGATGATCTCAGATGCCATCGTCAGGTTCTTATCCGCCATATTGTAGATGCCGTTGTAGCTGTGATCCACTGCTGTCTGGATGAACGTCAGCAGGAAATCCACCAGATTATGCACGCAGCACATATGGAAGCCATACTCGCCGGTGCGGTATACGAATTTCGTCTTATCCTTGGGATCGGTGATCTTTGCCTCAAGATTGCCGGCAAAATCCTTCGTGTAGACCGGTGCCACACGCACGATTGCCACCATCATGCCCCTTGCTCTGCCGATCTCCTTAATCATGGTCTGCTCGGATTCGTACTTGAGCTTTGCGTAATTCGTTACAGGCTTGACGTAATCATCCTCCCGCAGCGGCTCGCGCGTCTTGGGCATCTGATACACCTGTGTCGTGCTCAGCAGCACGAACTGCTCCACATCATGTGCGATCGCAAAGCGATAGATAAACGCATTGCAGCCCGCATTTTCCTTTATTTCTGCATCCCCGATGATATGCCCGAAATCATTGTCCGCTGTACAGCCTGCATGAATGACTGTATGGAACTTATGCTGCTCGAAGATCTCAGCATAAGCCGCCTTGTCGGAAGGTCTTGCCTGATAGAAGCTGAAATTATCCTTTCCGGTATTATAATCACTGGACTTACTGTCTACTGCGACAACCTCATAGCCCTTTTTCAAAAATCCGGAGCAGATGTGATCGCCAATCACACCGCAGCCTCCTATTACCAGAACCTTACGCATAGAGTCACGCCTCCCACAATGCAATTTGCTTTGCTCTTTTCATTATAGCATATCGCCGCGCCAATTGCAAGTATTATTTTAATTCATTAAAAAGTTATTGATTCGCATCCTCAATCATTTTCTCTACCGGATCCTTGAGTGCTCCGAGCGTTTCATTCCAGAGATTGCCCTTTGCAGAAGCACGGATACCCGTTGCATTATCGTCGATCAAGGTCGTCAGATCGGTGCTGACACCGTTCTTGAAGTCGATCACCGGATGCTCCATCGCCATCGAATTCATGCGGTTCTTCATCTCGATCATCTCATCCGACCAGCCGTAATCGTCCTTGAACTGCTGATCTGCGATCTTCTTGATGTCCTCGTTGATGAGCGTCAGGCGCTTGCAGTCGAGATACTTCGCAACACCCTCCGGATTGGCACCGCCCTTGACAAAGCAGTAGGATTCCATATTGGCAGGGATATAGTAGCTGTCCGCCTTGGGATCCTTCGGCATCGGAACGAACATCGCATTGTCGCCGTAGGTCACCTTCCAGCCGGATACCTCACCCTTCTTGTTGGTTTCCTTATCCTTGCTGTACAGTCCCCACAGACCGATCGGATAGAACAGCTCCTTGCCCTCGCCAATGTACTGCGGACATGCCGTCCAGCCGAAATCACCGACGCCAATGGCTACACAGTCCTTGGTGTAGAGGTCATACATAAAATTCTGCACGCGCTCAATATTGCCGTCAGAGAGATTGCTGACGAGCTTACCGTCCTGCAAGCCGACATAGGGCACGCCGACCGTCGCAGACAGTGCGGATTCAAACCACCAGCCGTCAAGACCGTACTTCTGGTTCGGCAGATCCACGAACGCCTGCAGCATCTGGGAGAACTGATCCCACGTCCATTCACCGCGCTCCAGCAGTGCAGCCGGATCCTCAAAGCCCATCGCTGCGATGGTATCCCGGTTGTAGACAACTGCGCAGTTATCACCGGTCATCTGGGTGACTGCCATGTAGTGCTTGCCCTTCCAGGCAATGCTGTCGTTCAGATCCTTGACATCCTTCCAGAGCTCGCTGTTCAGGTCGATGTACTGGTGGATTTCCCCGTTCCGTCAGGGTTGATGTTCCAGTCCGAGAGCCATTTGATAGTCTTGTTTTCCAGCTCACCGGTCAGACGCGCATCCGCGGCTGCGAGGGACGAGACTTCCTGACGGGTCGATGCGTCCATATCCCGCGTCTCAAATTCCGGCTTGGAATCGGTCACAGGTGCCGGTGTCTCCGGCTCCTTCATGGTGCAGCCAAGGCTGCCCATGCAGAGTGCCGATGCAAGAATACCGGTCAATACGAACTTCCATTTTCTCATAGAGATCTCTCCAATCTTCCACCCGCACCTGTGCGGGAGATTCTTGCCCAATTCATCATCAAACCCCTGAAAAGCCCTGCTATTCCGTCACATGCTCCAGTGCATGATCCAATATGGTCCGTACATGGGAATCCGCCAGTGCATAATACACCGTTCTGCCCTCCCGGCGGCTTCTGACGAGTCTTCCCTGCTTCAGGATCCGAAGCTGATGGGAAATCGCTGATTTGGTCATGCCGAGCTTCTGCGCAATATCGCTGACGCAACATTCTCCGGCAAGCAGTTCAAACATGATACGGACACGGGTTGCATCACCGAACAGCCCCAGCAGTTCGGCAACCGCACAGAGATCCTCTGTGGTCACCTGATCCGGTGCGTTCCTATGCTCGTGTTCTGCCATGCATACCTCCGTATTCAGATCGCCGGGCGGGCGTTCCGCTTAAAATGATAGTCAGCATGTCACACCGCCTCCTGCACACTTACTCTATTATATTATAGCACAGATTTTGTAGAATGTCAACACAAAAATACAGCCAGGCATATAATACTTGCATAAAAAGCAAAAAATTGCTACTTTAGTGACGATCCAGAATGAAACGCCACGGCTTGTTCTTCCAGATCTCCCCCGCATAGTCAATCCCGACGCGCACATCCGTATGCCAGGTGCAGGGCATACCGTCATCTTCGAACCAGAGGTCGCCCCCATCGGTAAAGCTGGTATGATTGAGGGATTTGTCGGCTTGCAGGTATTTCGTCAGCTTGCCGGGTCCGTCGTGAATCACGCCTGCCCGCAGGAGAACCCCCTGCGGCTCTCCCGTCTCACCGGTGATGACGTTCATCAGATAGTGCATCCCGTAGCAGATGTAGACGTAGACCGTCCCGCTTTTCTCCCAGAGAATGGAGTTGCGGGGCGTTTTACCCTTCGATGCGTGACAGGCAAGATCCTCCGTGCCCCGGTATGCCTCCGTTTCTGCAATGCGTTCCCGGAGCTCCGTACCGTCCGGCAGACGGTGGACGAGGATCTTGCCGACCAGATCCGGTGCGACCTCAAGGCAGTCCCGGTGAAAGAATACTTCTCCGAGCCGCATCAGTCCCTGACCTCACGCGCCGCACAGACTGCCGCATCCGGCTTGACATAGAGGGTCTGCTGGTTTGTGAAGATCACCATGCCGGGCTTGGCGCCATTCGGCTTCTTGACGTAGCGGACACGGGTGAAATCCACCGGCACCTGCGCGGAATCGCGTGCCTTGGAGTGATATGCGGCAAGGACAGCTGCCTCGCGGATTGCCGTTTCGGACGGCTCCTGGTTTTCCGTAACGAGAATCACATGGGAGCCGGGGATATTCTGGGTATGGAGCCAGATGTCGTTCTTTGCCGCCGTCTTCAGGGTGAGCTGATCGTTCTGGCGGTTGTTGCGTCCTACGAGGATCGGGAAGCCGTCAGAGGACTCGTAGAGCATGGGCGAAAGCTGCTTCGGGGGCTTCTGCTTGCTGCGGCTGCGGACATAGCCCTGCTCACGCAGCTCCTCACGCAGGAGGAGGAGATCTGCCTCACTCTCCGCACGGCTCAGCACATCGAACACGCTTTCCAGATAGGCAAGCTCCGCCTCGCCCTGCGCGATCTGCTCGGCAAGCTTCTCCTTGGCGGTCGCCGCTTTGCGGTAGAGGGTATAGTAGCGCTGTGCGTTCTGGGCAGGAGTAAGGTTCACCTGTAACGGGATGCGGATCTGCGGGCAGCTCTCATCGTAGAAATTCTCGACAACTGCCGTCGCATCGCCCTTTTGCAGGCGGTAGAGATTCGCTGACAGCAGATCGCCGCAGAGCTTGTTCTGCTCCATTTTATCCGTTTCCGCCAGCTCCTGCCGCTGGTTGGAGAGCTTGCGCGACACGCGCTCGGTACGGGTCATGATGAGCTTGAACAGGTCACTTGCCCGCTGCTTCATGCGGGCACGCAGATCGCGGGTTGCATAAAATTCATCGAGTGCCGCGCTTGCCGACGAACATTCGCTCACGACCATGAGCGCTCCGTACTGCTGCGGACGCAGGAAGATATAGTCCTTGAGCGCCCCCTCCGGCGTGCGGAGAATGCAGAAATGACAGTCATTCTCACGAAGCCGCCGCGCTGTCTCATGGATCGCGAACAGCAGGCGGTCACGCTGATCCTGCGTGAGATCCTTGCTGCGGATGGTGTCACGGCTGACGTAATACGCCCACTCCCGTGCCAGCAGCGGCGACACGCCCTCAAACAGGGACACAAGCGTCTTGCTCAGCTCCGCATCAGGGGCGAGGAGCAGCGCATTCAGGATGGTATCGTCGTCCGTTTCCAGAAGATCGAGCCGGCGTGAACGATGCGGCATCTCATAGGAAAATCCGGGCAGGAGGACGCGCTCCCGGGTGACATCGGCATTGCGCTTCAGGCTGTCGATGACCTTGCCGTCCTGCCCGATGAGGACGAGGTTGGAGTATCGCCCCATGACCTCACAGGCGAGGGTGAGCTGCACCTTGTCACCGAGCTCATTGGTACACTCAAAGTCGAGGAACAGGATGCGCTCGAGTCCGTCCTGCCGCACCGCCAGGAATTTTCCACCACCGAGGTGCTTGCGCAGCAGCATGCAGAACATCGGCGGAACTGCCGGATTTTCCACGGGAACCGTTGTCAGGTGAATCCGGGCGCTGTCGCCGGCAGTACTGATGAGGATGCGCGATGCACCGTCACGCCCGCGCATCCAAAGGATGATTTCATCCTTCGAGGGTTGGTGAATTTTATCGACCCGTGCAGTCACCAATTGCTCCAGCTCGCGCCGGATCGTGTAGAGATATGCGCCGTCAAATGCCATGGATACTCTCCTTCCAGAGGTGTTGTAAAGGATTATGTGCCTTTATTTCTGATACACCAGAACTTCAAATTCCGCCCGCACGTCGAGCGAGTTCAGCGCCTGTAAACGCTCCCGCTCCTTTGCGCCGGTGCGGTAGGCGTAGGGGGTCATGCCGAACAGACTGCGGATCTCCTCGGCGGAATCGAGGTGAATCTCCAGCTTCGCTTCACGCTTTTCGAGGAAACGGAAGCCATCGAGTGCGTAGTCTTTAACCTCATTTTCATAGGGCTGATCGTAAACCGCCGTTTTCAGCTCCCAGAGATGCTTTGCCGCCGGAATTGCCATGACGAACACACCGCCGGGTTTCAGGACACGGAGAAATTCTTCCCCGCAGTACGGTGCGAAAATGCTCACAACAGCGTCGCATGCACCGTCGAGGACCGGCAGATGAAAGACACTTGCCACGGCGTAGAAACCGGTCGGATCTGCTTTCGCGGCATAATTCGCGGCGGTCTTGGAAATATCCACACCGTAGACCTGAGACTGTGGAAAAGCTGCGTGAATGCCGGCGGTATAGTACCCCTCGCCGCATCCGGCATCGAGCAGGGTGTGGTTTTCGCCCATATACGGCGATAATGCGCCGATGATCGTATCACGGAGGTGGGCATAGTACCCCTTGGAGAGGAAATCCCTCCTAGCCCGCACCATTTCGGGATTGTCCCCCGGCACATCGGAATGTTTTTTGTTGGAGGGCAGGAGGTAGACTGCCCCTTTCTTGGCGCGGTCAAAGCTGTGGCGGTTCCTGCATTGGAGGGTTAATCCCGCAATATCGAGCATTTCCCCGCACACCGGGCACTTCCAGAGGGTGTCAGACATAGGAAACCGGGTCTCCTTCCACAAATTCCACAACCTCCAGTGTGGGATGCGCCTTGCGGAGCTTTTCCGCCACATACGGCACCATGAGGATCTCTGTGTGATAATGCCCGCAGTCGATCAGTCCCATTTCCAGCTCCTGCGCCTTGTACCAGCGGTCGTGCTTGACATCGCCGGTCAGGAGACAGTCGCAGCTTCCCTCGATCTCCTCGAGCAGCGACGAGCCGGAGCCTGTGCAGATGCCGAGACGCTTGACAGACACTTCCCCGGTATAGCGCACCGAGGTACAGCCGAGCACATTCTTGGCAGCGCTGGCAATTTCCGCGCAGGGAAGCGCTTTTTGCAGGGTGAGGATTCGTCCGGGCTCACCGATCATCAGAGGCGCAACGTCCTCGACCTTCAGCACGCTGCACAAGCGATCCGCCAACAGATCATTCAGTCCTCCGTCTGCCACATCCAGCGGCGTATGGCAGCAGATGGCAGCAATGCCCTGCCGGCAGAGCTCGTAGACGATGCTGTCCGAACCAATGGATTTCAGGGGCGAAAAGATGACCGGATGATGCGACACGATCACGTCGCATTTCTCCTGCTCCGCCTTGAGCAGTGCACCGCAGGAGATGTCCAGCGTCACAAGAACCTTGTTGACTGCCTGCCGGTTATCACCGACCAGAAGCCCGGAATTATCCCACTTTTCCTGCGCCAAAAACGGCGCAAAAGCGTCAATTGCATTGTAAATGTCACGAACTGTCATTGAAATTCCTCCATTCTCTTTCGGATCAGCTCTGCCTCGGAGGCATACGGTTCCTCCAGCTGTCCGGCTGAACGCCTGCCGTCACGTGCCTTGCAGAGCTGGGCATAGACGCGCTGCGCGTAATCCTGCGATGCCGGCTGGCACAGATCCAGTGCGCCCAGACATTCTGCCGCAGCATCGGCTGCATACGATGTTCCGCTGTACTGCGCCTGCATGACAGCGTAAAGATAGCGGTCATCACGGACACAGGTTTCTGCGGACAGCGCAAAGCCTGCGCGATAAAGCCATTTCCGGAGCTCCCGCGCCTTGGTCATGGGCTGCAGGATCAGCTTGACCGGATCCAGCGGAAACGGGCAGTTTTCCAGAATATGGATGATCGTTTCTCCGCCCATCCCGGCAATCACGATGTGGGTCAGACCCTCCGGGGGGATGTTTTGCAGTCCGTCGGACAGGATCGTGCGGATCTGACCGGATAAGCCGTGTGCGTCGATCGTCCGCTGTGCCGCCTGAAGCGGACCCTCACCGATATCCGAGGCGATCACCTCGTCCGCAATGCCCGCTTCAAGCAGATACACGGCAAGCTGTGCATGATCCGTGCCCACATCGCAGACATGTGCCCCTGGTGTGATAAAATCCGCACATGCCTTTAGTCTTGTATTAAGCATCGGCTTTCCCCTTTCCCGCAACACGATAGCGGATGATGATAAACGCGATGATGGTCGCATTGAATCCGAGCATCAGCATGCTCAGAATGGCAGTCGGTACCTGTTCCGACAGCGGCTTTTGAAGGATCACAAGCGCATTCCAGTAGGAAAAAAAGATGACAATGAGCAGTCTGCCCCATCCGATGCTGATGTGCATGACCTTCCGCAGCAATTCTTCGCCGTATTCTGTGACTTTCAGACCGATCCGAACCTTTTCCGCGAGCACATCAAACAGTACTGTCAGACCGATGCAGAGCAGATTGATCCCATGCGGATAGAAGCCATAGAATTTGCTGTCAATCACATCAAAATTCCCCTCAGAGTCAAAATGCATGCCGATGGGACTTTTCAGCCACAGCTGAGCGACCAGGAACCACACCAGACTTGCAGCCGCGATCCCCCATGCCGTCCATTTCATACCGGTAATCAGCTTGTTTTCCATACAGTTCCTCCATAAAAAAGAGGGCTGCGTAAACGTGCAGCCCCGATTTTACCATTAGTTGCCGAATGCCGCATTCAGCTTGGTTACGAGCTCATCAGCATCTACGCCGTGAACCATGCAAGCCTCCTCGATTGTCTCACCGCGGGATGCGGGACAGCCGAGGCAATGCATACCGATCTCCAGGAAGAACGGAGCAGCAACCTCCAGATTCTCGTCCAGAATATCGCCGATGACAGTGTTCTTATCTACAACCATTGTTTTCACCTCCGGTTAAAGATTACGACGAAAAGCACAGCATACGCCGTGCTTTCCGTAGTTTACACAGTTACGTGCGGATTACTCCTGACGCATCTTAGCGAAGCACTCGCTGCAGTATACCGGTCTGTCCTCGCGGGGCTGGAACGGTACGCGAGCCTCGCCGCCGCAGCCAGCGCATGTAGCGGTGAACATCTCACGGGGAGCCTTTGCGCCGCCCTTACGAGCTGCACGGCAGTCCTTGCATCTCTGGGGCTCATGCTCAAAGCCCTTCTCAGCGTAGAACTCCTGCTCGCCGGCAGTGAAAACGAACTCATTGCCGCAGTCCTTACATACCAGTGTCTTGTCTTCGTACATAGTTTTTTACCTCACTTTGAGTAATTTGCTAAGGACTACGGACGGATTCACACCGCCACCTTTTTTCAAATCGGGAATTTGCCATGGGACAAAAATCAAAATTGAAAACCGCTCTGTTTAAGCTACAAGCCTTAGATCTATCGTACCCGTTCCGGGTATCGACCATTATGTTTCGGAGTGATCCGCACTCCGCACGGCACGCATTTTCCTGCGTATTCTCTGCATGGCATTGTCTACCGCCTTGACCGTCAGCCCGAGTGCCTTTGCAGCCTCGGCATAGGTCGCACCGCGTAGCATCCATTGCAGAATCTCCCATTCCCGGTCGGACAGCATTGCCATCACCTGCATCCGGGTATGTTCATAGCTTTCTTTTTCCAGGAGAATGCTCTCCGGGGTATCCGAATCCACGAATTCTCCCTTTGCCTCCAGCTCCGCGAGATACTCCTCGGCGGGTGCAGGCATTTGCAGTTCACGCCGCACAAAGCTGCGCATCCGGTTGCAGATGCAGACCTGCGCAAACGATGCAAACCGCTTGCCCTGTGTCGGATCAAACTGCGGGATCGCCGCCAGAAGCGCAATCAAGCCCTCCTGCACCAGATCCTCTACATCACCGTTCAGTGCATAGCGTCCTGCATGAAACCGGATCAGACGCAGATAGCGTGACAGAAGCATTCCCTCCGCCTCGACGTCCGTTCTGGCAAGAGCTGCCAGTTCCTCATCTGTCAGGGATGCAAGCCCTGCATCATACACGGGAATCCTCC
>ONEQ01000017.1:0-21117 GCA_900316885.1 uncultured Eubacteriales bacterium | reverse complement strand
CGTCCCTGCGAGAACAAGTCGCCGCCCTGCGCATCGTTGCAGACAACCAACGGGAAATCCTCAATGCGAAGCCGTTTTACCGACTCACATCCAAGATCCTCGAAAGCGATTACCTGCATCTCCTTGATGCATCGCGCTGCAAGTGCGCCCGCACCGCCGACCGCACACAAATAGACTGCCTCATTCCGGACAATCGCATCCTGTACGGGCTTAGCACGCTCACCCTTGCCAATCATCGCCGCCAGACCGAGATCCAGCAGACGCGGTGCATAAGGATCCATGCGCCCCGACGTTGTCGGACCGCATGATCCGATCGGTTTTCCCGGCGGTGCCGGGGTCGGTCCTGCGTAGTAGATCACCGCGCCGTCAATGGGGAACGGTGTCTCCTGTCCTGCATCCAGCAGTGCCGCGATACGCTTATGTGCCGCATCGCGTGCTGTGTACACATAGCCTGAAAGCAGGATCTTGTCACCAATTTTCAGCTCTTTTGCGCACTGTTTGAGATCCTGCGCACAGATCCTCCGGATTTCCGGCATAGTTTCACCTCAATGGGTCTTAGTCGCTCATGGAAGCTTCAGCGTCCTTGATGAGCTCCGTCATGTCGAAATTCAGCTTCTTAGGCTGCTTCGGCATCGGGGTCGGACCGTTATCCTTTACCGGCGGCTTCTTGAAATTATCCTCAGCCTTCGGTGCGGCAGCGAAATCCTCCATCATCGTATGAGCAAAATCATCCTTTACAGCACTGTTGCCTTTGCTGCTGTTGTTAGTATTGCTGCTCGTGTTGTTATTGGAGTTATTGCTTGTATTGGAGGGCTTATTATCGTTGTTATTGCCATTATTGCTGTTATTATTGTTCTTGTTCTCAGGCTTCGGCACTTCAGGCTTCTTTTCTTCAGCCTTCTTGTCAACGGATGCCGGATTGGAGGAAGAACTGCCGCCCTTCATAATGGCGTCCATCTTCTCCTCACCCTTCTTGGTGGTCTCCTCAACACTGGAACGTGCCTCGCCGATGATGGCATTCACAGAATCGATCTTCTCATTCATCTGCGTTGTTGCCATTGTCAGAAGCTCGCTTGCCTCCTTGACGCTCTTCTCCATGCTGTCGATCTCGATGGTCAGCATGGAACGCAGCGTTGCAGTCAGCTGACGAACTCGCTTCTCCTGCTCAACAGACTCAGCCTTGATGCGGACAGCATCCTCCTCAGCCTGCTTTCTGGTAGAGCTCAGGTGCTCCTCTGCCTCTGCATTTGCCTTGGCGATGGTCTCCTCTGCCTCAGCCTTGGCATTGGCGAGGGTCTCGTTTGCCTCGTTGAGGATGCGGTCGGATTCCTCCTTCGCACTCTCTCTGGTGCGCTTTGCAGCAGCATCTGCTTCCTCAGTGGTACGCTTTGCCTGCTCATCAGCATCCTTGATGGTCTGCTGTGCCTTGGCATCTGCCTCAGCGACGGTCTTCTTTGCCTTGACATCCGCGTCTCTGGTCATCTTATCAGCAGCATTCTTTGCCTGCAGCACGAGCTGATTTGCGTTCTTCTGTGCCTCTGCAAAGATGGAGCTCATGTCCATTTCCGGTGCAATAAAGCTTGCCTCAGCAGGCTTATTCTCAAGCTCCTCAACCTTGGACTGGAGCTCATCAATCTGCATGTCCTTGGCGAAAATCTGACCGCCGAGGTCATTCAGCTCATTCTGCATATTGCCGAGCGCTTCTTCCTTCTCAGCAAGCTCTTCTTCCCTCTCCTTGAGGGCATCCTCAGAAGCCTGCAGCTTGTCTTCGAGCTCCTTGATCTTGCCGGACATTGCCGCACTTGCCTTCTCACCATTCTGCAGCTGGCTGATCTCGCCCTTGAGCGACAGGATTTCCTCCTGATACTCGCGGATCTTGCTCTCATCCACACTTGCAGTCTGTGCCTGTGCCTGCTGGAGAAGCTGCTTCATCTTCTGTGCATCCGTGCTGCGCTCTTCCTTCTCGGTTTTGAGCGCTGCTGCAAGCTGAGCTGCCTTATCATTTGCAGCCTGCAGCTGGTTTGCATTCTCCTGTGCCTGGCGAATCGCCTCAGATGCCTTCTTCTGCGCATTGTCCAGATCAGTTCTGTACTGCTCAATCAGCTTGGAATCGCCCTTGGAAACCTCTGCTTCAAGCTCGGCATTACGCTCCTCGAGTTTGTTGAGCTTTTCTGTCAGCTCATCGATATACGTCAGAACGCCTTCCTTCTTAAAGCCTTTTTCCATTCCCTTGGTTTCCTGAAGGACTCCGGTTGGGATGTCTACTGCCATAAGTTATCTCTCCTTTACGCAAAACAGGCAAAATCACTAATATCGCGCCCGCCCTGTTTTCATTATTATAAATATTATACCATATTTTTGACGTGCTTGCAAGTGATTCTGCGTAAAAATCGGAACACGATTTTTGTGCAGAACATACAAAAATCCCGCCGGTGCGATGCCGGCGGGAAATCATGTGTCAGAATAACCGCTTAGTTGCCACCCAGAATGGAGAAAATATCGTTCATATCAATGTCGTCCTGACGGCGCGGAGCCGACGGCTGACCGTAATCCATCTTATCGTTCAGCAGGGAGCTTTCCAGAGACTTGAGCTCATCGTCAACCTCTTCCTTGACAGCAGCCTTTGTCTCCTCGATCCGCTTTTCCTCCTCCTGCTTCTTCTGCAGAGAAGGTCTGCCGGTATCGTCCGCAAAATCCGCAGCGATCACAGTGATGGTCATCTCATCCTGCATATCTTCCTTGAACGCTGCACCGAAGATGAACTGTACGTCCGGAGCCGCTGCCTCGGTAATCATCTTGGAAGCGGTATCGACATCAGAAGCGAGGGTATCCTCGGACATTGCGATGTTAATGAGCAGACGTCTTGCACCTGCGATGGAGGTTTCCAGCAGCGGGCTGGAAATAACTGCCTTGGCAGCCTCAGTAGCCTTATCCTTGCCCTGACCGTGACCGATTGCCATGTGCGCATAGCCGGCACCCTTCATGGTAGTGGATACATCGGCAAAGTCAAGGTTAATGTAGCCGTCCTCAACGATCAGATCAGCAATGCTCTTGACACCGGTTTTCAGAATATCATCCGAGAGAGAGAAGGACTCCTTCATAGTCAGCGGCTTCTCCAGACCGACAAGCAGGCGCTCATTCGGGATCACGATCAGAGAATCCACATACTTGCGGAGCTCTGCAATACCTGCCTCAGCCTGCATCATCTTCTGCTCACGCTCGAATGCGAAGGGCTTGGTCACAACTGCAACGGTCAGAATACCCATACCCTGTGCAGTCTTCGCAACGATAGGTGCTGCACCGGTACCGGTACCGCCGCCCATACCCGCGGTGATGAATACCATATCTGCACCCTTGAGTGCAGCCTCGATCTCCTCGATATTCTCCTCAGCACTGTGCTGACCGATCTCCGGCTTATTGCCGGCGCCTCTGCCCTTGGTGAGCTTTGCACCAATCTGGATCCGGGTCGCAGCCTTGGAATTCTTCAGTGCCTTTGCATCTGTATTGATGGTCACATACTCGATATCGCTTACGTCAGAATCGACCATGCAGTTGAGTGCATTGCCGCCGCCGCCGCCGACACCGATGACCTTAATATTCACATCCGGTTCAAATGCTTCTTCATAGATGAAGTCCGTCATTTCTTTTCCTCCTACCGAAACTGATTGTTCACCCTGATATCGGGGTTTTCCTTCCCTGCACGCAATCTTGTGCGATTCGTACTGTATCAAGACAATTCAACACATTATTTATTGTATCACATTCACCGGTAATTTGCAATAGTTTTTTTGGAAATTTTCTTTTTTTCTAATTATCGACAAGGATTCCACGGGGTTGCATTGGTATTTTAATGATTATGAACAAGTTTTTTCAACATGCGCAAAAGCGGAGAATCCTGACATTCTCCGCTTTTCCGATCATTCATGCCCGTCTCCGTACACATCATCCAGATCACCGATACCGCTTGCCTCCTGTGTTTCCTCACCCTCCGGCAAAGTTTCTCCCTCCTCGGTTTCCAGGGTGGGTTCCGTGGGATAGCGCCGGCGTTTTGCAGCTTCCTTGGCTGCACGGCGGGTATTTTCGTAATCCTCCTTATTGCGGAACGAACACTGATGCGTGCCGATCATAATCAGATAGCCCTCCTTATCAGCCGGCTGCTCAGCAATGATCTGCTCGGCAAAGCTGATCTTGTAATTGATCTCGCTCCAGTTTCCCATATCAAAGATGATGCGGTGGTCGAAATTGACCAGAATATCGTTGAAATCCTTCATGTCCACCTCAACGATGGGTGCCGCCAGATCGCCGTTGTAGATCAGATCCCGGAAAGCTCCGAATACCTTGTCATAGCGCTCCTCCTCCGCCACGATGTACTGACCAGGTGTTGTTTCCTTCGGTGTATAGCCGGAAACCTTCACTAGTCCCGGCTGCGGATCCATGCAGTTTTCCAGGATGCGCCCATGCTCGCTGACGATCAGCGTACCGCACTCATACACGACATTGTATGCCGGCGTACATTTCTGTACGCGGATTTCCAGCGTGTTCGGAAATTCCTTGATGATTTCCACGGTTTCCACATGAATCAGTGAATCAACCGCACGCTTTTCCGCCGCTTTGGTTTTGATACGCATCATATTGTCACCGACGGAGATGCCGGTCGCCCGCACAACATCCTCTGCGGTATAGCTGTCCGCATTTCCTGTCACACGGATCGTCTTGATATTAAAGAATACCGTCATGGATAGTGTGAAGATCAGCGCTGTGGTAAATACCAGCACCAGTACCACATAGATACTGCGTCCCCGTTTTCTTCTGCGGGAGCGCTTGGAGTTCTGACTGTGCTGTAAATTGGTTTTCTCAACATCTCTCACGTTCGATCGCTCCTTTTGCCGGCACACGCGGCTTTATCTTCTCTCTATTTTCGCGCCCACTGCCTGCAGGACAAGCTCCGGGCTGTCATATCCTCTGTCAATATGGGAGATCTCCGTCAGCACAGTCTCCCCCTCTGCACCGAGCGCTGCCGCCAGCATCGCCGCGCCGCCGCGCAGATCCGTCGCACTGACCTGCGCACCGTGCATTGCATGAACGCCGCGGATCACCGCAGCACGTCCTGCAACGCGAATATCCGCCCCCATGCGCACCAGTGCCTCCACATGCCGGAAGCGATTCTCGAAAATCGTTTCCTCCATCACGGACGTCCCCGCTGCCTTGCAGAGCGACGCCATCACAATCGCCTGCGCGTCGGTCGGAAACCCCGGATAGGGCATGGTTTTGATGTAGCGAAGCGGTTTCAGAGGTCTGCCTGCCGCAAAGCAGAGTGTATCCTCGCTCTGGCTGCACCGGCAGCCCATTTCCTCGAAAGCATCAAGTATCCCGGTCATACTGCCAGAATCCGTCCGCAGAAGCCGCAGCTCCCCGCCAGTTGATGCCGCGCAGGCAAGCCATGTCGCCGTCACAATGCGGTCCGGCATGACAGCGTACTCACAGCCGGTGAGCTTGTCAGTGCCGAGAATCCGGATCGTGCCGCTGCCGGCGCCCTCGATCCTTGCGCCGCATTTCACGAGAAACTGCGCAAGATCAGTGATTTCCGGCTCTCGCGCAGCATTAGTGACGATTGTTTCGCCCTCGGCGCGGACTGCTGCAAGCAGGATATTTTCCGTCGCACCCACGCTCGGGAACTGCAAATGAATCCGTGCGCCGTGCAATCCTCTGGGCGCTGCACAGTGCAGGATACCGTTTTCCTCGGTGATGCGCACGCCCATGCGCCGCATAGCCTGCAAATGCAGATCAATCGGACGCGGTCCCAGTTCACATCCGCCGGGAAAACCCAGCGTACACATCCCGAGCCGCCCCAGCAGGGCACCCATGAAGATAATCGACGAGCGCATCTCCTGCATCAGCCGTTCGGGGATGACTGCCCTTGACGGGACATCCGCGTTGATCGTGACGGTACGGTCGCGCATCACGCATTTGCACCCGATGCTCGTTAAAATGCGGCAAGCCGCATATACATCCGAAAGCTTCGGGCAATTGGTCAGGACTGTCTCCCCTTCGCAGAGGAGAGCCGCTGCAAGGATCGGCAAAGCGCTGTTTTTCGCGCCCTGCACGGTGATATCCCCCTCCAGCCGCCGCCCGCCCTGAATGATGAACCTCTGCATTTCCACCCACTCCTTTCATTCGCAGTGTATGAAAGGATGGTGGTTTTGGTGAATACCGCGTTATTTTGCGGTCAGCTTCTCGATCACGCCCCAGATTCTGTCCTCCGTATCGCGCACGGCGAGATCGGAGGCTGCCTGAGCCATGGTGACCAGCTTCTGCGGGTCGTTGTACAGTGCTTCCACGCGGGCGATCATGTCATCGTTTGTAACATTCTTCTGCTCGATGACCTGTGCCGCGCCGGCTCTGCCCAGCACCATTGCATTATGGTACTGGTGATTGCCCGCCACGATCGGGGACGGGATGAGGATGGAAGGCTTGCCGAGCGCTTCCAGCTCTGCAAGTGCCCCGGCTCCCGAACGGCATACCACCAGATCGGCGGCTGCCATGCAGGTATCCATATCGTTGATGTACTCGGTGATGCGGATGCGGCTGTTCTTCATGGGGATACCGTATTCCTGCATCTTCTGCGGGAAGGTGTCCTTGCCCATACCGCCGTAGCCGTGAATATGGTTGATCTTCAGACCCTTCGAGGTATGCCATTTGAGCACCTCTGCCATCGTCTCATTGATGCAGCCGGCGCCCAGCGAGCCGCCGAAGGACAGGATCGTGAACGCATCGTCGAAGCCCAGCTCCTGCCGCGCCTGCTCCTTGGATTTGAGGAGCAGCTCCTTGCGGACGGGGAGCCCCGTCACGGTGTACTGGATGCCGTCCTCGAAGTATTTCAGCGCCTCCTCGACGGTCAGCATCACATGATTGACCTCCTTGGCGAGGAGCTTATTGGTCACACCGGGATAGGCGTTCTGCTCGTGGATCGCAGACGGGATGCCCATTTTCGCCGCCATGCGGATCACGGGTCCTGCCACATAGCCGCCCGTTCCGATCGCAAGATCCGGCGCAAAGTCGCGGATGATCTGCTTGGCGCGTCTGCCGGAGCCGGCAAGATACCAGAGTGCCTTGGCATTTCTGCCGATGTTCTCAAGATTAATCTTGCGCTGGAATCCCTCGACCTTGATGAATTCGATCTTGTAGCCTGCCTGCGGAACGAGCTTCGCCTCCATGTGATTCGGTGTCCCTGCAAACAGGAACTCCGCATCCGGGACATGCTCCTTGACAATGCCGGCAATGGCGAGCGCGGGATTGACATGACCGCCCGTGCCGCCGCCTGCGAGTAATACTTTCATAGGATCCCCCTTATGCTTCGTGCCGGAAATCCGGTACCGGAGTTGTATCGACCTGCACCTTTTTCGGCGTATCCTCAACGATCTGCCGTGTGCGTGAGATATTTAGAACAATACCCATCTGCATGAGCTGCATGATGAGCGCCGTGCCGCCGTAGGAGAAGAACGGCAGGCTGATACCGGTATTCGGCACCATGCCGCTGACAACGGCAATATTGATAAATGCTTGTAAGGCAATCTGGAGTGTGAATCCGACGGCAACCAGCATACCGAAACGATCCTTGCTGTGCGCCGCGATATGGAAGCCCTGTGCTACCAGCATCACGAACAGCAGAATCACGGTAATTGCACCCATCAGTCCGAGCTCCTCGCAGACAATCGCAAAAACAAAATCGTTTTCGGATTCCGGGAGATACAGATACTTCTGGCGGGATTCGCCCAGTCCGAGTCCGAAGATGCCGCCCGAGCCGATGGCAATGAGCGACTGGCGTGTCTGCCATGTTCCGTCGGTGTCCTCGCTGTCAAAGGGATGCAGCCATGTCTCGAAACGTGTCGTGAAGTAACCGACTCCCTTGGTGTTGATGAGGTAGAACACCACAGCGGTCAGCAAAGCCGCGCCGATCAGAACCATGATGCCCAGATGCCAGAATTTCGCTCCTCCGACAAAGACCAGCACTACGCCGATCATCATAATGAGCAGAGAACAGGACAGATGCGGCTCCAGCATCAGCAGTCCGATAATGACACCGATCAGGATAAAGTAGATCAGTGTGCCGGGGATGAACTGCTTCATTTTATCGTAATTGCGGTCAATGAGATAGGAAAACAGGATCACGACCGCAAATTTTGCCAGCTCCGAGGGCTGGAAGGTTGTAAACTTTAAATCAATCCAGCGTTTACATCCCGTATCCAGATCCGTTCCTATGAACATGACCAATACCAGAAGCACGACTGCACCAAGGTAAATTGCAATAGCAAGCCCTTTTTTCATCCAGATATGATAATCCACAAAGCTCATGACCGTCATCATCACAAGCCCGATGCCGCCGAAAATTACCTGACGCAATGCATAGAAGTATCCGGGTTTATCCTCATTCTGCGCGATGGCATAACTCGCAGAGAACATCATGACAATGCCCATCGCCAGCAGCAACAACACCACCAGCGTAAATGTCAGGTCGGTAAAACCGACGCGCACACGGCGTTTTTCCTGCCGCGCCGCTGCTCTTGTCTTGCCCATGGCAGTCCTCCCTTTCCTTATTTCAGAAGCAGTGCCATCAGACCGCAGAATACGGCGATGCCTGCCAGTATCGCAATTCTCGCCAGAGGCTGGATGCCGGCTTCCGCCATCCCCTCGGTGAGATATTTATTTTCATGTTTCCAAAGACGGTACAACTGCTGTAATACAAACACCGCCATCATCAGTGCAAGCTCCCGGTACATGCCGTACCAGAGGCAGATCAGCGGGACGATTCCCGCAATCAGGTATTCGCCGGTTCTGCCGAGCCGGCACCTTGCCGGATGCAGACACCAGACCATGGTGCCCATGCAGGCACCCGCTGCCGCAAGGGTAAAGACTGCCGGCAATTTCTGCGACTGCCGCAGGAGCAGCATCGTCAGCGCCTGCAGCTCCACGGCATTGACCGTGATGAGCGCTCCGTCCGTATCGTGCTCCAGGTCACATTCCCAGACAAAGCAAAACGTTCCGGCCACCGGCGGGATCAGCCAGATCCACCACTGGTGCGGATTCCCATGGAACAGGTATTCCATCGGACACACCACCGCCATCAGCACCAGCGGCAACAGGATGTAATTCCAGAGATTGGGGTTGTAACGCCCCCGGATCATCAGCACATCGGACACAATGCCGATCACGCACCATAGTCCGGCAGTGATGCCGGTTCCGCACAGCAGATCAAGCTGCTCCGAAAATGCCGGGGATGTGCGGTCCATACCGCCGAACTGCATCAGCAGCGTCACGCCGACCACGCCCGCAAAGACCAGTCCCGCCAGAAGCAGCAGTCCGCCCATGATGGGACGGCGCTCCTCACCGGCAGCCTCACGGCTTTCCGTATCTTTTGGCAGTTCCGGCGGAAAAAACCGGAGCTTTTGCAGATACGGCACCAATGCAATACCCATGAGCCAGGACACGAGTCCCGCCGCGACGGGAATGACAAGCTGTAACCAGATCGGCATACTTATGCGCCGTATACTGCGTCGATGATGTTTTCAAGGTGCATGCCGTGGCTTGCCTTGAAGAGCACCACGTCGCCCTCCTTGGTATACATACGGAGCTTTTCCGTGAGAACATCGGCGTCCTCCGTGCAGAAGACACCAAATTTATCGCCTGCCTTCGCAGCAATGTGCTTGGCGGCAGGACCGTAGCAATAGAGCATGTTGAGGTTGGACTTCTTCGCGATCTCTCCGACCTGCTCATGCAGGGAATCGCTCATGTCACCCAGCTCCAGCATATCACCGAGAACGGCAACACGTCTGCCCTCGCAGGGGTAATTTGCCAGCACGCCGAGTGCTGCCTCCATGGATGCAGGGCTTGCATTGTAGCAGTCCGCAATGACAGTCTGTCCGTTTTTCTCCAGGATATTCTGGCGGTTTCCGGTCGGACGGTACTCTGCGATGCCGCAGAGTATCTCCTGCTCCTCCATGCCGCAGAGGGTGCCGACGAGGTAGGCGGCAAGCGCGTTCTTGACATTGTGGACACCGATCGCCGGAAGCACAGCAAGCAGGCGCTTTTCGCCGTGTACGATCGTGAAGGTCGTCACGCCGTTCTCCTCCTTGATGTCCTCTGCGCTGACATCGGCGGGATTTCCCTCGGTCGAGAAGGTGTAGACCAGCCGTCCCTCCAGGGAATCGCGCAGGGGCGCGAGAAGCTTGTCATCGCCTGAGACGATCAGAGGTGCATGAGGATTCATGCCCTCGAGCATTTCGAGCTTTGCCTTGAGGATGCCCTCCTGCGAACCCAGATTCTCCACATGGGAGAAGCCGATGTTGGTGATGACCGCCATGGTCGGCTTGGTGCAGCGGCTCATGCGCGAAATTTCACCGAAATGGTTCATGCCCATCTCGATGACTGCCGCACCATGCTCCTTCGTGAGTCCGAGCAGAGTCTTAGGGCAGCCGATCACGTTATTCAGGTTAGCCTCGGTTTTGAGGGTCTTGAACTTCTGGGAGAGGACGGACGCCGTCATTTCCTTGGTGGTCGTCTTGCCGACAGAGCCGGTGATGCCGACCACCGGAATATCGAACTGCTCACGGTAAAGCGATGCAATATCCAGCAGCGCCTGACCGGTATCCCCCACCACGATGCAGGGGTTGTCGCCCATCTGCTGGTCGGTCACGGCTGCAACCGCACCGGCTTCAATGGCGTTGTGGACAAAGGAATGTCCGTCGAACTTCTCGCCGCGCAGCGCCAGAAACAGGCAGCCCTCCGGCAGATTTCTCGTATCGGTGCTCAGCTCGGTAATGTCGGTATGCACAGGCGTTGTTGTCCCCAGGCGCTCGGCAATCCGATCCAGTGAAATGCGTTCCATGATATTCCTACTCCTTTAGATGTATCTTTTTTTAATGGGGGCGCTGCCCCCATACCCCCGCCAGGGGTTGTGAACCCCTGGACCCCATCCGCTTTGGATTAGAGAGATTTGAGGGCTTCTGCGACAACCTCGCGTTCGTCGAAATGGGTGTGGACGTTTCCGGCGAAAATCTGGTAATCCTCGTGACCCTTGCCGGCAAGGACGATCACATCGCCGGATTTAGCGATTTTCAGTGCATGGGCAATCGCCTCGCGGCGGTCGGTCACAACATCATACGGGGTCTGCGTGCCCTCCAGTCCTGCCAGAATATCCTGAATGATCGCCTCCGGATCCTCGTCGCGGGGATTGTCGGAGGTAACCACCAGCAGATCGGCAAGTTTTGCCGCTGCCTGCGCCATTTTCGGGCGCTTGGTCTTATCACGGTTGCCGCCGCAGCCAAAGAGACAAATGAGTCGTCCCTCGGTGTAGAGCTTCACGTTCTCGAGGATATTCTCGATGGCATCCGGCGTATGCGCATAATCGCAGATCACGGAAAAATCGCGTCCTGTCGGGATGATCTCGCATCTGCCCTTGACACCCGGACATGCTTCCAGTGCCGGGATGCTTCCCGCATCCGGTACACCCATCAGCTTGCAGACCGCATAGGCAGCGGTTGCGTTGGCAATGTTGAAATAGCCGGTCATGTTCAGGTGAAATTCCAGCACGCCGCAGGACTGCTTCAGGGAGAACGCAGCGCCGTTTGCCTTGACGGAGATCGGCGTATAGGCGAAATTGCCCTCTGCGCCGTAATTGTACTTTTCGCCGGAAATCTCGTCATACAGGCGTTTTCCGTAGTCATCATCCGTATTGATGACTGCCTTGTCACAGATGTCGAACAGCATCCGCTTCGCCTGATAGTAGTTCTCCATGGTCTTGTGGTAGTCGAGGTGATCCTGCGTCAGATTCGTGAACACTGCAACCTCGAAATGTGTCGGACCGATGCGCTTCTGCACGAGCCCGAACGAGCTGACCTCCATCACGACCGTATCGCAGCCCGCATCCGCCATTTTGCGGTAGAGGGCGAACAGGTCGAAGGTCATGGGTGTTGTGTTGTCGGTGTGGACGATCTCGTCACCGATCTCGTTCTGGATCGTACCGATCAGCCCGACCTTATGCCCGTTTTTCGTGAGAATATACTTAATGACCGTGGTAATGGTCGTTTTACCGTTGGTGCCGGTCACGCCGATGAAGCGCATCTCCCGCTCCGGATGCCCGAACCATGCCGCGCAGAGATTGCCGTATTCTGCACGGGAATCCGGGACGAGAATCTGCTTCTCCCCCAGACCCAGATCGCGCTCGACCACAACCACTGCCGCACCGTCCTCGAGTGCCTTTGCCGCGGCAGAATGTCCGTCGAACTTCTCACCCTTGACAGCAATGTAGATGCAGCCCTGTGTGATCTTCCGGTTATCGTCCGTGATTGCCGTGATCTCGGTATCTCCGATCACGGTCGGAACTCTGTTTTCCAGTAATGCCGATAATTTCATAGGAAATCCTCCCCTGCTTAGCCGCTCTGCGAATTGACAAGATAGGTCAGTGTAATCACCGTACCGACCTCGACCTCAGTGCCGGGTTCAATGGACTGATGCTCGACAAGAACGCCGGAATCGCCGGAATTGGCACCGACGGAGATATAGTTCAGTCCCAGATTGGTGAGCTTCTCATTGGCATCGGATGCCGTGTAGCCCTTGAGGTCGGGAACCTCCACCTTTTCAGGTTTGGTCTTTTCCGTGTAGAGCACGACGCTGCCGCCTGCCGAAACGCTCAGACCTGTCTCCGGGCACTGTGCGACAATCGTTTCACCCTCACCGACGATCTTGTAATTCAGCTTCAGTTCATCAAGCGTTGCCTTCGCTGCCTCCACATCCTTATCCAGCAGGCGCGGGATGGTCACATTCAGACGTGCTGCCTGCTCCTCGGTGTATTCCGGATAGAAGCCGAGATAGGGCAGCGCCTCCTCCATGATATCGCGTGCGCAGGGCGCTGCGACATAGGAACCGTAATAGCTGCCGATTGTCGGAGTATCCGCAATCACCAGCATGATGATCTCCGGATCATTCGCCGGTGCGAAGCAGGTGTAGGACGCTACATACCGATCCTCGGATACGCGCCCGTTGACAACGCTCTGCGCCGTACCGGACTTACCGCCGATCTTGTAGCCGTCGATATGGGCGTTTGCGCCTTCCTTGCCATCGACAACTCCCTGCAGAAGCGTGCGCATTACCTGCGAAGTCTCCTCGGAAATAACCTGCCGGCGGACATTGGTGCCGAAGGTCTTGACGATATTGCCGTCGCTAGATACGATCTTATCCACCACATGCGGCTGCACGAGATAGCCGCCGTTGACGGTCGCCGCAATGCCGGTAATCATTTCCATGGGGGTCAGTACGTTGGACTGACCGAAGGAACTGGTCGCCAGATCGACGAAGCTCATGTCATCCTCCTCACGGTAGATACTGCTGGTCTCACCGGGGAGGTCGATGCCGGTCTTTTCCGTCAGACCGAACGAGCTGAAATAGGTGCAGAACTTATGGATGCCCAGCCGCCGTCCGATGTCGATGAATGCCGGGTTGCAGGACTGCGTGAGAGCGCCCTGGAAGCTCAGCGTACCGTGACCGTTACGGTTATGGCAATGGATCGGCTCTGCGCCGCTGATCCGGTACTCACCGCTGCAATAATAGCCGTAGGTTTCCCAGTCCACCGCCTTTTCCTCGATGGCTGCGGCTGCCGTGAAGATCTTGAATACCGATCCGGGAACGTATACCTCAGAAATTGCCTTGTTCTTCCACTGCTGCTCACGGGCGGTGATGTATGCCTCCTGATACTCCTCCTCCGGGAGCTCCTTGAGCTTTGCCTCGACCTTGGGGTCGGCAATCACAGAGGGATTGTTCAGGTCAAAGCTCGGATAGGTCGCCATCGCATAGACCGCACCTGTTTTGGCATTCATGATGATGCCGCAGGAACGGTTTGCGATGCCGGAGGAATCGCTCATTTTCTTGAGATTCTTCTCCAGACAGTACTGGAGTGTCGTGTCGAGTGTGAGATAAATGGATGCACCGTCCTGTGCCGGATAGATCGACGCATGACGATAGGGCATGGAATTGCCCTGTGCATCCTTGGCGGAGACGCTTCTGCCGTTCACGCCGGACAGGTAATCATTATAATAGTATTCCAGTCCATACTGACCGTTGCCATCGGTATTGGTAAAGCCGATCACCTGCGCAGCCATATCGTTCTGCGGATAGTAGCGCTTGGAATCCTGCTCGGTGGAGACGGACTCCATGCCAAGCGTGTCAAAATAGGCAGTCAGCTCGTCTGCCACGCTCTTATCGACCTGCGTTTTGAGAACCACATACTGACTATCCTTCTCCATGGCGTTCAGGACGTCTTTTTTCGGAATCTCCAGCTTTGTCGTGAGTATCTCCACGACCTCGTTTTCAATTTCCTCACGGGTCGCCACGCGCTTTCCCTCCGGCAGCTCACCGGCTTCCTGCAGCTTGCGGCGCTTTTCCATGGTCTTCTCGATCGCCTCCATGTCCTTGCGGTACTGGGTGGGGTCAATGAATACCTTATATACAGTCGCACTCCATGCCAGAGGTGCGCCCTTGGCATCGTAGATCGTGCCGCGGGAGGCGGTGATCGAGCGATTTGTAAAATGCGTATTATTCGCCATTTCAGCGTATTTCTGGTGCTGGTTGACGGTCAGATTGGACAGTCCGACGATCAGACCGCCTGCTACTGCAAACAGAGGACCCAGGATCCAGAGCACCAGCCGCTTTTTCATTTCGGCGGAGGGTTCGTATTCTGCTGTCGGCAAGAGATCATCTCCTTCAATCCGTACTTGAATTGCCTGCGGCAGTTCATACATATCAAATTTTATTGTACCACACTTTATGCAACATGTCAAGTGCTTAACGTGTCGTCTTGTGCAGTATGCTGATTTTTCAGTCTAAAAAACAAGGCAGGGGTCTTCGACCGCCTGCCCTTTGCTTTGCTGTGTAACCGGATCCGGCTGTACCTGTCGCTTTCTGTTTCTGACAGATACAGCCATCACCCCTCACCCGGAAGTTGTCTCATTTCCGAATCCTATCTGTGTTCCTCGCAGGGCTCACTGCATCCTATGTGTTTAACCCCGGAGATATTCAACAACACCGTCAAACCAGTTCTTGGCTTTGACGAACAGATTCTGCTCCGCCTCGGGAATCTCTACCACGTCAGCGGTCTGGATCTGCACATATTCAATCTGGGATGTATCGATGGTACGCATTCCCAGTACATTTTCTACATAATCCTGGATATTCTTGTTCGACGTCTTGCCCGCAATCTCTGACTGCATCCGGACATTCTCGCTCTGGAGATCGGTCAGCTCGTGCTTCTTCACTTCGATTTCTCGGCTGATTTCAAGCTGCTGGGAATGGCTGTAGATAACTGCAAACACCAACACGAAGCACAGCAGCACGCCAAAAATCAGAATCGGTCTTGAAAACCGGCGTTCACTGTTCTTTTCTTCAGCCATCTGCCTCGCTCCTTTCGATGACTCTGAGCTTTGCACTGTGACTGCGGCGATTCTCCGCAAGCTCCTCCGGCGCTGCCGTGATCGGCTTTCGTGTCACCAGTCTGCCCTTCGGCTTCTTGCCGCAGACACACTGCGGGAAATCCGGTGGACAGGTGCAGCCGGAGCACCATGCTGCAAACTGCTGTTTGACAATGCGGTCCTCCAGTGAATGGAAGGTAATGACCGCCAGCCGTCCGCCGGGCTTCAGAGCATCAAACGCTGCCTGCAGCCCCAAGTGCAGATGTCCGAACTCATCGTTCACGGCGATACGGATCGCCTGAAACGTCTTTTTACAGGGATTTTTCTCCCTGCGGAATTTCTGAGGCACTGCCTCGCGCACAATCTCTGCGAGCTGCGCGGTTGTCTCGACGGGCGCGTTCTCCCGTGCCCGGACAATGGCAGAGGCAATGCGGGGAGCAAATTTTTCCTCGCCATAATCCCGCAGAATCCGGATCAGCTCGCCTTCCTCCCAGGTATTGACCACGTCGCGTGCGCTGAGTCCTTCCTGACTCATGCGCATGTCCAGCGGCGCATCCTGATGATAGGAAAATCCGCGCTCCGCTTCGTCGAGCTGATGCGAGGATACGCCAAGATCCAGAAGCACTCCGTCCACGCTGCCGATTCCAAGTGAATCAAGCGCCTCGCGCATTTCGGAGTAATTGCAGTGTACTACCCTTGCGGGCAGATCTGCAAGCCGTTCGGATGCGGTCTGCACCGCATACGGATCACGATCAAGTCCGATGAGCATTCCGCCCTCTGTCAGGCGGCTGGCGATTTGTCTGGAATGTCCGGCGCCTCCCACGGTCCCGTCCACATAAATGCCGTCCGGACGGATGTCCAGCCCCTCGAGTACCTCCTCAAGAAGCACCGGCACATGCTGAAATTCCATGATTCGCCTCCATTACAGACACAGATCCTCCAGCATACCGCTGTCGGCAGGATCAAATGCATCTTCAGACTGCTTCCACAGGTTGTAATCCCAGATTTCTGCCTTTCTGCCGGCACCTGCGACTACAACATCCTTTTCCAGACCTGCGTAGGTACGCAGTGCCTGCGGGATGACGATTCTGCCCTGCTTATCCGGTGTGACCTCTGTCGCACCGGAGCAGATCCAGCGGCGCATTCTTTCGCCCTGGGGACCCTTGAGATCCTTGATCTGCCGCATGACATCTTTCCATCCCTCGACAGAATACACAGACAGGAACTTATCCGAGGTACCCCGCGCCACCCAGAAGGTCGTGCCGAGCTGCTCGCGCAGCTTTGCAGGGAAGTTGATGCGTCCTTTCTCATCGACATTGTGGTAGTAGGTACCAGTCATGCCGCACACATCAAGATCATCCTCGAATGCTGCTTCGTTCACCGCCGCTCACCTGCCTTGCGTCTCTCTTTCTTTTGTTTTGTCTTGGTTTCTTTGTTCTCCATCCGCCCTTACCGCACAGCGATATCTGTTTTGTTGCCGCATCAGCGGACAAGATGGTGGTGAGCTGAGGTTCTTTCTATATTTTTCATCCCCTGATGTGGGATTGGCTCCCACTCCGTTTAGAGACACCTATACCGTTGGCTCATTTACTATTATAGCATACTCGCCCCCTGAAATCAACCTATTAAAGAAGAAAAAACTCTACAAATTATAGTGTCGTATTTTGTACATCCTGTTAAAAAGCAGTAGGATTCTATCCAGAAACTGCCAATCTTCTTCACATCCCGCCCGGATGACATACTCTCTGCCATCATTGAAAGCACTTGCAATTTTGGCTATTTTATGTTACAATGATGAGACAGTGGAGTCAAATGGATGATTAGGTGGTGAATTGTGGTGAACCTGAAGGAAAGACCCCAAATATATAAAATACATCGCAGTACAGCCATTTCTATTCTCTCCTGGAATACCCGGCATCCGGCGCCGGTCCTGCTCTTGGTATGCCTTGCAGCGGGTATGGGGGTCAGTCTTCTACCCACCAGCCCCCACCAAACCCTGTTCGGATGGATTCTGGCAGGGGCAGCAGGTGTGCTTTGCCTGATCTGGGGAGGGCTGTCCCTGACGAAACGTCTTCCCGGGTGGGGACACGGGGTGTTCTGGTGGGGAATCGGCTTTTTTCTGCGGCTGCGGTTCATCCTGCACTTCCCCTATTGGGTGATGCAGCACGATGTGCTGACGTTTGACGGGGAGAAGGGACATGCCGGATACATTCTATACCTATATAAATGTGGTCATCTTCCTGACTTCGATGTACGCACGGTCTGGCAGTACTATCACCCGCCGCTGCATCACCTGCTTTGCGCCGGGTGGATGCGTGTGGGGAATGTGCTAAACCTGTCAGATGCGCAGGTGTACGAAAGTATACAGGCGCTCCCATTCGCCTATTCCTGCCTGCTGCTGGCAGTATTCGGCTTACTTCTTCGGGAGCTCGGACTTTCGGGACGAGCATTTGTCATCCCCTTCTCCGTCATGGCAGTCCATCCCAGTCAGATCATCCTTGCCGGGAGCCTCAACAACGATGTGCTGAGCATCCTGTTCATGTTGCTTTCCCTCCTGTTGGCGATCCGGTGGTTCCGCGTCCCTGAAATGCACACAATCCTCTGTCTTGCCCTGACCATAGGGCTCGGCATGTTCACCAAACTGTCTGCCTGGATGGCAGCACCGGCAGCCGCCATGCTCTTTCTCTGTAAGCTCGCTCAGACGCATGATTTCACCGGACTTTCAAAGCTGTGGAAACAATTCGCGGGGTTTGGCGCGGTGAGCATTCCCATCGGACTGTTCTGGAGTGTACGGAATCTGGCTGGCTGGGGTATCCCGCCTGCCTATATTCCGCGGCTCGCGGAGGATAATGGGCAGTATGTGGGGAATCATCCCATCTGGGAGCGTCTGTTCGGATGTTCCCCGCAGCAGTTCGTCTATATTTATGACTGCTTCACAATCTACGGGCAGTCCTATAATGAGTATAACCCTCTGATTGCGCTGCTGAAAACGGCTGTATTCGACGAATTTGTAAACACCGACCGCTTCCCGGCAGTCCGTGGCTTTGGTGATGCCCTGTTCTGGACGCAGGTTCTGCTCGCGGCATGGGCGCTCTTTGCCATGATCCGGGTTCTCCGGAGGGCGGATTCCCGTCCGGAGATCGCCGCGCTGCCCGTGACGTATGCCGTGGTTCTGGGCTTCTACATTCTCTTTTGTCTGCGCTATCCGCACACCTGCACGCAGAACTTCCGGTATGCGGTTCCGACACTGTATTGCAGCCTTGCTTGCTTCGGGCTGTTCCTGCAGGAGACAAAGCCGCCGGCATGGATGCGGGTCACCGTCTCCGTCCTCGCAGGATGCTTTGTGGGGCTGAGTGGGTTGCTGTACGGCGGTCTGCTTTATGTCAATCCGGTATAACCTGCATTGAATATTACCATTTGAATAATGATAGACTGTATTCTCAAGTATGAATGTAACATTTTTGTGAATTTTTGATTGATCCCAGCTATAAAAATTGACAAAATAAATGAAATAGTGTACAATGAAAGATAGATTATCATGCAAAACTGCCGGATCACCGTCCGGCTCACTATAAACAGACTGGGGTATTCACATGAAAGGTTCTATCAGAAAACGGATCGGGTTTTCTGCTGCCGGAATCCTGTTTGGATTTGTCCTCATCAGCTTTGTGTTCACCTGCTTTGGTGTCAAGAAGATTTCTGCCCGGTATCAGGCAGATGCCTCTGCATCCGCGATTGATTTCGCGATGCTGACCATCAATGCGGACAAGGCGAAGGAATGTTTTCTGACGCGCATCCGCACCAGCGAGTATGAGGAGACGCTTGGAAAGCTTACGGTTTATCAGGAACGGCACAGCAGCGTTGTCCGCCGCATTTCCCTCGTAAGCTTCAGCAATTCGGCTGGCAGCTACATCTACGACACCGGCGGTGAGGGGCTTGGAAAACGGCTGGAATACGACGATTATACAGAATCCATCAAGCCGGAGCTTATCAACGGCAGAAATACGCTGACCCATGAGGCACAGGAGATCATGACCGTGTATCAGCCGGTACGTACCGTAGACGATGCCCTCTGCGGCTATCTTATCATTGAATTTGAGCCGCCGGCGGAATCTGCGTTCATGCTGCATTTGTTCACCCTTTTCGGGGTTCTGCTCGTGCTGGGACTGGGGTTTGCCATGTGGATCGTGGGCTATCTGAACCGCAAGCTGTTCCAGCCGATCCGGCAGATCACGGATGCAGCCGTTTACCTGTCCGGCGATGACAGCGCTTCCGAGGGCAAGGATGCATCTGTCATGCTTAAAACCAAGCGCACCGATGAGATCGGCAGACTCAGCACTGTACTCCAGAAAATCTTCTTCGATATGAATACCGGTGCCGAGCACCTCTCACAGGCACTCTATGACGCCAATCATGACGGTATGACGCAGCATCTCAACAAGCGCTGCTATCACAGCATGGAGGAAACCTTCCGAAGCTGCAATCCGATCTGTGCGGTTTATTTTGATGTCAACAATCTCAAGCTCATGAATGATACGCTCGGTCATGAGAGCGGTGACTATGTGATTAAGCAGGCGGCGGACTATATCCGCGAGCTCATGGGCGATGGAGATTACTGCTTCCGTATGGGCGGCGACGAGTTCCTGCTCGTCATGACATCCGGCTCCTTCCGGGCGGCGGAGAAGCTCATCGAACGGCTGGACAGCGATGCACCCTACATTCTCAGCCGCGAGGAGGATTCCATCAAATGTGCCCTTTCCTACGGTATGTCCGTTTCCGCCGGTGAGCGCACCTATGAGGAAGTGCTTGCAGAGGCGGAGGAAAATATGTACCTGAAAAAGACGGAGCTGAAGGAGCTTCTGCAGATGCCGGAGCGTTAAGGAGGACTGTCTTTTGGAGAAACAGATAAAACAGAAAAGTGCTCCGTTTGCCAATCTGCCTATGTGGCTGAAATTCGTTACGCTGCTGCTGTCTCTGGTGATTATCATCGGGCTGTTCTGGACAGCCATGATGCGGACTGTCCGGAGAACGCAGCAGGAAAAGTTCGAGCATATGCAGAAAACTGCCGTGACTGCGGCGGAGCAGATTATGAACATGTCAGTGGAGACAGCCGTCTCCATTGCTAAGAACATTTATACCAACGAGGCGATCTACGAGTTTCTCAATACCCGCTATGAATCCGCTTCGTCCTACTATGAAACCTACTATCCGCTCCAGCAGAATACCGCGATGAATCTCGCAGAGACAAACATTGTCAAGCGCTGCACGATCTACACGGAGAACCCGACCGTTCTCACGGGCGGCAATATCCAGAAGCTCGAGCCCTTCAAGGAATCCTACTGGTTCCAGAGCTTCCAGAAAATGGGCAAGCCGACCATTCTCTGCATCAACCCGGAAACCTCGTCCCTCGTTCTGGTGCGCAAGCTGGATTACCGTTCGCTGGAAACCGGCGACAGCTATGTCTGTCTGGAGATGAACCGTGCGATCATGTCACAATTTGTGGAGAATCTCGGCTTTGAGGGAAAGCTCTATGTCATCAGCGGCAGCGATCTGCTCTATTCCAGCCTGGATACGGTCAAAACCGTCGATGAAGTAGATATTACACAGAATTTTGAATGTCTCACCCGCAATTACTACACTGTTGACATCGAATTCTATTCCT
>ONEQ01000090.1 GCA_900316885.1 uncultured Eubacteriales bacterium | reverse complement strand
ATCCTTGAACGGATTGTCCTCGTCGATCTCAACGTGATCTACGAAATCGCCCTCCTCGAAGCCGAACTTTGCAAACTCATCCTTGGGCTTGTCGTCCTCCTCGGACTTTGCCTCCTCAGATTTCTCTGCTGCGGCGCCGGCAATCGGATTGGTCAGAGCTACCTCGAGTGCTTCCTTTACATCGGCTGGGATTCCCTCGGCTGCCTTGGAATCCTCTGAAGGAGTCTCCGCGGGTGTCTCAGCCGCTGCAGGTGCTTCTGCGGCGGCAGGAATGGCGATCGGCTCCTTCTCTGCTGCCTCTGCAAGCTGCGGCATGAGCTCGATTGCCTTGACAGTCTCGTTCATGCTCGTGAAGATCTCGGTATCCACATTGTCCTTGTTGACACGCACAAGCAGCTCCAGACATCCCTCGCAAGGCTGGCTTACTTCATGCTGTGCATAGGAGACGGTAATGAGCTTTTCAACTCGTGTCTCCCCTACTGCAATCATTGCCATGATCGCGTTGTATTCCGGACACGCACGCATGAGCTGTCCGGCACTGATCTTGACACCGGTGATCCCGGCATAGATCTGCTGAGATTCTGTCATCAGGACACAAAGCTCTGCATCACGCGCCGCAACCAGATTTGGCTCAAGCTGACCGATGTTTTCCATTAGCTTGACGGCGAGATTGTAGAATTCTTTATCCATCGTTTTGACTCCCTTCAATGTATTGTGTTGTACGGTCATTCCGCATTTAAGCCGAATGCATACGGTGGGAGCAGCCTTCTGTCAGACTGCCTCCGCCCTGTGCATTCACCCGCGCCCCCCTCCGTGCGGGAGGGGGTTCGGGGGATGTGCTTAGCCCAGAGAATTCTGGCTGTAGAAGCAGGGACGATTCTTGCCGGCGATCTTTGCATTGTACAGTGCAGTGTTCGCAGCAAGTGTGAGGTTCTCCGGCGTACCGCCGTCGTTCGGGTAGCCGCAGATACCATAGCTCATGGTGATGGAGAACTGACCTGCCGGCATCTGAACCGGCTCCTGGAACAGTGTGCGCAGCTGCTCTACAATGTTCATGATGTCTGCCTCGGTGAACTTGCCCGGGAGAATCATACCGAACTCGTCGCCGCCGGTCTTTGCGCAGGAGTACTTGTCACCGCAGTACTTCTGGAAACGATCTGCATAGGTCTTGATGAGCTCGTCGCCGCACTCGTGACCGAAGTTGTCGTTGATCTGCTTGAAGTTATCCATATCCATCATAACAACTGCAAACGGAGCGCCGTTGTCGATGAATTCCTGGAGCTTGTCAGAGAAGAACTCGGAGTTCGGCAGACCGGTCATACGATCGTAGTAAGCGAGCTGGGTCAGTGCCTTGTCCTTTGCCTCGATCATGTGGTTCTGCTCGATCAGCTGCTCGTAGTTCGCAGTTACCTCATCATGCAGCTTTGCGTTTCTCTCGATATTGAGGTAGATGATCGTATAAATGATGAGGGAAACGATACCGGTAACCAGACCGGGCAGCGCGTTCATATTGTGGCGGACAATCATCTGCATGATTAACACATTGAAGGTGCCGAAAATCTGAAGGCACATAGCCATCACATAGCCGCGCTTACGGTCAAGCAAACACATAATAACGCATCCAAGCACCTGGATCTGGGAAAATACGCCGTTCAGACCGGAAACCATACCAATTTTATCAGTTGCTACGGAGCCATTTGCGAGTGCTCCGTTAACAGCCGCCGTTGCAAAATACACAATTACATAGATTACAATGCCCAAGATCGTCGCCCAAAGAGCGCCCTGTTTCTTCTTAGCTTCTTTAGCCATGGTAAAAACCTCTTTTCAAAAAATCAAAAATACTATCCCTTCAAAGCCCTAAATACAGCTTTATTCTTCATCATCATCTCCGCCGATCGCACGCTGACGCATGATGTTCTTCATGCGCTGCTTCTCGATCTTTGCCTTGTGCTCTGCCTTGCGGATCTCAGCGCGGAACTTGTTGCGCTCCACCTGCTCCTTGAGCTTGGGCACATCGGCAAGCAGCTCCTCCTGGTCAAATGCAACAGACAGCGAGATGTCGTCCTGCGTACCGAAATGGGTACGCTTGGCAAGATTGCGCTTGACTACCATATCAAATGCAGACGCCTTATCCAGGTGGCTTGCGATGATCGTGTGGTAGTCGAGAAAATCCTCGGTGCTGCGGAAGGACGTATACAGTCCGTCCGTCGAGCAGAAGACAGCCAGCGCACGATCCGGCATGAAGAAGCTGTTGAACAGATCAATCGCACCGGAGTTGCACATGGATGCCGTCAGGTTGGCAGGGGTCGAATCATCCTCGATGATCGGCATATCTGCCTCGCAGTCCTCGTCGAGTACGACAAGGCTGCCGTCACCGATCTGGATGCCGAACGTGAATTCACGTCCGAGAATGCACGCAATCAGAGTTGTACCGTAGATGGATTCGCGGCGGATTGCCGTGAATTCCTCCTCCGTAAAGGGGGATTTTTCCTCCTCAGTGACCGGATGCGCGTCAAAATGCAGTTTTACCGCCGTATTCCACCGGGAGATGATATTCTTCTCCAGCTTACGGATGACGGCTTTGGGTGCGCTTTCCAGGCATTTCTCGAAGAGCTCCACGTCTGCATAGAAATCGTGAACCGCATCGAGAGTTGCCGCAACTGCTAATTTCGAGCCGATGTCACTGCGGAAATGCTTTTTACTTCCGTGACCGTCTGCAACGACGGCGATGGCATAATTTTCATTCGCCTGAAATGCAGACCAGTCCTGACAAACCGTACCCTTAGCCGTGTGGCTGGCACCAATGATTGAATGATAAATGCCGTTAAACACAGCGGGCACCTCCTCCCATTAAAAGATTAGAAGATATACGAGATCAAATCATACACGGAATCTATGAAATCCGTGCTCCAAACACTTTCAGCTTTCTCTATCCTGCTTTGCGCTCACAGGCAGCCTGCGGCGCATCGCTCCCCCTGTAATCCTGCACCGGCGCTCCTGCCGGCACAGCGTCATGCTGCTTTACCAGCCGGTGTCGAAGGGGATGGAGTCACTGTAGCCTTCGGACTTGACGATTTCCTGGATCTGCTGACCCAGAAGGCGCTGCTTACTCTCGTATACGTCCTCCATGCCAAGCTCATGACCTGCATCGTCTGCGAGGGTCATACTCTTGGAACCGATCTGCGAGGAGGTGACAGCGATGATCTTGATCAGATGTGCAAGCTGACCGCCGGAATACGCATGAACAACCGTGTCCGGTGTGCCAGTGAATTCTGCGAGCATATCATCATTTGCTTCCTTGCCGATACCCAGCGCGGTTTTCAGACCGTACTTGTACCAGCTGTTCTTCTGAAGCTCTCTCAGACCTTCCTTGTAGTTATCCGACGGATAACCGTCCGTCATCAGGAAGATGACCGGCGCAAAGGACAGGGACGGAGAATTCAGGAAGCTGTTGCGCGACATACGAATCGAAAGCTCCTTGAATGCCGCACCCATACTCGTAACACCGTCTGCACGAAGTCTCGTCCACTCGAAATCCTCAATGGAAATCGGCTCCGAGTACATCCACATAACGCTGTTCGAGAAGGTCAGAACCGCGACCTTAACGTCTGTGTCTGCTTCACCGACGCGGCGGATCTCCGGGATCAGCTCCTCCATGACGGTATTCAGCTCACCCATCTTGGTGCCCTTCATACTGCCCGAGGTGTCGATCAGGAAGAAGATGACCAGACTCTTACGCGATACGCCCGTCGCGTTCAGCGGGTCGTCATCGTCGAAGTCCATGAAATCCGCATCGGGATACTCGTTAACACCGTAATCGTCATCCGACGTTCCGTGGTAGTCATAGGACTGCTCATCTTCATCGTCATCATCAAAGCCTGACATATCAACGAGATCCATCATGGTTTCCATATCTTCACTCATAATGTAACTCCTTTACTCAGATTTTTTCGGCAGACCGGGAGACCCCGGCAGCCTGACTCACTTATTTTTCGCCTTCCTCATCCTCATTGATCCGTGCGGTCACGCCGCCGAAATCAACTACGATGCCGCCCCACAGCGGGAAGCCCTTGTTCGGGAGTACATTGTAGAACTGCCCGTCCGGCATCTTGGCACGCCATGTTTTGTCGGAGAGGTTCTTGATACCCAGCATACCGGGCTTGAGCTTGTTCTCCACCAGCTCACCGGTAACCTTCTGGAAGTCATCTGATGCGATTTCCGTTTCGCATGCGTAGAACTTGCAGCCCAGATACAGCGGCACGCGGTAATCGCGGTTGCTGAAGGCAAGGGTCACAAACTCTGTGCCGCACTTCGGGCACTTGAATGCCTTGTCGCCCAGCGGCTTGAACATGCAGGAGAAGTTCGTTCTGCCGCACGGGCAGCCGATGATCTCGGAACGCAGACGAATGAACAGCTTCTGCCACTCATTCTCGATAATACGCTTGTTCGGCTCGGTAATGCCCAGCGTGAAGGAGCGTACAAATGCCTCACGCACATATTCCGGATAGATCTTCCAGAACTTAATGACATTGTCGTGGATGCCGCGAACCGGGCGGTTGCTGTCGTTGTTCGGGTCATAGACGAATACCGCCTCATGACCGTAGTGACGCAGCTCAGAGGACTCTGTCAGGCAGATGTCCTTGACCACCTTCTCGCCCTCCATCGGATCGCCGCGGAACAGCAGCTTGAACAGTACAACTGCAAGCGAATACTTATCGGTCTGTACATTCGGCTTTTCCATACCGCGAACAACCTCGGGAGCCATATAGCCCGGCTTGCCGCCGATACCGAAGTTTGCGCCGTCCGGTGCGATGTTATCGCAGTCGCAGACGAGGATGTCACCGGTGTTGACATTGATAAAGAAACCGCCGTCGTTCAGATCCTGATAGCTCTTGCCGGCACGGTGAAGCTGACGGAATGCGTTTACGATGTTGATAACAGCCGTTACCATGGCGTACAGGCTCTTGAACTGTACAGGAACCTTCATTGCACGTCCGGTCAGCGGGTCGATGTCGAGCTTGTAGGTATTCAGAATATCAACGAAGGAGTCATAGCCCACCGGGCGCACATCCATGAGATAACCGAAGCCGCCGGTTTCCATCGGCTTTGTGAGGTACTTCGGCCAGAGGAATTTTTTGCTGGGAGCACCGTCCTTGATATTGCTGTCAATGTTCTTGCGGAAGGCAGCGGGATTCTTGATTTTATCCACATCATACCATTTCAGCGCATACTGCATATCGTTGAATTCCACAAGATAAACGATACCCTGACCGCCTGAGCCGAGCACCTTCAGTACCTTAGCGGCGCCGCCGTATTCCATCTCGACGTACTGACCGATCTGAAGTTCAACCATTTATAGATTCATCCCTTTCTCGAATTTGCTTACATACGGGATTCCACCCGGAAATTGTTAAGAACCGAAGCCCTTTCTGAGCACCTTGCACTTGATGTTGTTCTGCTGGCAGAACTTGTGTGCATAAGTATTCTCATAGCAGCCGATGGTGAGGTTCGGGCACATCTCAAAGGCATTGTCCTCGATGTACTTCACGCTGTCGGTGAGGAACAGGCTCTTGAGGCTGACGCAGCTCTGGAATGCCTCGCCGCCGATGCTGCTGATGGTGCTCGGAAGCTCGAGAACCTCGAGTGCCTGGCAGAATGCGAAGGTATTCTCCTCGATCTCGGTCACGCCGTCCGGAATACGGAGCTTCTCAAGGCGGGAGCAGGACTGGAATGCGCCCTTGCCGATGCGCTTGATGTTGGGCGGGAGCTCGATGGACTTGAGACGCTTGCACTCAGAGAATGCGAACTCACCGATCATGACAAGGCTGATCGGAAGCTGGATGGACTTTAGGAAGCCGAAACCGTCGAAGCAGAAAGCATCGAGGGTGGTGTAGCCGTCGTCCACCTTGACGGTATTCTTCCAGCGGTTGCGGGAAGCGGTCTTGGAATCATAGATACGCTGACCAGCGGTTGCGGGAGTTGCCGCATTGCCGGTTGCGGGCTTGTTGATTCCGGGGATATTGGCGTTCTTCGGCAGGCTGCCCGGAGCGGGAGCTGCATCCTTGGCGCCGGCTGCGGGAGCGGGAGCTGCCTGAGCGGGCTGCGGCGCGGGAGATTCGTAATCCCAGTCCATCATAAAGGTGAAGCAGGTCAGGACGAATTCCACAGCGGTATCAGCAAGGAAAAGCTCATTGGTCATGATCTCTCTTGCCTTCATGATCGCGATCTTACGGCTGTCCTCACGGCGCATTACTGCGATCAGGTCCTGGCTGAGAACGGTGCGGAACAAGCGGCGCTCCTTCTCGAATTCGGGGATGGTGTCGTTCATGATGGAGACGAACTGATCTCTGTTATCAAGGATCTCATCGCCGTACTGCTGGACCATCTGGCGGAACGCGTGCTTGATTTTGTTGGTGTTTTCAAAAACGAGCATAAACAAGCCTCCTACTTTTATTCTCCTGTGTTCAGGGATGTTGTGCATTCTGTTGAAATTACAGAAATGCAGCTTGAAAAAGTTTTCTATGTGTAAACCACATAATCACATAAATTATACCATACGAAAATGGACTTGTCAATAGCTAAACGGCTTGATTTGGCAAAGATTCGTAGAAAATTCAAATTCCGGCGTATGCATTCAGGGGTGCAAATGCGAAAAATCCGCGGAACTTTGGGGATTCTGCGCAATGAACAAGCAGCGCCAAATTTTTAATGCGGAATCTGTGCAACATTTCTTACCTATTATATGGGGAAAGCGGGTGTCAGGCAGAGCAGCCGGCTGTGCAGAAACAGGCAGTAAACTTTTTTCGCGATATCACGAACGATATACATCTCGTAGAATTATACTGGCGTTTAACTGACTGGTATTGACGTATGTGTTAAAAAAGACATATTGACAATGTATAAACCGTCAAATTTGTAGCGGATTGTACTATTTTCTCAAAAATCGCTTGACAAACTGTAATATCTCGTGTATAATAAAAGCATAAAGACGGAAAGCAGCGACCCGGCAAACGGCTCATGGGAACCGCTGAAAAACCGGCGCCGAATATATCAAAGAAAGGTGATTGATTATGACTACGAATAACAAAAAGAACAAAAAGAATTCCGCAGCTCGTAAGCTGATCCCCGCGATCGGTATGCTGACGGTTTCCGCAATGATGCTCTCCAGCTCCACCTACGCTTGGTTTACCATGAGCAGAGAGGTTGAGGTCTCCAACATCCAGATGTCCGCTACTGTACCTGAAGATATTCAGATTTCGCTTGGTAGAATCGGAACAATCAGTGGTGGTACCATTACCGCAAGCACAAGTGAAGCAGCCGCTTCCTTGGCAAATGGTCTGGGCGGTTTGGTGAACACAAACGGCGTTGTTACAGCACCGGCTGAAGATTGGGATTGGTCCAACATTGCGGATATTAGTGAATACTATCAGTTTGGTAAGTTGATTCCTGCATCTTCCACAAGTGGCGCAAACATTTTCTTCACACCGAACGCTAACGGAAACGGTCAAACAATTGCATCTGGTGCTACATTCTACGCAGCTAATGATGCGACAAATATTCTCACAGCTAAGACGGAAGCAGATGTTACAGGTACGGGTTCTAATCCACTTAATGCGACCGCACACATCATTAATTCTAAGTCTGGCGGAGTAGTGAATGACACCTGGAGTACAGGTGTTGCTCTCAGCGGACAGACCGCAAAGTATACTGGTTCTACTGGTTGGAATGCTACCGCCGATGATGGCTACTATATCGACATTCCTGTTTGGCTGAGAACATCAAGCTCAAGTGGAGCAAAGCTTAGCGTGTTGGCATATGTAAAGCCTAAGACTACAACTCAAACAAATAGTGCTGATGGTGATGCGCTTTACAGAGCTGTCCGTGTTGCGATCATCGAAGATACTGTATCTGGTGGTACAACAACTTCTGCAACACATGGTATTCTTCCTATCACAGATGGCTGGAATGTATCTGCCGATGGTACAGCTGCAGTAATTGGTACGGAAGAAATCTGACAACTGGCGCATCGACTGGACCGCTTACTGCGCTGACAGGTCAGGAGAATGGTGCTTTGGCTGCGGCTTCTGCAACAACTCCTGCTTATGATAAGGCGACTGTATACGATCCATTCACTGCTAACAGCAATGTTGTTGCTACTCTTGCTGCGCCTTCCAAGGATGCTCAAGGCTTGAAGACCAATAATTACGGAACACCTACCAAGATTACTGTTCGCGTATGGCTCGAAGGCGAAGATCCGGATTGCTGGAATGATACCGCCGGTCAGGATTGGTCTATCAATTTGAAGTTCAACAACGAAACCACGAACCCGATTTCTGCTACTGCAACAGCTACTGGCGCTGCTGACCTTCCGGGTGTTAACACAAGCACAGCACCTCATCAGTCTTAATGATACTTGTTAGTTTGGAATAACTAAATGACCTCTACCCCGTCGGAGCAATAGTTCCGGCGGGGTTCTTTCCTCTCTTCTTTGTGCATTCCGCTGTAAATCTCCCTGAAATTTCTACTCTCTGCAAACGGTTACAAAACACATAAATTCGCCCGGAAACACTTGATTTTTCGGGCGTTTTGTGCTATAATAAAAGTGAGTAAGTGTGCGGTTAAATGATCGTGACCAATCGTTGAATCGGTTCAGGATTATACAAAACGTTATGAAAGGCGTGCCGCGGAGGTGATGGCGTGATGAAAGAAAATATGTCTCAGGATGAGTTGAAGAAAATGCGGCGGATGTCGTATATCAAAATGGCTGCTATGGTAGGAATTGTTGTGGCTGTATTGGCTTTTGGGTCGATTGCGTGGTTTACCATGAGCAGAGAGGTGGAAGGAACCGGGACACAGATGGTTGCTGAAAAAGTGCCATTTGAACTGATGGTATCCGGAGATATAACCAATAATGCTATGTTTGAGTATGTGACACAGAACGATGATCCAATCTATAAACTTGGTAATCTCTTCCGTAATACTGAAAAACAGTTTATAACTGCTCCCGACGAAGAACATATGCAGATTCGATGGGCTGGAGGATCGGATGAAGGACTTGAGCCAGGAAAATATGGTGATCTGACTTTCTATATTGTCCCGAATGAGATGATGACAGCAGCTGATTTCGTAGCACGATATAAATATCTAAAAATGTTTCAGGTTAATATCAAGGGTTACAGGACTGTAGAGACGGAAAACGCTTCAACTGGTAAAAAAGAAGTGACCGATTTGACAGATATTGAGACATTGCCGGCTTTTCAGCCTACACTCCCTTACTTAAATGGTCATATTCTTTTTTTTAAGACGCGAACCATTACAAGGGATTCCGAAGATGAAAACGTGATTCTATCCGAGAAATACACAGGCTTGATTGATACAACTGATCGTTTTGCATTGGAAGATACTGATTACACAATCGAAAATGGATTGATTAAGGTGGTTTTACACTGGAAATGGCCTACGACCTTTCCACAAATGATTGGAACCTATAGCGTAACAGAAAATATTGCAGGTGATTCTGCTACAACAACTGCACTTATCCGATATAGTATTCTTCATGCAGATCGCGTTTTGTTTGGAAAAAACGCGCAGACAATTGCTGATGAAGATACGGTCAATGAAACACTACTACTCAGAAAAATGGGTGAGCAAACTCCGAATGATCTGAGTAAGCTGTATAATAAAGCTGATTCGAGGATTGGCGCAGATGTGCAATATGTAATGTTTGTACTGAATGCCAGATATCAATAAGAAGAATCAATTGCCAAGGAGGTGGCAACAGTGAAAGATAAAACAAGAAAAATTATGCGGAAGTTCGGCATTGTTGCCGCTTCATTATGCACAGGGACGCTTGTGGTTGGTATGGCGGTATATGCGTGGTTTAACCATGAGAGAGAAATCGCTAAATTGCAGAAAGTAAAAGCACCCGATCTCCTATATCTCAATGCTGCGCATGCTGAGGATGTAGTTTATTTCAAATTGAGCGGCATTGAGTACAACACGAAATGGAAAACGGATGCGGGAGCAAATGATGTGGACTGTTATTATAAAGACTATGTATTCAGTGTATCCGGCGAATATGTTGAAAAATTCACACTACAGTTGGCTCACACCACAAATAACGAGTACACTTATAAAATCTATGAGGCTAATCGTTCGACCTCTGCCCCAGCCAGTGGAACAGGTGCAAATAATGCGGCAATATACGGAAAAGACTATATACGATACGAAGCACAATATGATGAAAACGGAAAAGAAATCTTTGCGGAAGAAGCACCGGTGTTTCCTGCTGATACAGTAACAATCCAGGATGAAGTGACAGGTGAAGAAGTTACGGAAAATGCTAAGTATCTTTACTACACAAAGGGAAATGAACTTATTAGTGATTCGATGGAATGGGAAACACCACAGAAATATTTGAATCCTAAGAGTGGAAGCAATGTTCTTGCCAATAGAGACACAAGTGTTGAGAATGGCGTTAGTAAAGATGTTTACAAAATTGTTGACAGCTGTTATGGAGACTATACATATTTTGAAGATCATGCAATGCCTCTTTACTGGCAGAAA
>ONEQ01000026.1 GCA_900316885.1 uncultured Eubacteriales bacterium | reverse complement strand
GCCGAGCCCGTATTTTTTGATGGTATCGGGCGTGAGCTGACGCTCCTGGAAATACCGGAGTCCGCGCTTGTCCTGCCCCTTGACAAGCTGCATGAAGTAGAAATTCGCGGTTTCGCGGTTGATCTCATAGCAGCGCCGCCGGAGTCCTGCGGTGCGTTCCTCGTCGGGGGAGCGTGCCGGCATTTGCAGACCGGAGCGCTGGGCGAGGATCTGGACGGCGTCGAGATAGCCGACATTGTCCATTTTTCGGACAAAATTGATTGCATCGCCGCCGACGCCGCAGCCGAAGCAGTAGAAGGACTGACTTTCGGGATAGATCGTACAGGACGGAGTTTTCTCGGAGTGGAAGGGGCAGCAGCAGACGTAGGTGCGCCCGCGTTTCTTGACATCCGCATAGGAACGGAACATGTCCACGATGTCATTGGCATCGCGGATACGCTGGATGAATTCATCCGGTAGCCTTGCCATGCGCTCACCTCCATGATTTGGGGACAAACAGCTCCGTATACAGATCGATGGCATAGCTGTCGCTCATGCCGGAAATATAGTCACAGACCGCACGGTCGAGCCTGTCGCGTTCACCGATGCGCTGGTAGAGCTCCGGCATCATCCTCGGATTTTCCCGGAAATACCGGTAAAGCCCCTGCAGGAGCATTTTACCCTTGCTTTCCTCGTGCTTGGCGAGGGGATTGTGGTAGACGTGCTCGAACATGAAGGCACGCAGCTCGTCCATTGCCTGCTGGATCTCCGGAGCCATGCCGATGGAATCCGTGCCGTGCGCCACAACAGCCGCAATCAGTGTCGTGATGCGCTCCGTGTGTGTTCTGCCGAGCACCTCGACGGGATTCCTCGGCAGATCGCTGGGATGGAGAATCCCGGCGCGGACGGCATCCTCAATATCGTGGTTGATATATGCGATGCGGTCGGCAAAACGGACGATGTTGCCCTCCAGGGTATCGGCAATTTTATTGGTATGGCAGAGGATGCCGTTCCGGACAGCCTGTGTCAGGTTCAGTCCCTCGCCGTTTTTTTCGATGTAATCGACCACGCGCAGGCTCTGCTCATTGTGCCTGAACCCCTGCGGGCATAGCTCGTTGAGCATGGCTTCTCCTGCGTGACCGAACGGGGAATGACCCAGATCGTGCCCGAGCGCGATGGCTTCGGTCAGATCCTCATTCAGAAAAAGTGCCCGTGCGATCGTCCGGGCTACCTGCGAAACCTCCAGGGTATGCGTCATGCGGGTACGGTAGTGATCGCCGACGGGGGAGAGAAAGACCTGTGTTTTGCGCTTGAGACGCCGGAATGCATTGCAGTGCAGGATGCGGTCACGGTCGCGCTGGAAGGCTGTCCGGTAGGGGCAGGGCTCCTCGCGCTTGAGGCGGATCGTCGCGCCGGTGTCGGTGCTGCGGCAGGCGCGGTCGCAGAGAATATGGGCTTCGTTTGCCTCTAATTGCTCACGGATCGACATCTGCTGCACCTCCTTTGCGGGGATCGGAGGGGCTGCTCGCCCCTCCAAACCGCCCTCGGCAGGAACATGCGTCCCTGCATCCGCGATTTGCGTCTCTATTTATATATACGTTTTGGAAATGCAAAAACCCTTGCTTTTTTCAAAAAAATTTTATCCGCAGGAAACCGCCGCAAAATCCGCAAATTCCGGCGCTCCCGTCTCCATGACGATCCGTCCGGCGGAAAGTTCCGTAAGCTCTGCTTTCAGGTCGGCGATGACCTCCGAGCGCACGCCGAGCTCGAGCATGACATCCGTCCCGAAATCACTGGAACGCTCCAGCACGCCATATTTTGGCAGGATATTCGTGACCTTGCCGTAGAGGGTGTAGTCCATTTGCAGGGTGAGCGGGATGCTCTCGCACATGTGCTGGATCTGCGCCGCGTCACACGTCAGGGATGCCGAATGTGAATACGCCCGCACAAGCCCGCCGCCGCCGAGCAGGATTCCGCCGAAATAGCGCACGACCACACAGCAAAGATCCGTGAGGTTGCGCTTTTGCAGAACCTCCAGCACGGGAACGCCTGCCGTACCCTGCGGCTCGCCGTCGTCGGAGTAGCGGGTGATGTTGGAATCCCGCAGGATATAGGCATAAACATGATGCTTCGCCTTTCGGTGACCGGCTTTCACCGACTGGATGAAGGAGACGGCATCATCATTCGTCGTGACCGGCATCAGGTAGCCGATAAATTCGGAACGCTTCTCGGTAAAGCTGGTCTGACAAGGGGAGCCAATCGTGAAGTAATCCATGGGAACCTCCGTAAAATAGACGAAAAAAGCGGACGATGAGCCGCCCGCTTTTCTTTGCATTACTTACCCAGGTTGAAACGCTTCTTGAATCTGTCAACACGTCCGCCGGTATCAACAAGCTTCTGCTTACCGGTGTAGAACGGATGGCACTTGGAGCAAATTTCCACCTTGATATCCTGCTTGGTAGACTGAGTCTCGATCACGTTGCCGCAGTGGCAGGTGATGGTCGTCTTGTACAGTACGGGATGGATGTCCTTCTTCACGGTGATTCACCTCATTTTCTGTAATATTCTCTGCTCGCAGACATTTTTCGGACGCATTTCCGGAGAAATACATCATAGCAGCCTACGTCAGGCTGTTTACAGTAGCCCATCAGTTCCTTTAGACAGTAGTACCATATAACCATATTAGTATAGCATAAAATCCCGGATTTGTCAAGTGCAAAATAATGGAACATCTGTTTCGTCTAAAATGGCGAAGATGTAACAGAAGAATCACCTGTTTGTGAGGAAAAATGCTGTTGAAAAATGTGGAATATAGAATTCCTTTGTTTTCCCAGGGTTTTCCTTGACAACCGTGTCGAAAGAGGTTATAATAAACAATGGGTATTAATATTTAATATACGATGGTAGATTATTGCAGAAAGAGAAAAAGGAAAGATTTCCGGAGGTGTGTAGAATTGGCAACAACCCGCAGAGCAAAACGTCAGCTCTCACAACGGGGCGCACTGCTGCTGCTCATAATGATGTTCGGCGTGATCGCAGTGACGACCTTCGTGATCGTGATTATTTTTGGAGCGCCAAGGTCTAAATATCCGAAGCGTGATCCCAATGCGGCAGAGGAAACGATGCCGCCGATGACGGATCCGCCGACAGAGGCGCCCACTGAACCGCCCCCAGTCGTCAGCTACCCTGAGATTGCAGAGACGATGAAGACACTGGGAACCGAGCTCGACAGCGAGCATGCCTTCCTGATGGACTGCGAGTCCAATGAAGTGCTTGCCGTCAAGGGCGGCGCGGAATCCCGCATTTATCCCGCATCCATGACCAAGCTCATGACGATCGCCGTGGCATCCGAATATATCGAGGATCCCGAGCATGACCTGAAATGGGACGATACGTTCACATTTACCGAGGACATCCTGAATCCCCTGTATGCGCAGTCCGCTTCGATGGCAGGCTTCCAGGCAGGCGAAAAGGTGTGCCTGCGTGATCTGGTCTACGGCGCGGCACTGCCGTCCGGCGCTGATGCGACCGTGGGACTGGCGATGGCAACGGTCGGCTCCGAGGAGAAATTCGTCGAGCTGATGAATGACAAGATCCACGAGCTTGGTCTGCTGAACACGCATTTTGTGAATACCAGCGGTCTGTACGACGAAAACCACTACAGTACAGTGACCGATATTGCGCTGATTATGGAATACTGCCTGTCGATTGACGTGAGCAGTCAGGCAATCTCCGTCGTGGAGTACACGACGAAGCCCACGGATCAGCATCCGGAGGGCATCAAGCTGACCAGCACCATGTTCAATAAGATGTACGGCACCGAGGTGCAGGGCATCACCATCCGCGGCGGCAAGACCGGCTATACCGATGAGGCGGGTCAGTGTCTGGCAAGCTATGCGGAAACCGACGACGGACACCGTTATATTGCAGTCACATCGCGCGGTACCAACAAATGGCATCCGGTTTATGATGCGTTCAAGCTCTACGGTATCATCACCGGCACCTATCCGCTGGAGGAATCCGACGGCGCCGCAGCGAACGCTGCATGATTTAAGAACTAAGATAGATAGATAAATTGGAGATACAGAATGACAAAAAAGAATACTATGGTAAATCCCGTAGTAAGACGACGCAGAGCCATCGCGGGCACGGTAGTGATGTCGGCAATGGTGGTTGGGGCTGTCTGGGCGGGGGACACCTTCTATAAGAAGGTCGTTTACCAGCCGCCGGATAAGTCCGAATGGCTGCGCATCGAGGGGAATTTTGCCGACCATCCGACCGAGGAGACGGAGGCATCTGTGCAGAGCCTCCAGATCCCCGAAGTGACTGAGGTCAAGGAAACCGATCCGTTCGGTGAAACGCAGAACGCAGAGTTCCAGCCGATTATTATTCACATTCCGGCGAACTGCGTGATGATGACGCAGGAGGCTTCGGCGCTCCGCAATGGAAAGCTGCTGCGGCTGGACAGCGAGCATGCCTATTCCGGCTACGAGGGTGAAATGACCGTGATCTCCGAGAGTGCGGGCGGCTATGACGTCCATTCCTCGGATTTGCAGCTCATGCCGTGTACGCTGGATGCGATGGATAAGATGGCACAGGGCTATATCGCATCAACGGGAAAGCATGACCTGCTGGCATACAGCACGACAGAAACCCCGAAGCACAGCCTGTACGAGCGCGAGCTCCCGGATATGGCGACCGGATACTGCATCGATCTGGCGATCGAGAATGAGGACGGCGGCATTGAGCCGTTCTATTCCCGCGGCGTGTGGCTGGAGAGCAATGCCCACCGCTACGGTTTCGTGTTCAGCTATACCGAGGCGGATGAGGAGGCAACGGGCGTTGAAAGCGCACCGTACCACCTGCGCTATGTCGGCACGGTTCATGCGGGGCTGATGCACGAACTGGAGCTGTCGCTGGCAGCGTACCAGGAAGAAGTGAAGAAGCATACGACCGATGACCCGCTGACCTATGAGGAGAACGGGCAGACCTACTCGGTGTACTATGTGCCGAGATCTATGGGCAAAACGAATGTGCCGGTTCCGAAAAACGGCAAGTATGAGATCTCCGGCAACAACGAAACGGGTTTCGTTGTGGTTGCCGAGGGAACACTCCGATAGTTACATACAGACCGCTGTTCCTTCCGGAACGGCGGTTTTTGATACAGCAATGCCCCCGGCGGAAAACTGGGGGCATGGGTTTTTCAAGAAGCTGCTTAGCTCTTGGACGGGATAAACTTTGCGATCTCGTTGGCAAAGTTGACCAGAGGCATTGTCTGGAGCCAGATCTTACCGGGACCGGTAACCTTGGTATGGAAGAAGCCCTCGCCGCCGAGCAGTGCATTGCCGACACCCTTGACAGTCTCGATGTCGATGGTGCAGGTAGCGTCGCATGCTGCGAGGTTGCCGGTATCAACCAGCATGGTCTCGCCCGGAGCCAGATCGTAGGTAACAACGCTGCCGTCGTTCTCGAGGAGCAGCAGACCCGAGCCGCTGAACTTCTGCATGATGAAGCCTTCGCCGCCGAAGAAGCCGGCGCCGATCTTCTTCTGGAAGAACATCTCATAGGAAACGGTGGAAGCGGATGCGAGGAATGCTGTTTTTTGTGCTACGATGCTCTGACCGGGCTGGAGATCAATTGCCAGCAGGTCACCGGGGCAGGTAGATGCAAACGCGATCATGCCGGGACCGCCCTCAGCAGTGTAGGTGTTCTGGAACAGAGACTCGCCGCTCAGCGCACGGCTGAACATTTTGCCGATACCGCCGCCGGATGTCTGCATCTTCATGTTCGGACTCATCCAAACCATAGCGCCGCTCTGGCAGATGACATTTTCTCCTCCGTCCATGTTGAGAACTGCGACCGGATACGGTGCGCCCTGGATTTCATAACGCATAATGATATACCTCCCAAAATTGGAATTTTTGTAGCAGCTTTTGTAAGCTACTATTATTATACCACACTGTTCACAAAATTGCAACAGTTTTTCACGAAAAAATGACTACATTCGCGAAACTTTTATATACTAAACGTTTTATTTCTCGAACTTATTACATAGCTCCGTGATCTGGTCGGTCAGCTTAGCGAGATCCTTGTTCGTTCTGCCCTCGCTCTGGCGGATGAGCTTTGTCAGGCGGTCAAGCGCAGCCAGCAGACGCTGGAAGACAGTATTCGCCTTGGCACCGGGTTTCTTGGCGATGGGCTTGGGAACTGCTTCAAGCGTGATTTCGTCGGCAATGGGATCGAACTCCGTGCCGCTGTAGGGCGCGTAGGCACGCAGCCCCAGCTCGTTGATGAGATGGGAGACAAAGCGGTCGGCTGTCTCGCTTTCGCCATGGTTGACAAAGACGCGCTTCACGCCCTTGACATGGGTGATCCAGGTAATCAGACCGTCCACATCCGCGTGACCGGAGATGCCGGGGAGCGTCTTGATCTGCGCGGCAACCTGCACGGTCTCACCGAACAGCTTGACGGAGGTGGCGCCCTCGATCAGGGAGCGTCCCAGCGTGCCGTAAGCCTGATAGCCGACGAACAGGATGGTGTTCTGCGGCTGCCAGAGATTGTGCTTGAGGTGGTGCTTGATTCTGCCTGCCTCGCACATGCCGGATGCGGAGATGATGACCTTGCAGCGCTTGTCAAAGTTGATGGCGCGGGATTCCTCCGGCGTGACGATGAGCTGCAGATCCTCAAACGAAATCGGGTTGATGCCTGCATTCACGAAGCCGAGCGCCTCGTCGTCGTAGCAAGCCTTCTGGTTGTGCATGAAAACGCCCGTTGCTTCAATGGCAAGCGGGGAATCCATGTAGACAGGGAAGTGATCGTGCCCCTTGACCATGCCTGCTTCCTTGATCTTGCGGAGGAAGTAGAGCATTTCCTGGGTTCTGCCGACGGCGAACGACGGGATGATGACCGAACCGCCGCGGTCGAAGGTCGTCTGGAGCACCTGTGCAAGCGCGGAAACGTAGTCCTTCGGGCGCTCATGCTTGCGGTCGCCGTAGGTGGACTCCATCACGACGTAATCCGCCTCGTCGATATACTGCGGATCACGGATGAGGGGCTGGTTGAGGTTGCCGATGTCGCCGGAAAAGACGATCTTGCGGGTTTCCTCGCCCTCGGTCGCCCAGATCTCGATGCTTGCGGAGCCGAGCAGATGCCCTGCGTCGATGAAGCGGATGGTGATGCCGTCGCAGAGCTGGATCTTCTTGTCATACGGATGCCGGCGCAGGAGCTCGATCGCGCCGATGGCATCCGCCATGGTGTAGAGCGGCACATAGGGCTCGCCACCGTTGCGCTGCGCCTTGCGCGAGCGCCATTCTGCCTCAAATTCCTGGATGTGCGCCGAGTCGCGGAGCATGATGTTGCACAGTGATGCGGTGCCCTCGGTGGTATGAATTTCGCCGGAGAAGCCGCCTGCATACAGCAGCGGCAGCAGTCCGGAGTGGTCGATGTGTGCGTGCGTCAGCAGCACGTAGTCAATCTGACCGGGCGCGACGGGGATGCGGGCATTTTCGTAGACATCCCGCCCCTGCTCCATACCGAAATCCACGAGGAGCCGCTTGCCGGCAATTTCCAGATAGGTGCAGCTTCCTGTGACCTCGTGTGCCGCACCGATGAACTGAATCTTCATAGAGAGACCTCCTTATGACCTCACTTTATTCCATTATAGCATATCATTTGGAAAAAATCAAGATAAAATTAGCAATATACACCATGAAAATCATACAAAGTGTAAAAAACTGAAGGCTTTTTTCTAAAATTCTTTACTTTTGCAGGAGAACATGTTATAATGAAATATGATTCTGGGGGGAATCCAGAGATTTGAAAGGTGAATCAGGATAGGAGGAATTATCATGATCTGTAAGGTATGTAATTCGACAATTGACGACAACGCACAGGTATGTCCGTTCTGCGGCACGATGCTCACAACGGATGTCGATCCCGGTCTGAGTTCGGGCTTCCCGGACCCGGCAGCACCGCAGGCAGCTCCTGTGGATCTGTCCAAGCCGGAGCCGCAGTCTGACGCACAGCCGACAGAGGCAGATCTGGGACTTTCGGAGCCCGCACAGTACACGGATCCGATGGCAAACCAGAACACCCAGCAGCCCTATGCAAATAATGTCAACGACGCGCCGACTGGTCAGCCGGTTCAGCCGGACTACGGTCAGAACAGCTACAGCCAGAACAGCTACGACCAGAACAATTACAGCCAGAACTACGGCGGCGGATACACACCGGGTTCTCCGGAGCTCGAGAAGGAAGCACAGACCATCATGACGCTCGGCATCGTGGCAATCGCAGTCGGTTTCTGCTGCTGCGCACTGGTAGGCCCGATCTGCGGCGGTATCGGTCTGTCCAAGTTCAGCAAGCTCCAGGACAGTCTGGGCATGCTGTCCCAGGATGCACAGAAGAAGGCAACCACCGGACGCATCCTCTGCATCATCGGTATTGTTGTTGGTGCGCTCAGCATGGTATTCAGCGGCATCGCATCTGCAACCGGTTCCTACCAGCAGATTCTGGAGAACCTGCAGAAGTAATTTTCCCGGCATCTCCTGCGCTCCCTTTGAAAAAAGGGAGCGCTTTTTTGTTGACAAATCCGGCGGGATGTGCTAAAATATAAATAAGTATAGTTCTGCGCGGAAGGAGGGTGCCTATGAGCTGGCTGGACGGTATATCTGTCGGCTTCGAGTGGCTGGGGGCGGTTTGTTTTCTCGTGAGCATTGTGTGCTGGGCAGAAAACCTGCTGCGTTCCCGCAGAGCCGGCATCCTCGATTACAGTATGTTCGCGCTGCATCCGCTGTTTATCCTCTGTGCACTTTTTACGGGGATTCTGCTTGCAGCGGCAATCGGGTACTTCAAGCGCGGCGACACGGCGGGCTTCCGCATGAGTATCGGCGCATCGGTGATTTTTCTCTCGACGCTGGTCTGGAATACGGGCTTTGTCACAAAGCGCGGACTGTTCCTGACCGGAACGCCCCTCAACCCGCTGACGGCACGGCAGGAAAACGGCTTGCTGCTTCTGACTGCCGAACGCCATGACGTCCGCGCTGCAAAGCCGATCGTCTACGAGAATACGCCCGAAAACCGCGAGAAATTCGCCGATTTGTTCCATTGAGGTGCAGGATGCTCTTTGTGCAGAAAATCACGATCCGGTATTACAAGGACGCCCGCACGCCTCAGTGCGCCGCCAGACGCAGATCTGTGCGGTTCTGCCCGCTTCCCGAAAATTGCACACCCGAAGGGGAAGTGCTGCTGCATGATGTCTTTATGGGACAGGATGAAAAGCGGCTCTGGACAAATTTCGGCACCGTGCAGTGCTACGGCGCGGAAGCGTTCTACGGCGGCGGGTTCAATAATACGCCGTTTTCCGGCAGACTCGCTGTTACCAAAGAACAGGACGTCTACCGCATCGGCTGTTGTGGCAAGCGGAATCTGGGCTTTTTTACGACGCGGATGCTGCTGCACCCCGGTGAATACGGGCGCGTGATTTACAATGAGCGCGGTGCGTTTGATTACACGGGCATCTGGTTTTATGACCTGACAACGTGGAATTTTGTCAGCGCCGCCCCGGAGGACTGCCGGGAAAAGCTGTTCTATCAGAAAATACCCGACCATCTGTATCAGGATCTGCAATGGCTCCGGTACAGCGGCTGATTACATAGTATAAAAGGAAGATTTGATGCTGAAAGATAAGATCGAAGCGCACCTGCTGGAGGTCCAGCGTCCGTCGCGGTACAGCGGCGGTGAGGTCGGACAGGTCATGAAGGACCCCGCAAAGGTGGATGTGCGCTTTGCCTTTTGTTTCCCGGATATTTACGACGTGGGTATGAGCCATCTCGGCATGAAGATTCTCTATTCGCTCATCAATTCGCGTGAGAATTACTGGTGCGAGCGCGTGTTTGCGCCGTGGAGCGACATGGAGGAGGTCATGCGCCGGGAGGGAATCCCCCTGTATGCGCTGGAGAGCCTTGACCCTGTGAAGGACTTCGATTTCATCGGGTTCACGCTCCAGTACGAAATGAGCTACACCTGCATCCTGAATATGCTGGATCTCGCAGGCGTGCCCATCCTGCAAAGGGAACGCGGCGAGGAGATCGCCCCGATCGTCTGTGCGGGCGGCCCCTGCTGCTGCAATCCCGAGCCGCTGTGCGATTTCTTCGACCTGTTCATCCTGGGCGAGGGCGAGAAGGTCAACCTCGAGCTCATGGATCTGTACCGCAAAATGCGTGACGAGGGCGCAAAGCGTTCCGAGTTCCTGCACGAGGCGGCGAAGATCCCGGGCATCTACGTACCGTCGCTCTACGATGTCGCCTACAATGGCGACGGCACCGTACAGTCCGTGACACCGCACGACGGTGCTCCTGCGACCGTGCAGAAGCGTGTCATGACGAAAATGGACGAGAGCTTCTACCCGGACAATGTGGTGGTGCCGTTTATCGAGATCGTCCACGACCGCGTTTCGGTGGAGGTGCTGCGCGGCTGCATCCGCGGATGCCGGTTCTGTCAGGCGGGATTCCTGTACCGGCCGTTCCGCGAAAAGAGCGCGGATACCATCGTCAAGCAGGGCATTGCGCTCTGCGAACATTCGGGCTACGACGAATTATCGCTGTCCTCCCTGTCCACGTCCGATCATTCCCAGATCGAGGGCGTGCTGGACGGACTGCTGGACTATACCGCGGACAGGCACATCAATCTGAGCCTGCCGTCACTGAGAATCGACAATTTCTCCGAATCCGTGCTGGAGAAGATCACGACCGTCCGCAAGAGCGGTCTGACCTTTGCACCGGAAGCCGGCACCCAGCGCCTGCGCGACGTCATCAACAAGAACGTCACTGAGGAGGAGGTCATGCAGACCTGTTCCATCGCGTTCCGGGGCGGCTATACGCAGGTCAAGCTCTATTTCATGATGGGGCTGCCGACGGAGACGGATGAGGACATCATCGGCATTGCGGATCTGGCGCAGAAGGTCGTGAACCTGTTCTATGACACGCCCGACCGCCCCAAGGGAAAGCTCCAGGTGAGCATCTCAACGGCGACGTTCGTGCCCAAGCCTTTCACGCCGTTCGAGTTCGAGCCGCAGACGGAAAAGGACGAGATTATCCGGAAACAGCGGGTTCTCCGCGATGCGATCAAGTCCAAGAAGATCAAGGCAAGCATGCATGTATCGGATATCTCGCAGATGGAGGCGGTGCTGGCACGCGGTGACCGGCGCATCGGTGCCGTGCTCTATGACGTCTGGAGGGACGGCGGGCATCTGGATGCATGGGATGAATTTTTCAAGGCAGAGCGCTGGTATGCGGCATTTGAGAAAAACGGACTCGATCCCGCATTCTACGCCAACCGCACGCGATCCTACGACGAGGTCATGCCGTGGGATCATCTGGACTACATGGTTTCCAAGCGTTTTCTGATCCGGGAGAATGAGAAAGCGCATCAAGGAATCACCACGCCGCCCTGCCGCACAGCCTGCGGCGGCTGCGGTGCAAATCAATGTCTGGGAGGCCCCTGCTTCCCGCAGAAAGGAAATGATAGAAATGGACTTGTTTGAGAAGATTGGTAAGGTCACCGGAAAGAATCCGCTGCTTCGTCTGCTGTCGTATCTGCTGGGTGCAGGCTCGGCGGGGGTTGTTGTGTACGGTGTCGGCCACGGCATCGGCAGCATCCTTGTCATGGCAATGCAGTAATGAAGGAGTACAAGATTGTTCCCGTGCGGCTGATTGCCGATCCGGGTACGCCCACTGAACAGAAGCAGGCGGATCATTCTGTGTCCGGCTCCATCAAGGAGTTTTTCTTCCCGTCGGGTGCCGGTTCGGACGGAATGTTCGCCACAGACAAAGCGGAAGCTCTCATGCGGCAGATGAATGAGGATGGCTGGGAGGTCATCAGCGTCAATCCGACGCCGCGCTATCCGCAGATGGGGGAAATTCTCATCACATTCGAGAGGTACGCATGAAGGACTACCGTATCGTATTTGAAAAACGCGGGCGGGTGAAGTACATCTCCCACCTCGACCTGAATCGCTGCATGCTCCGGGCGGTGCGCCGTTCGGGGCTTCCTGCGTGGTACACCGAGGGATTTCACCCGCACATGTATCTGATGTTCCCGCTTGCCCTGTCGCTGGGCGCGGAGAGCACCTGCGAGGTCATGGATCTCCGGCTGACCGAGGAGGTGCCCCCGGAGGAGATCCTCAACCGCCTGAATCCGGCACTCCCGGAGGGACTGCGTGCCTATGAGGTCAGAGAGCCGAAGCATGTGACGCAGGACATCGGCAGCGCTGCCTATGAGATCACGCTGGTCGGTGAGGAGCTGACGCCGCGCTGGGAGGCATTTCTGGCACAGGAGCAGATCCTCACGGAGAAAAAGACCAAGAAGGGCATGAAAGAGATCGACATCAAGCCGCTGATTTCCGTGGAAAGCGCGGCAGCTGAGGGCGATGCGCTGCATCTGACCATGCGCCTGCCCGCCGGAAACGAGGGGAATCTGAACGTGTCCGTCGTGACCGATGCGTTCGCCGCATTCGCACAGACGGAGGTTCTGGTGAAGACCGTACTCCGCACGAAAATTTTTTGCGCGGACGGCGGACTTTTTTTCTGAAACCCCTTGCTTTTTCCTGAAATATATGGTATAATAGCAAATGCATTTGAAATCCGTCGGGATTTTTGTGTCCCGATGAGGGTTAATGCCATCGCGCGGGCTGATACCCGCACAAGACATTAAATCGGTCCATCCTCTGGCGTGAGATCCGTCTGCCGGCGAAGCCTTAATTTGCAGAGATCACAGCAGCAGCCCCGCAATGCTGAACGGGGTGAGCGGGCGGCGTGAATGAAGTACCGGAAATTTACGGAGGTAAGAACAATGGATGCACTCAAGAAGATCAGCGAAGCCAGCATGAAGGAAAACGCTCCTGTAGTCGAGATCGGTGATACCGTAAAGGTACACGTTCGTATCCAGGAGGGTGACAAGAGCCGAATCCAGGTATTCGAGGGCACCGTCATCGCTAAGAAGCACGGCGGCATCAGCGAGACCTTTACTGTAAGACGTGTAGCACACGGCTGCGGTATTGAGAGAGTATTCCCGCTGCACAGCCCGGCAGTGGACAAGGTAGAGCTGGTACGTCACGGTAAGGTTCGCAGAGCAAAGCTGTACTACCTGCGCGACAGAGTCGGCAAGGCAGCCAAGGTCAAGGAGCTTATCTGACCAAAGAGCAGGACTGGAGGCGGGGGCATTACGCTCCCCCTCTGTACGTTCTTGCAAAGGGAAAGGGGACGGGAAGTCCCTTTTTTGTTATCATTTTGACATTCGGCAGAGCCAGGCTCTGTACCAGATACCAATTATAGAAAGGCGGAGGATTCATGGAAGAAAATGAACTGACAGTGACAGAAGCAGCGGAGGAGACCGCTGAGACTGCATCTGAGGAGACAGCCGCCGTAGAAACTGATACGGCAGAGGAAATCCCTGCCCCAGACGAAACGAAAAAAGAGGACGAGAAGCCCGTTGACTGGTTCGGTGAGATTGCGGAGATCCTCGAAACCATGCTGATTTCGGTATTCTCCATCCTGCTGATCTTTGCGTATCTGATGCGCCCGGTCACGGTGGACGGACGTTCCATGGTGCCGACGCTCTACAATGAGGATAAGCTCGTCATGTTCCGGCTGTTCTACCAGCCGCATGTCGGGGATGTGGTGGTCGTGAACAATCACGGCGGTCATGTCTTTGCGGGCGATGCCGTTGTGGACAGCGGCGCATCCCTCGACGAGTGCATCATCAAGCGCGTGATCGCTGTCAGCGGTCAGAAGGTCGAGGTGGATGCCGATCAGGGCGCCGTTTATGTGGACGATGTGCGTCTCGATGAGCCCTACATCAACGAGCTGACCATGACCAATGACCGTGCCTTCGAGTATCCGATCGTGATCCCGGAGGGCTATGTGTTTGTCATGGGCGACAACCGCAACCATTCCACCGACAGCCGCAGCGCCTACGTCGGTCTGGTTGACAAGAATGACGTGATGGGCAGGGCATTCTTCCGCTATCATGCGGCAAAGGATAAGGATACGGGCGAAAAGCTCGGCTCCGTCGGCTTTGTGAAGTAAGCAGGTATTGCCTATGCGCGAATATGTTCGTTTTACCAGAAGCCGGAACATGCATGTCCTGATCGGCGTGCTGCTGGACATTCTGGATTATGCACTGGTCACGCTGTTTGTGATCGTACTGCTGTGCATTTTTGTGTTCCATTTTGCGGCGGTGCAGGGAGATTCCATGCTCCCGACGCTCCAGGACGGGAACCAGCTTCTGGTCAATGCACTGGACCGCGAGCCGCAGCAGGGGGAGATCATCATCATCAACGCCTCGTCGGTCGGACTGCTCCATGCGGACGGTACGCCCTATGAGGTCGAGGGGCTGCACAAGGTCATTGTCAAGCGCGTGATTGCCGTCGGCGGTCAGAAGCTGGACATTGATTTCGAGCGCGGCATTGTGTATGTGGATGACAAGATCATCGATGAGCCGTATATCAGCAGCCGCACGAACGAGCCGCTGATGAATGCGGCATTTGAGTACCCCATCACGATCCCGGAGGGATTCGTATTTGTGATGGGCGATAACCGTGAGGTGTCCAAGGACAGCCGTTACGGAGATGTGGGGCTGATCCCGCTGGGGCAGATCGAAGGATCCGTGCTCCTGCGCTTACAGCCCGATTTCGGAACTGTGAACTAACAGAAAGGATGACATATGGCGGAGATTAAGATCGGCAATATCCAGTGGTTTCCGGGTCATATGACCAAGACAAAGCGCATGATCGCCGCCAATCTGTCTTTGGTGGACGGTGTGGTGGCGCTGTTGGATGCCCGGATCCCGTTTTCGAGCGCGAATCCGGATCTGGCAGAGCTGGTCAGCGGCAAGCCCTACATGGTGCTGCTGAACAAATCCGACGTTGCCGACCCGAACCTCACTGCACGATGGGTGCAGTACTACCAGCAGCAGGGAATCCCGGCGCTGTCGCTTGACTGTATCAGCGGCAAGGGCACACGGCAGTTCCTGCCCGTGGTGCGCGAACAGCTTTTGAAGGAGCTGCTGGAAAAGCGCAAGAAGTCCGGCATGGTCGGCAGACCGATCCGGCTGATGATCGTGGGCATCCCGAATGTCGGGAAATCCTCCTTCATCAATAAAATGGCAAAATCCAAGCGTGCCAAGGTCGAGGACAGACCCGGCGTGACACGCACCAAGCAGTGGGTGAAGGTCGATGAGGGCGTGGAATTTCTGGACATGCCCGGCGTGCTTTCCCCGAAGCTGGACGATCAGCAGGTAGCGCTGCGGCTTGCCTTTACAGGCGCGATCCGCGATCAGGTGCTCGATATTGAGGCGCTTTCAATGCTCCTGCTGGAATATCTGCATGAAAATTATCCCAAGTCTCTCCTCGACCGCTACAAGCTGGAGACGGAGGAGACAGAGGGCGATAAGCTGCTGGAGCTTGTCGGACGCAAGCGAGGCATGCTGCTGTCCGGCGGCGTCGTGGATACGGAGCGTGCGGCAATTACCGTGCTCGATGATTTCCGCGGGGCAAAGCTGGGCAGAATTACCCTGGAGGCACCGCCGAAAAAGGGGGAGCAGGCATGAGTGAAGCGACCGAGCTCCGCCGCAGGGCGATGCTGGACTATGACGAAGCGATGCGCACGCAGTTCGGCGTGATCTGCGGCGTGGACGAAGCCGGACGCGGCCCGCTTGCCGGCGATGTGTACGCGGCAGCGGTGATCTTAGGCGAAAACCACGGCATCGAGGGACTTGACGACAGCAAGAAGCTCTCGGACAAGCGCCGGGATGCGCTCTTTGACGAGATCCAAAAGAAAGCGAAAGCCTACTGTATCGCCAAGGCAACGGTCGAGGAGATCGGGAAGCTGAATATCCTGCATGCGGCAATGCTCGCCATGAAGCGTGCGGTCGAGGGGCTGAATCCCGCGCCGGACTATGTGCTCGTGGACGGCAACCGACTCCCGGAGATTGCAATCGCCGGCGAAACGGTCGTCAAGGGTGACGCGACAAGCGCGAGCATTGCGGCGGCATCGATTCTGGCGAAGGTCGCCCGTGACCGCTATATGCTGGAGCAGGCAAAGCTCTATCCGGGATATGGGTTTGAAAATCACATGGGCTACCCGACTGCGGCGCACTATGCAGCGCTCGAAGCGCTCGGCCCCTGCGCGATCCACCGACCCGGCTTCCGGCTGGAGAAAAAGAAGAAATGAACCGCAGAGCAATCGGAACGATTGGAGAATCGGCGGTCTGCCGCTACTTAGAGGAGCGGGGCTACACGATCCGTGACCGGAATTTCACCGTCCGGGGCGGGGAGCTCGACATCATTGCCGAAAAGGGCGAGGATCTGTGCTTTGTGGAGGTCAAATCCCGCCGCGCAGGTTCGCAGGAATCCGGTGACGAGGCGGTCGATACCGCCAAGCAGCACAGGATCATCCGCACCGCCTACCGGTATATCGAGAAGTACGATATTGACGAGACAGCGTGGTATATCCGCTACGACATCGCCGTTGTCACGATGTGGCAGGGCGAGGTCATTGACATCGATTATCTGGAGAATGCGTTTGATGAGAGCGATTTCTCCTTATAATAGCCAAATACATGCATGAACCATTGAAAGGAGCGTAGTTTTTTATGAACTACAAAAGCACAAGAGATTCGGGTCTGAACGTCACCAGCGCACAGGCAATCGCACAGGGTATCTCCACAGACGGCGGTCTGTTCATCCCGGAGAGCATCCCGCAGATCAGCACGGACGAGCTCAAGGCACTCGCTGACATGAGCTACCGTGAGCGTGCCAATGCCGTATTTGCCAAGTTCCTGACCGATTTCACGCCGGACGAGATCGCATACTGCACCAGCGGCGCGTACAATACCAAGAATTTCGACTCCGAGAACATCGCAGAGCTCAC
>ONEQ01000042.1 GCA_900316885.1 uncultured Eubacteriales bacterium | reverse complement strand
TCGACAGCCATAAAAAAACAAGCCGCCGCTGCTCATGACAGAATCATGACAGAAGTCGATACCGAAAATGCCCATATTTTCGCCGGTTTCGGGATTTGTGATGCGCTCGGAGAAGGTGACGCAGTACAGTCCTGTCCGCTGATCGTAATAGGGCGAGGAGATATTCCAGCCGGACTCCGAGGACATCGTGTCCTTGTACCATTCGCGATCCTCGACATGCCAGTCCGCATCCGGGTGCCAGCCGTTGTTCATGCAGACGGAGTAGGGGAAGATCGGGTTGACAATGTAGCTGACCGAGATTTCCGGGAACTGTTTGGTGATTTTGTTCAGGTAGTCCTGCGTGCCGTCGTAGTCATAGAGCATATCGGGATTGGTTGCAACGATGTTCGTGAACATATCCAGGATGCTTTTCTGCTTGTTGACCCATTCGGAGAGCTGAAATTCGTAGTTGCTGACCTCCTTCTGCATCTGCCCGCGCCCGTAGCGCATGGTTGCGGAAATGTTGATGTAGAGGCTCAGCGCCATGACCACGGTGAGTGCGATGAGGATGACCGTGCGGGAATGTCTGCCGAGCCGCACCTCGTCGATGGTGCGCTCCTGCGACTGCTTTTCCTTTTCGGTGCGGACGAGGCTGGAATAGGAGAGAATCTTGCCGATCTTGTCCGAGAGCTTTGCACCCGCCGCATGGATTGCACCGAAGGCAAGCTCAGGATCCGTCGCATGCTCGGCATATTCGGGACTGGAGGTGGTCAGGATGCGCTGCAGCGGCTCCTGTAGCTCCGTGGTGATCTGTTCGAGGAATTTCTCCTTGTAGGCGTAGGCTTCCTCCGCCTTGCGGGCGGAACGGATGCTGATGATGTAGAGAATCACGACGATGAGGAAAATCACCATCGAAATGATGAGCATCGCGAACATCTGGATGTACGAGGTCTGGAACAGCACCCAGTTATTCTCGCACACGATCAGGATCCATCCGAAGCTGGAGCGTGCCGCGATGAGGTTATTGCCGCGGTGCCGGTAGCTGACCACGCCGTCGCCGGATTTGGCGAGAGAGAACGCGCCGGCGAAATCCGGCATCGCCTGAACGATATTCCTGCCGATCATGGACTGGTCATTGCATCCGGCGATGATGCCCTCGGGTGTGACGATGACCGCATCGCGGGCACTGTCACGGTACATCTGTTCGATATGCCGCTGGATACTATCCATGGTGTAGTCAATCGCGACAACGGTTTCCCCGTCGGGGAGCATGACGGACACGGTGTAGCAGATATTGCCCGTCACCACGTCCACATAGGGATCGGTGACGAACGGCACGCCGCCGGCACGTACCGCGCCGATGTACCAGATGCGCTTGACGGGGTCAAAATCATCCGGTTCATCAAAATCCGGCACGATATGCCAGTCCTTGCCGGCGATATAGGCATTGAAACACACGCCGCCGGTCTGGGAGATCAGATCGGCTTTGCGCTTGATGATGAAGCTTTCGAGCTTTTTGCGGTTATCCAGATAATTCTCTGCTTCCATCGCAAACTGCTGGGTGGTGATCCGCGCCTCACCGATGGTACTGGTGAGCTGTCCGCCGATGGAGGCGAGCCGGTTGGAGCCGGACTGCATCGTCTGTTCCGAGGTCAGCCGGAATACCATGACCATTTCAAGGGCATTCGCGACCAGCAGCACCAGCGTAATGACGACGATCAGAGCAATTGATTTTCGGTTAGAACTCATAACTGTCCCCTGTCTTTCCTTTCTGAAGCATGAGGGTGCGTAGAAGTTATACCTATTATACTATATTTCATTTGGAATTGCAAGTATTCGCGATAAAAAACACAGATCGTCGTTAAAATTCACAGAATGTTTAAATCTTGGAATGTACATATCTGCCCAAAAATAGAAAAAAACCATCAAACCGCTTGAAATCTGAGCAGAATTATGGTATAATGAAATCATTCTATCAAAAAGGAGCGAATGATGTGAAGATCGCCTATGCATCGGATAACCCCGATCATTTGCAGAGGATCGGGGGCTATTTGCGCCGGTATTACGACGAGGTTCGTATTCCGGCGGAGATCTGCCTGCTGGACGGAGCGGAGGCGCTGCTGGAAAGTATGCGGGAGACTGTCTATTCACTGGTGATTCTGGATATGGAGTTTCAGGATGATACGGGCGTGAATCTGACCTATCGCATCCGGTCATTTGTGCCGCATGTGGCTGTCATGGTGATGCGTCATCTGGAAAACGGCAAGGTGGAATGTCTGTTTGTCAACCCGACCATGTTCGTGATGGACCGGCTGACGGAGGATTCGTTTGTCCCGATGTTCGACACGATCCGCAGCCTGATCTACAGCAGACCGCAGCGCACGATTCTCATCAGCACGATCCAGAATCTGGACAGGATCCTGCCGCTGACGGAGCTGATCTATGCGGAATCCAGCGGGCACCGTGTATTCCTGCATCTCACGACCGGTGAAACGCTGGAGATTCCGGGGCCGATCAAGCTGCTGGCGGACAAGCTGTCGGGCTATTCGGAATTCCTGTTCCCGCACCGCAGCTTCATCGTAAATGCGTTCTATGTATCCTGCATCACATCGAACGCGCTGTATCTTCGCACGTCTGCCGTCACGATCCCGATCGCCCGCGGCAAGCTGAACGACGTGCGACTCGCGTATGACGCCTATTTCCGTGTCTTCGGACGTGACACCAACGTCCAGAGCCAGCCGGATGCGCCGTAATTCCATCATAGAGGTGCAGATTCCTCTGTACCGATGTCCGTGAGCAAGCCCTTGATTTCGTCGGTCGGCATGGTATAGCGCTGGTTGAGATAGCGCAGGGAAGCACCTAATTCACCGTCGGGACCGCCCAGCTGACTCATTACGATCTGCGCCATCTGCGGATCGGGCTTTCGGATCCGCACGGGGTATTGCAGTTTTTTCTCATAGCTCCACATATCAGTTCGCCTCCTGTTCCCACGGATAGGGGCCGGCGCCCCAGCTCCAGCGCTTCGAGGTATCGGTCTGCATCGCCTGGAAGGCGCCGTACTGCTGCACATACGCCTCGGCAGCCGCAGCCCGCTTCTGGCGGTACTGCTCAAACTGCGCCGCAGCCTTGCGGCAGTCCGGATGCGTGTCGAGGTAGAGCATCAGGTCATAGAGCGCAAAATCATACATGCGGATGATCTGCATCAGTTCATCACGGCTTTTCATTCCTTGCAGTCACCTCCCATTTTGAAGGGCAGATCCAGCACCGGGAACATGGTTCCGCGGCAGAATCCCTTCTCGGCATCGTAGAGCTCGCCCCACTGCTGATAGGGCACATACGCCATTCCCGGCGGCGTCACACCGGGGAATACCGGTGTCTGGAGCGGCACCTCCGTGACGGGCATCGCTTCCGCCATAGCTTCCAAAGCATGAAGTTCCATCTATCACATCGTCTGTCTTGCGGCAGACGCTCCTTTCTCCGAGTTTACACATGAATCCCATGTGTATTGCAGTATATGCATCATCGGAGCATCAGTTTCCTGTGCCTGCAAAATTTCCTCTTTCCTTTTGCCGCGGAGTATGCTATAATAGAGGAAACACCGCACAAAGACCGCCTGACGGCTCAGTGCGGTGTTGCCTAGAATTATCGTATCACACAAACGGAGGCGAATTCTATGAAGATCCATCACGCAGCCGCCGCATTGCTGGCGGTGCTCCTTGCAGGCAATCTCGCCGGATTCCCCGCCGCATCGGCGGATGAACCAACCGCACACAGTATTCCGGGTGATGTCAATGCCGACGGCGCCTGCACCGTCACTGATGCTGTGCAGCTCCAGAAATGGCTGCTCTGCACACCCGGCACATCGCTTGCCGACCCCGGCGCCGCAGATCTGAACCGCGACGGCTGCGCAGATGTGTATGACCTTGCGCTCCTGAAACGCGCCCTGCTGCGATCGGATGCCGCGCCGCGCCTGCTCTGGAGCGACGAATTTGACGGCGATGCGCTCGATCCCGCGAAATGGGGCTATGAGCTCGGCAACTGGAAGCTCGACGCCTCCGGCAACTACGTCACAAACGGCTGGGGCAACAATGAGCAGGAGTTCTACACGGATCAGAACACCTCCGTCCGGGACGGCATCCTGACAATCGCCGCCCGCAAGGAGCACCACACGGATCCGGTGCAGGGCGAATATGAGTACACCTCTGCGCGGCTCAGCTCGCAGCATTTGTTTTCCACCTGCGGCGGGCGGATCGAGGTGCGTGCGCGGTGCGATGCTGGCAAATCCCTCTGGCCGGCGATCTGGATGCTCCCGGAGGACAGCGTCTACGGCGGCTGGGCGGCATCGGGCGAGATCGACATCATGGAGGGCTGGGGCAGCACCCCGGAGAAGATCTGCGGCACGATCCATTTTGGCGATGTATGGCCGAATAACACCTACCTCACGAACGATTACACCTTCCCTGCGGGCGATTCGGCGGAGAACTGGCATACCTACGCGGTGGAATGGGAGTCGGGCGAGATCCGCTGGTATGTGGACGATGTGCTCTACAGCACCCAGACCGACTGGCATTCCGCCGGACATGCCTACCCCGCACCGTTTGACCAGAGCTTCTACCTCATCCTGAATCTGGCAGTCGGCGGGCATTTCGACGGGATTGACGGCGTGCATGCCGATCCTGCGACGTTTGCGGACGGGGAGAAGCAGTTCCAGATCGACTATGTGCGTGTCTATGATCTCGGCGGCGACTTCACCCCGACCCCCGTGACCTCCCTGCCGCTGGAGGCATACATCGAGGATGCGGATGCCGTGCTCACGAACAAGGACGGCGAAACGACGATCACGGTAAACAGCGCCGGGACGCTGGAATACGGCGTCATGGGGCTGATCCGCGGCAAGCAGGTCAGGGCAGGGGAGACCCACACGCTCTCCTTTGACGCAGCATCCACCGCGGCGCGGGAGATGATCGTCACCGCAGAGGATGCGTCCTACACGCGCTATCTGGACGAAAAGCTCACGCTGTCAGGGACGGAAACGCATTACAGCTTTGACGTGACATTCCCGTCGGATATGCCCGTTGACCTGAAATTTCAGCTCGGCAGCATCGGGGATGCGGCATCGCTTCCGGCGCACAACGTGACCCTGCGCAACATCCGCTGGGATTAAGAGCCTGTTTGGTTTTGTCCACCCAAATCTCAAAATGTGGGTTTACGATCGGGGCTTGATGCGGTATAATAATAACAGATCGGAAAGAGAAGAACGCTCCGGTCGGCTATTCTGCGACAGTATTTCCGTGGGCTTTCCCCATCTTGCGCCGCCGGGGTATCATTTCGGATCCGAACAGATACGGGATGAAGTGCGGCGAGGTCTGCGGGCATCTGCCGTCATGATATAGTTATATACCAATTCCTTCTTCTTTGCAGGTCCCGAAGTGCAGAACGGGACTGCCCCCTCAAAAAATCCCCTCCTGTCGGAACAGGAGGGGTTTTTTCATCCCTTGATGAGGCTCCGGTACTGCATGGCAGGGAGCCCGGTCACGGCGGTGAACTGCCGGTGGAAATACTTGTGATCGACGTAGCCGCATTTTTCGGAGATCTCCGAAAGTCCGAGCTGCGTCGTGGCGAGGTAATACCGCGCCTTCGCGATGCGCGACGCGATGCAGTCCTGGTGGAAGCTCACGCCGAAACATTTCTTGTAGTGAACGCGGAACAGCTCCTCCTTGCCGACCGGCATGAGGTCGCGGTTCTGCTCAAAGGTGAGCTCCGGCTCCGCATAGATCAGATTCCGCAGCTCAAGCAGCTCCGGGAAATAGCGGGATTTCCGGGATTGCGCAAAGCTGTCCCGGCATACGCTGATCCGCGCCGCACATTCCTCTGTCAGCGAACCGAAATCCCGGTCATCGCAGGGGACTGCGGTGCAGGCAAACGAATCCATCCCCGCATAGTCCATGTAGCTCTTTTCGCGCAGCAGAATCACGCGCAGCAGATCGGCAAGCTGTTCCGCATCCGCACGGCTCTGCGCCAGGCAGACAAAGGTATCCTCCGCCGTATGCCCCGCAATATCGTGGTTGCTGCAAAACCGGCTCACGGCACGCGAAGCGCCGAGGATTGCCGATGTTTTCTGCTCAATGTCCGCCTCGCTGACCGGATGCGGGAACAGGCAGATGCGCAGCATGATGCAGTACAGCTTCCGGTCGTCATGCACATTCAGCGCAGAATATGCCCGACGCAAGCCCTTTTCGCTGTACAGTCCGGTGAGGGAATCGCGGAATTCTGAGATGTTCTGACAGCTCAGGAGATAGTGAATATCGTTTTTGAGGCGCAAAAACTCCAGCCCGATGGAAACGGACTTCAGCCAGTGTCTGAAAATGTCGTCGTAGCTGTCCGGTGTATCGTAGAGCAGCACCATATCACCAAACAGACGGTTGCCGGAAAACACCGGCGTATAGTAGCACACAATCGCCTCCGGTTCCCGCGCAAACAGATCATTCAGGTCATACCGGTCTGTCTCAAAGATGGAGGTGTCCTGCCACGGGAGAATACACCGGCTCTGCATGATGCTGCTGCCGTGGGAATTCTGATCGTACCAGTCGTTGAACAGCCGCAGGTACATGGATTTTGTTCCGCGGATCATCCAGCAGTAATCACCGATAATGCGCACAAAATCCTCCATGTCCCGGCAGAGGGTCAGCCGGTATTCCATGGTGCTGAACAGATTCAGATCGTTGTCCTTCTGCCGGAGTGCCGCCTCGCGCTGCACGGCATAGGTCTGCATTTCGTCCATGGGACACGGACAGCTTGCTCCGAAGATCATCGTCCCCTCCGGGGGAATGAACGCCGGCAGGGAGACGCCGGACAGCGTGGCATGCAGTCGCTCGGCTGCCATTTTTCCCAGTTCCTCGCGGTTTCTGCGGTAGCAGGTGAGAGGCGGTGAGTAGTACAGCCGGTGATCGGAGAATTCGTTGCTGATAACCGTGACCTGCTCCGGCACCCGGATCTGTGCTTCCGCGAAGCGGCGCAGGAGTCCGTATGCCATCATATCATTTGCGCAGACGATTGCCTGCGGGAGCGGACGCTCTCCGCGGATGAAGCAATCCGCCAGCTCAACGCCGGAATTGATCCAGAAATCGCCGTAAACGATCTTGTCCGGGTCGGATGCGATCCCATGCTTCTGCAGGGAGCGCAGATACCCGTGCACGCGCTGATGCGACACCTCCACCTCACGCATACCGGTCAGCATGACAATGTCCGTAAAGCCGTGCTTTTCAATGAGATGGTCGGTCAGGTACTCGATCTCTCGCACATCATTCGTGTTCAGGCAGGGCATGGTCAGCTCTGCGTATTCCGGGAGTCTGGCACCGATGCCGATGAGCGGGATCTCAAGCTTTGCCAGCATTGATGCGATGGCGCTGCGGTTCTTCTCCTCCACAAAGGATTCACAGAATAATATCGCGCCCCGGATCCTCTGCGAATAGACGAGCTCATAGATCCGCTGCTCACATGCCAGGTACGCATCCTCCTGCACGAGATTGTAGATATTGGAGAAAACGACCGTTGCATAGCCGTTTTTATGGTTTTCAGCAATGATGCCGCGCAGCAGCTCCTTTTCCGCGAAGCTGTTGGCAACGGCGGTGATGACCGCAATCAGCGGCCGTTCTGCATTACTCATGAGAGATTTGATCTTCCTCGCTGATGTAGTTGATGCCGACGATCAGCTTTTCGCCGTCCGCCTCCTGCACAAGCGCAATCCGCGCATTGACAGCCTTCGGAACACCGTCCAGAATCAGACGGTACTGCACCTTGTACAGCTTTTTCTCCGCGATTTGCTGGAGGATGCGCTCTTTGATGAAATGGGTGCAGAATTTCTGCTGATCCTCCTCGAGAACGGTCAAGCGGCACAATTCCTGTGCCCGGTTGAAGAAATCCTCGCCCTCGGTGGCAAGCCCCAGCCCCTCATAGACCTCCGCCGCGCTGTACTGCACATAGCGGTCGGTTTTCAGATCCACCAGATAGATGCAGAGATAATCGCCGGACAGCGCCATCAGACGTGAGAACACGATCTGATCCTGCCGCGCCTTGTCCAGGAGCGCCTGCTGTTTGACCTGCGAATCGATGCTGCTGACGCCGATGATGATATGCTGTGCATCCCCGTGCATCCGCAGCGCCTTCATGTGGACATAGACAGGCTCGCCGTTCATCAGCAGGCGATAGGTCAGTGTGTAGGCACCCTGCTCGTCGAGATCGCGGATGACGTTCTCCTTGGTGAACGCCGCAATGAAATCCCTGCGGTCGTCCCGATACAGAAACTTCAGCGCATCGCGGCGGCTGGCACGGAAGAAATCATCCCCGTGGCGCTCGACCGCGAGCTCCTCGGCGCCTGCCGCAGACGAATACTCGATGAAATGCTCCGTCTCCAGATTCACATAATACAGGTTGAAATAGTCCGCCGCCAGTGCTCTGGCGATGTTCGCGTAGGTCATATCCTGCTCATCCACGGAAACCGAGAGAACCGCGACGGCGATCGAGATCCGCCCGGTCGTGGGATTATCCGCGATCCGGCGGATGCAGGCGTGAACCTTCGAGCGATCGGGGAGCTTCTCATCCAGGAAGATCCGGCTCCCGTCCGCCGCACACTGCCGCAGCGCCTTAATAAAGGTGACAGTATTGAGGTCATCGATGGGCAGAAATTCCGCCGTGACCTGTGCATAGGACAGGTGGAAATGTTTGTTCAGGAATTCCCGGAATGACTGGTTGCTGCGCAGAATACGCAGACGATCCCCCTCGACCTCAATGATGCTCATCGGCATCGTATTGAAGTAATTCGAGAATTCGCCGCCGATTTCCTGCGCAATGATGCCGAGATCGTACAGATTGACCCTGCCGATCGTCTCGAAATAGCCGGACTGCTTCGGATCCTCAAAGCCGATCTGCCGTCCCTGCTCGTATTTCTCAAGGATTTTTTCCACGGGAATGGGTTTCTGGTAGAAGTAGCCCTGCAGCTTGGAGCAGCCGGTCTCCTGCAAAAACTGCACCTGCTCCTCCGTCTCGACGCCCTCACAGACGGTATCAATGCCGAGGGAGGTCGCCATTTTCAGGAGCTCGGTCAGGATGATCTTGCCGCTGTCGCCCATGTCGAACTGGCGCATGAACTGCATGTCGAACTTGAGGAGATCAAACTTGATCTCCTGCAGGACATCGAAGGAGGAGTAGCCGCTGCCGAAATCGTCCATCCAGATCGGGAAGCCGAGATTCCGGAACCGGTCGATCTGCTCCTTCATGAACTCGAAATCGCTGCACATCATGCTCTCGGTGATCTCGATGGTAATCATGCTGTGCGGGATCCCGGCAGCATCGACGCGCCTGCGGATTTCCTCCACGATGTCGCAGGTGTCGAAATCGGAGCGCGAAAGGTTGATGGATTGTGGAATGATGGCATACCCGGCACGCTCCATGAGCCGCATTTTTTCCAGAACCTGCTCGACAATGCACAGATCGAGCTTGTAGATGAGCCGTGCATCCTCGAGGGTCGGGATAAAGTCGGCAGGGGACATAAATCCCCGTACCGGGTCGATCCAGCGGGCAAGTGCCTCCTCATCGCAGACCCTGCCGCTGACGGCACGGACGATGGGCTGGTAGTACACCGTGATCCATTTTTCCTCGATCGCCTTGTCGAGATTGGCGATGATATACTGCTGCTTGTCCTCCAGATCGCGCATACTGATGTCGTAGTAGCTGAAGCATGAGGTATAGCGGTTGGAGAGGGTATCGCTGGCGAGCTTGGCGCGGTCACACGCCGTGCTGGCGCTGACATCCTCCATGCTGTGCAGGTAGATGCCCACATGCACCGGAAGATTCATGCCGCCGTTCATCTCCTTACATTCGTCAAAGAGCTTTGCAAGCGTTTCCTCCAGCGTTTTCTCCTCGGTGATGATGCCGAAATGATCCTGTCCCAGACGGCTGCAATTCTCATTGCCGAAGATGTTCGCCAGCACACGCGCGAATGCCTGCAGGAGTTTGTCGCCCTCCGCAAATCCGTGCTTGTGGTTGAAGTACTTCATTCCGCCGAAATCCGTGTACAGGATAGCGGGTCCGCCGCCGGCAGCCAGGATCTGTTCTCTTCGTTCCAGAGCCAGATCAAAGAAGTAGGTCATGGCGGGCAGACCGGTCAGGTGGTCGTAGTAGCTTGCCTTGAGCAGGCTTTCCTCGTAGATGGCGTTTTTCAGAGACGATGACAGCTCGGACGCCTGCGCGTTGTCCTCCGAGTAGGAGCCCTCATCGGTATACCAGACATAGGCAAGCCGTACACCTGTCTCCGTGTACACATGCTCACCCTTGGCATGCACGATGTGATAACTGTCACCGGACTTGTTCTTGGTGCGGTAAATGACCTCATACTGACCGCCCTCGGTGGCAAAGCGGAATGCGGCATCGGCAATCCGAGCAACATCATCCGGATGCGTGTCCTTGTACATGTCGTTATCCATGTCATAGTACGCCTCAGAGAGATCCGTATAGCCGAACATTTCAAGAAAGCCTTCAGAAAGTGCCAGCGTTATCACCCGCTTGTTCACAAACTGGTATACGGCATACGGGACCCTTGATTGTTCCATGATTGTCTGTTCGAGATTCGTAAACCGGTATCGTTCCATCCTGCTCACCCTGTCTTATAATAGATTGTCAGTCAAATAATAAGCCGTTTTAGCTTATATATCTTTATTGTATCAGAAATGAACATAAAAGTCAATAGCTTTCTGCGAACTTCCTGTCATTTTGCCTGAATGAAATTACAAATAGGAGCGATGTGCATGAAGAAACCGCGATATCCGTTACAATCCGGTAAATCCTATTGACAAAGCATCTCAAATCCGGTATAATTAGGGTGAAACATCGGGTAAGGGGGAAAATGCATTGAACAAGAAATTCGCGGTCAAGGCAATCGAGGCGGCTGCGGGCGGTGCAGTCCTGACGGCAGTTGCATGCATCATCGCGCCGGCAATGCTCAAAACGGGGCTGAAAACCATCCGAAAATACGCCTCGCAGTACTATCTGGATCCGGAGACGGGAACAATCCGCCGCAAGGACGAGGATGTCATCATGCTCTCCGAGGAGGAGTATGAGATTTATAAGTAACCGAAAGGAGTGCTGACATGGAATTCCGCACAGAAGATATTGTCAAGCAGACAATGGACGCCATCAACAAGAAAATCCGCAACATGAACACCTTGAATATCATTGTTGTGGGGAAATCCGGCGTCGGCAAGAGCACGCTCATCAACTCCGTATTCCGTGAGAATCTCGCAGAAACGGGCATTGGCAGACCGGTCACGCAGACCATCCGCCGCATCTCGAAGCAGGGCTTCCCGCTGACGATCTACGACACCCCGGGCTTTGAGCTGGGCAAGAGCCAGCAGGATCTGGTCAAGAACGAGGTCATGAAGCTCATCCGGGACGGGCTGTCCGGCAAGGACGTGAACCGCGCCATCCACTGCATCTGGTACTGCATCAACGTCGGCTCGAACCGGACGTTCGATGAATCTGAGCTCGCGTGGCTGCGCAGCTTCACCGAGGAAAACCGCAGCACCCGCGTACCGGTGTTCATCGTGCTGACACAGGCGTGCCCGAAAAAGAAGGCGGAGGAAATGCGTCGTCTGGTCGAGGCGGAGAACCTGGAGATCAGCAAGGTTATCCCGGTGCTTGCGCAGGATATGGACTTCGACGAGGAGTATGTCGCACACGCCTACGGACTGGACACGCTGATCGCCGTGATGGGCGAGGAGCTCCCGGAGGAGCTGCAGGACACGCTCCAGAACGTGCAGCGCGTCTCCCTGAAATCCAAAAAAAAACGCGCTCAGGCGGCAGTGGCAGCGGCGGTGACGGCGGCATTTGGGGAAGGCTTCGCGCCCGTGCCGTTCGCGGACGCCGCGATGCTGATTCCGACGCAGATCACCATGATCGCAACGATTACAGCGATCTTTGGACTCGACATCAATAAGAGCATCCTCACGAGCTTCGTGACCTCGGCGCTCGGCACAGGCGGCGCGACCGTCCTCGGACGCACGGTTGCCACGAATCTCCTGAAGCTCGTGCCCGGTGCCGGAACGGTTGCCGGCGGCGTGATCTCGGGTGCCACGGCGGGGCTCATCACGACCGCACTGGGCGAGGCGTACATCGTGCTGATGGAGCAGCTCTGGCTGGGGCAGCTCGCGCCGGAGGATCTGACCGGCGAGGAGGGCAGGCGCCGTCTGCTCAGCCTGTTCGAGAAAAAGTCGAAAAAAGAGGAACTGCCGGAGAATTACACGGAATAAAGCAAAACCTGCTGCAACGCAAGTTACAGCAGGTTCCTTATTTTTTCAGTTTCCGGTCGCGTACCGCCGCATCGAAAAGCGCCTGATTTCTCCGGTTCATCGTCCCGAATGCACCGACCGTGCAGATTACCTCGCGGCAGCTCTGCATCAGGTCTAATGCCCGGTGAACCGCCTCCTCCGAAACCGGCTCAAACGCCGCTTCCGTGATGACCTCCGCCGCCAGCGCCCGGGCGCAGGGCAGATCGAGATCGTTCTCATGCAGCACCCCCGCCGCAAACGGGATGCCCCGGCGCTGCAATGCCCTGTACACCGGGATTCCCGTCCCGTTCCCGCCGATGACGAACACCTCCGGGGCACCTGACGGGCGTTCCAGCTCCGGCGTGCCGTACAGCGGATCAAAGCTCCCGCGCTCGATGCCGTACAGCTCCCGGATGTAGCCGCCCCGGAAGATCTCCGCCGGCGTGCCGATGCGGTCGGCTTTCCCGTCCCGGATGCAGAGGATCCGATCCGAAACGCGCTCCGCCAGATCCAGCTCATGCAGGCTCATGAGAACGGCGGTGTTCCGTTCCTTTGCAGCACGAGCAGCTCCGGCTCCTGACAGATGGCACGCGCCAGCAGCACCCGCTGCCGCTGTCCGTCGCTGATCTCCGTAAACGGCGTATCCGCGAGGGATTCCGTATGTGTCAGCTGCATTGCCTCCGCGATCTTCTCATGGTCGGCGCTGCTCAGGATCCCCAGCCGTCCGGTGTACGGATAGCGCCCCGTCGCCGCCACATCGCGGCAGGTCATGAGCTCCGTGCGGATCTGTCCGGTCAGGAACAGGGAGAGCTTTCTGGCAATATCGCGCTCCTTCATCCCGGATTCCGGGATCCCGCCGAGATACACCATCCCGCTCAGCGGTGCCAGCTGCTTGGCGATGCTTTTGAGGATCGTCGATTTTCCCGCGCCGTTTGCGCCGATGAGCGTCACGATCTCGCCGGGTGCGATGCTGAATTCCAGCCCGGATACGACCGCATGTCCCGCCCGGTAGCCGACGGACAGCCCCTGCGCCGATAGAATTTCCGCCATGTCAGGTTCTCTCCTTCCGATGCAGCATCATCCCGATCACGATCGGCGCACCAAAGATCGCCGTCACCGTGCTGATGCTCAGCTCCGACGGACGGAACAGCATCCGCGCCAGCAGGTCGCAGAGCAGGCAGAACGCCCCGCCGCCCAGAAAGCAGGCGGGAATCATGAGGATGGGCTTTGCCGTGCCGAACAGCCGCTTCATGAGATGCGGCACCGCCACGCCCACAAAGGACACGGGCCCCGCAAACGCCGTCACACATGCCGACAGCACGCTTGACAGCAGAATCAGCGCCGCCCGGAACCGCCGGATGTTCACGCCCATATTCTCCGCATAGCTCTCCCCGAGCTGCTATGCGCCCATAGGCTTCGACAGCAGGAACACCAGCGCGACCGTCACCAGCACGACGGCGCTCATCACGCGCACATCCGCCCAGTCCGTGCCGGAAAAGCTGCCCTGCGCCCAGTTGTGCAGATTGACGATGTTCGCGTCATCCGCGAAGGTCACGACGAGCTCCGTGACCGCCGAGCAGATATACCCGGTCATGACGCCCGCCACGATCAGGAGTGACATGCTTTTCACCTTGCCGGAAACCGCCAGAATCCAGCCCATCGCGCCGAGCGAGCCCAGCAGGGACGCGGCAATCATCAGCCCCGAATGGAGCATAATCCCGCGCTGCAGGCTGAACACCATCAGGAGCGCGACCATGAGCTTGGCGCCCGACGAGATGCCCAGCACGAACGGCCCCGCGATCGGGTTCCCGAAGAAGCATTGCAGCAGAAAGCCGGACACGGACAGCGCACCGCCGAGCAGCAGCGCCGCCAGCATCCGCGGCATCCGAATCTTGTACAGGATGCTCCGCGCCGTTTCATCCGTGCGTCTGCCGGTCAGCACGTCGAGCACATCCGGGAGCCGGAGCGTGCTGCTCCCCATGGCGAGATTGAGCCAGAGCAGAATCAGAATCAGCGCCGCCAGCACGGAAAATCCCAATATACAGCGAAATGCTCTCTTGTTCATGGCATTACCTCAGCGGATGCAGGAACGTAAGCTCCTGTCCGTCCCCGTGCAGGATGCTGTACAGATCAGCGATCATATCCGCAGCACCCGTTGTCTGCTGGAACATATCCTGCTCACTGCACCAGACCTTCCCCTCACGGAACGCCTTGAATTCGCCTAGCATCGCGTTTTTTTGCAGAAGCTGGTCGAGTGTTTGCAGCTCACCGTCGATGGTTGCATTATAGATGAGAATATCCGCATCCTTCGCCAGCGCATAGAAGCTTTCCATGGAAATATTCATCGTCGAGAGTGCATTCTCCTCGACGTTCAGATCGTCCGCAGTCATGCAGTACTGCCCGCCCGCCAGCTCGATCATCTTGGAAATATAGTCGCCCGGCTTGCGCACATTGACCATTCCATTCGATGTGATATAGAAAAAAGCGACCTCCGGACGATCCGCATCCTGCACCGTCTGCTTCGAGATCTCGTCAAACCGTGCGGTCTTCTCCGCAAATAACGTTTCCGCCGCATCCTGCTTTCCGAGTAGAAGCCCGTAGAGCTTGATCCACTCCATCCGTCCGAGGGGATGCTCCTCATAGCTCGAACGCTCCACCAGCACCGGAATGCCGAGGGATTCGAGCTGCTCCTTGGTTTCCGGGGTGTGGTAGATCATGGTCGATTCCACCGCAAGACCGCACCCGGATTCCAGCAGCTTTTCATAGTCCGGTGTGCTGTATTTGCCGACATACTGTAATTTCCCGGAATCCAGTGCTTCCTGCACACGCGGGAGCGCCCAGTCCTTGGTGGAGGTGAGCTTCACCTCGTCCAGTGCCCCGATACCGTCAAAGAGATCGACTGCCGAGGACGCCGCAACGTAGAGATTTTTCAGCGGCTGCTGCAGTATCGTATAGCCGTTCGGATTCTCCGGCAGGGGAGCACCCTCCGGCACAAGGAAAAACCGCTGTCCGTCCGCGAACATGATCTCCGAATAGCCGCCCTCCAGATACACCACCGTGAACTGCTGTGCATACTGCAGCTTCATGGATCCGACCGTACCGAGGGAATCTGGCGTTTGGGGCGCTGTTTCGGCAAGCTCCTGCCCTGGCGGATGATACGTCACCGTGCAGCCGTTCAGCAGCATACATGCACCGCACAGCAGTGCCGTCAGCCGTTTCATTGGGTGACAGAAGCCGAGTCGAAGTACAGGGTATACTCGATCTCGTGCGGCGTGCTCATCGCCGTGGTATCGGCAGAAACGGGCATTTTGTAGTCAAAACCGGTCACGGGAATTTCAAAGACGGAATGTTCCTCCGTGGAAACGGGGAGGAGCTTCTCGCCGTTCACGACCATGTAGTCATACTTATTGCTGCTCCAGACGATCTCGGCGGTCGCCTTGCCTTCGGCGATCGTCAGCTTGGCAGGGGACTGCACGGTGGACTTGCCGGATCCGCCCTCAAGCGTGACATTCACCTGATACTCGCCGTTTTCGAGGTTCAGGCTTGCCGGATCCGTGATCGCGCCCTCACCGAATGCCTCCGCCGGGAGGGAATCGGCGCGGAACAGAATCGTGCGGTCATACCAGACCTCCTTGCGCTTGCTGAACGCCGCACATTCAATCCCCGCATCGAGCGCCTCGACCGGCACCGTGAAGGTGTGCTTGCCGTCCTCGGTCTCCACAAACGGGATGTACGCATCGTCGATGGCATGCTCCGCCTCAATCGCGGGACCCATGAACACGTAGAGATACCCCGTGCCGCCCATTGTCATGGTCGCGGTCATCTTGCCGTCTGCCACGGTCAGCTTAGCGCTCTCGATGTTGAACATGGACGAGCTGGAATTGACCTTCACGTCATAGGTGCCGTCCTTCAGAGCACTTGCGGAAATTGGCTCCATGCCGGGCTCAACCACCTCAATGACCTCCACGGTTTCTGCCTGTGTTTCGGCTTCTGCCGCAGCGGCAGCCGTGGTTTCGGGTTCGGTCTCTGTCCCGGATTCGGTTTCCGTTTCCGTGACAGCCGCAGTCGTCTCCGCCGGAGTCTGGGCACCGGGATCCTGCGCGGGCGCAGAACAGCCGGCAAATGCTGCCAGCAGCGTGAGCATCGTACTCCAAAGAATCACACGTTTCATAAATCTTTACTCCTTTAAAATCGGCGGCACAGTGATCCATGCCGCCGTATCGTATTATGGAAATGGTGCTTACTTGATCTTCTCGATCGCAGCCTGTGCGTGCTCAATGTAGAGCTTGCGGATCTCCTCGTTCTCACCGAGACCGCGCAGTACACATTCCACCTCATAGCCCGCATTGGTGAAAGCTGTCTTCCAGCTGTCATCCTCATCGCTTGCCATGTCGTTGTTGGCGTGATCGCCCGCAACAACCATCAGCGGCTCGAGAACGACGCGCTTGTACTCGCCCTTCTGCACTGCCGCGAGGACATCGTCCAGCGACGGATTTGCCTCAACGGTGCCGATGTAGTAGTGCTCGAAGCCGTCCGCGGTGAGCAGATCCTGCATCTTCTGGTAAACGCCGTTGGACTCCGCCTCGGTGCCGTGACCCATGAATACGATGGCAGTCTCGCCGTCGTCATATTCCTTTGTCCAGTCGGTGATGGCAGTTTCCACGCGCTTGAAATCGTCATCCGAGGTCAGCAGCGGCTCGCCAAAGGATACGTTCTCAAATGCATCCGCCTTGTCACCGACCTGCTTGATCAGATCATTGTACTCCAGACCGTTCATCAGGTGCGTCGGCTGTACAACGAGATTCTTGACGCCGTTGTCGATGGCACGGTTCAGCGCTGCATCCACATCGTCGATGAGGATGTTGTCACGCTTCTGCACATGGTCGATGATGATATTGGCGGTAAATCCGCGGCGTACGGAATAGTCCGGGAATGCGGTTTCCAGGTCATTCTCGATTGCGCCGATGGTCAGGCGGCGGCTGTCATTGAAGCTCGTGCCGAAGCTCAGCACCAGCAGCTCATTGTCACCGATTTCGTCCTGATTGCGGTCCGCCTCGGCAGGTGTCTCCGCCTCGGTCGGTGCCTCGGTTTCCGCCTCCGTTGCAGCCTCGGTCACAGCCTCGGTGGTATCCGCAGCGGTTGTTGCAGCCTCGGTTGCAGGGGTGGTCGGTGCGGCATTGCCGCCGCATGCGGTAGCCACTGCCGTGAACATGGCAGCAGCAAGCAGGTAAGCAGTCAGTTTTTTCATAGATAACAACATCCTTTCAAATGAAAGGCATGAACGCAAAAATGCCTTCCGCCAGCCGGCAGAAAGCACTGCAAGGAGACCCGCCCGGCGGGTCTGGATGACAGTACGATCAATACCTCGTGATCTTGGGCTTTTGCCCTGTACCAGTAATCCGGCAGGTTTCCTGACTTAGGGATCCTTGCAGAATCCGCGCCTTCCCAGCAAAGCCAGTGGCGTGATGCAGATCTGCTTACCCATCACAGTGACGAGATCGTGGGGGAATGCCCCGCTTCCCTTTTACCCCTCATCCGCATGGCGCTGAGGGCACCGGATACTATCTTATTTGATTTAGCTAACCTCTAAAAACGATGTTTTTAGGGATTTCCTTCATGTAATGCATTACAACTGTATTATAGCATAGTGCGCAGAAAAAAGCAAGTATTTCCGTCATTTTGTACATAATCGTCACATTTTTGCACTTTTGCAGACGGAAATTCACCGCATTTTGCCCGTTTTCAGCAATGGACTTGACATTTTGCATAACGAGGGGTATAATAGTAATGATGGAAACTTTTAAAAACGAGGTTAAAAGGCGGAGGCGTGGGCAAAGCCCCATACGCTTCCCCATAAGTCTTAGGAAAATTCCGTAAGGAGGATGCTGTATGAAACGGAATATCACCGCCGCCCTGACCGCGGCAGCGCTGCTCACGGCATTCGTTCCCGTCACGGGAGATGCCGCAGAATCCGCACTTCTGGATGCATCCGGCTTCCGGGTGTGCGATGAGAATCTGACCTATATCGGCGCGGATTATCTGAATCCCGCGCAGGTTTTGTTCGACGATCAGGACAAGGTTCCCCCATCGCCGGAGAAACGCGATGTGGCGAAGGAACAATGGGAGGCGACCAACCGCTCCCGCAACTGGAAACCCAACTGGCAGAAGGAATTCGGCGAGGACGCGATGTATATCGATCTGGGGGCAAACTATGCCCTGACGGGTCTGTGCTTCCTCGACACCAACGGCGTGCAGACCTGGACAGTCTGGGTCGGTGAGCCCTACCATTGGGAAAAGCTCACCACATTTGACACGGATGCTTATCAGACATGGCGCGGGCTGACGTTTGATAAGCCCGCCGAAACGCGCTATATCCGCTTCACGACCCCGGCAGGGGACAGCGGCGTGAGCGAGCTTGCCCTCTACGGCTACAAGAAAAGTGACCTGACCGCTGCGCAGAAATCCCAGCCGAGCCCCGCCGCACTCCCAAAAACGGATCTCACTGCAGGGCAGAGAATTGGCTTCAATGCGTTTATTGACGATCCCATGACCGCAATCTTTGCGGGCGGCAATGTCCGCGAGTACCACAATTTCAACTGGCTTTACGACGACAAGGGCAAGGTGAAATTCACGCAGGGTACCTGGGGCGATATGGACGCCTTTTACACCGCAATGCAGAAGCAGGGCATCTCGATCATCCCGTGTTTCCAGGGCGGAAGCACCTATATTTCGGGCGAAAAGCCGCCGGAGATTGCTGTGCCCAAGGGCGCGTATACGCTCGATCCGGCAAGCTATGCCCTCCACGCGCAGGCGCTCTATCAGGTCGCAGCGCGGTACGGCTCGAACAAGAACGTCGATCCCAGCACCCTGAACGTCGCGGACGGCTCCGAGCCGAAAACCGGCATGGGACTGCTGAATTCGCTGGAAAATTCCAACGAGCCGAACAAGACCTGGAGCGGCAAGGCGAATTACTTCTCCGCTGCGGAGATGGCGGCAATGTGCTCCGCTGATTACGACGGCCATGAGGGGAAAATCCAGAACGCCGGCGTCAAGCAGGCGGATCCAAATTTTAAGCTCGCTGTCGGGGGACTCCTGACCGGCGCGAATCTGCTGCCGTACCTCGACGAAATGAAGCTCTGGTTCGAGTATCACCGTGAGGACAAGCATTTCGCGGTCGATATCCTGAACGTCCACATGGGACCGGATACCGTCAATCCCGAAGATTCCGGCTTTGTCAAGCGTGTGCAGGAGATTCAGGACTGGATCGACAAAAACGCTCCCGGTACGGAGCTCTGGATCTCGGAATTTGAAATCCCCATGAGCGACTGTGAGGCCGAGGGCAAGGATGCACACGATGATGAGAAATACCAGCTCCGCTATGCCCAGCGCGTGGCGCGGACGTATCTAATGGCAGTCGGTGCGGGTGTGGATCGTATGACGAAATTCCAGCTTCGCGACGAGGGTGAGGGCGTGTACTACAATTCCGGACTGACCACCGGCAAGGGCGAATGGTCGAAGAAGCTGGCATGGTACTACACCGCCTGCCTGACCCAGACGCTGAAAAACGCCGATTTCGTGAAGGATGCGTCCACGGACTCCGTCAGGGACTATGTATTCCGCGAACGCGGGACGGGGGACATCATCCATTGCCTCTGGTCACCGACGAACGAGGACAAGTCGTTTGACTACTCGATGCCCTATGAGAGCGTCTATGCATGGCAGACAACGCCCGGTACATGGGCGGAGGGCGTCACGGAGCCACTGGAGCTCTGCAAGAATGGTACAGTTTCCGTGACCGTCAGCGAAACGCCCGTATTCGTGCGCTTCTCCGCGATGCCGCAGAGCTTTGTCAATGGGCGGGGCGTGTATATCACCCCGAAGTCCGTGACCTCGGAGAAGCAGCAGGCACAGATGGAGCGCATGTTCGACGAAACCGACTCCATGCCCAAGGTCATCTACGGCGATACCAAGAACCTGAAAGCCCCGGAAACCGACGTCAAGGGTTCCGGCTGGGAGGGAATGGTCACGCTGGATAAGCCCTATGTCCTGACCGGATTCGGCGTCTACGACACGTTCGGCACGGGCAAGCTGGAAATCTACGATGCCCGCACGGATCAGCTCCTCTGGTCGAGCGATCTCGGGAGCTACATGTCCCGGAGCATCGAGTTTACGGGGGAGTCTGCCCCCACGGACACCCTGCGCATCGTCAAGGGTGACGGCGCGTTCAACGAGATCGCGCTCTACGGCTACCCCGCACCGGCGCTGTCCGGCGTGAAATTCGACGTGAACAACGACGGCGCATTTGATGTGGGCGACATTGTTTCCATGCAAAAATACCTGCTGACCGGCAAAAAGCCTGCGAACCCCGCAGCCGGGGAAGCGCTTGCCGACGGCGTACTGGACGTTTATGATCTTGCCCTCATGAAGTGGGCACTGACGGGAGGAACGAAATGATTCGAGAGATCTGCCGGGACGTGAAGCTCCTGAAACGCAAATCCGTCCCCGCGACCGTGCATGATACGGATGTGATTCAGGATCTGCGGGATACGCTCCGCGCCAACCGGGAGCGCTGCGTGGGCATGGCGGCGAACATGATCGGCGTCAGCAAGCGCATCATCATCTTTTCGAGCGGGATGCTCGACGTGGTGATGGTGAATCCGAAGATCACCGCGAAATCCGGTGCGTTCCAGACGGAGGAAAGCTGTCTGTCCCTGACCGGCGTGCGGAAATGCCGCCGCTGGGAGCAGATCACGGTCGAGTATCTCGACAGCAGCTTTCAGCCTAAAACCGGGAAATTTTCCGGCTTCACCGCACAGATCATCCAGCATGAATGTGACCATCTGGAGGGCATTATTATCTGAAGAAAACTTCTGAAACGAAGCTTTTAGAAGCGGGGGTGAAGCCCCCCACACAGCCCTATTATAAATGTATTGAAAGGAGAACCTGAATGAACCGAAACGAGATCCGCGAGCAAGACACATGGGATCTGACATTATTATTCAAAACCGCCGCAGAATGGGAGCAGACCCGTGCAGCCGCCGAGGAGGAGTTGCACGCATTCCCGCCGGTCATGGAGCATATGCTCGATTCCGCGCAGGCGCTGTATGACTGCTGCAAGGAGCTGACAGCCCTGAGCGAGCAGATCGACAGGGTCTACACCTATGCACACCTGAAATTCTCTGAGGATACCGCGAACAACGAATCGCGTACCCTTATGGGCAAGGCAGAGAATCTGCTGACCGCCTTCTCCGAATCGATTTCGCCCTTTGACACGATTCTCCTGACGCTCGAGGACGGACAGCTCGAAGATTTCTTCCGCGAGCTCCCTGCATTGGAGCAGGAATTCGGCATCATGCTGCGAAATACCTTCCGCTATAAGCCGCATACCCTCACCAAGGCGGAGGAGCAGCTCATGGCGGCATTCTCCAAGGAACGCGCAACCGCCGAGAACACCTGCGAGACTCTGACCGCCTCCGACCTGCGTTTCGGTGAGATCACGGACGAGGACGGCAGCACCGTCGAGCTGACCGACACGAACTATGCGATGTATATGCGCTCCCAGAATCGTGACGTGCGCAGGGCGGCATTCACGACGCTCTACAAGTCCTACGACCAGTTCCGCAATACGTTCGCATCGCTCTATGCGGGGCAGATCGAAGCGGAGAAGGTCTGCGCGAAGGTGCGGCATTTCGGCTCGGCGCTGGAGCGCTCCCTGTTCCCGGATCATATGACCCCGGAGATCTACGACAATATCATTCAGAGCGTATCCGGGCATCTGGATGTGCTGTTCCGCTACTACCGCCTGAAAAAGAAGGTGCTGGGGCTGGAGGACATGCACATGTATGACATCTACCTGCCCCTGAACGTCGGAAAA
>ONEQ01000065.1:7554-18125 GCA_900316885.1 uncultured Eubacteriales bacterium | reverse complement strand
CCGCATCCGAAACCGCCTGCTCAATGCCCTGTATTTTGTCGGGCTGCCTGTCATTGTTGGATTTCTGTGCTTTCTGGTGATAGGTGTAACCGGGATGGTATCGAATCAGATCCCGACGAACACGATCTCCGATGGGATCGCCGTGGAAATCCTTTTTATGATCCCTCTGGTGCTGTTCATCACGATTGCAGTGATTGTGACGCTGCAAACCTGGATCGTGATTGTTCTGCGGCTGTTTCATAATGCCGGTGAGGAACCGGATCCAAAAAGGAGTAATGAAAATTGAGAGAAATTACCTGTGCCGAGATCACGGAAGCCGTTGCTGCCCTGTGTATCAAGGCGAATAAAATACTGCCCGAAAATCTGGAATCCCGCATCCATGACTGTGCCGCACAGGAGCAGTCTCCGGTCGGGAAAGCCGTGTTTGACGACCTGATCGCGAACTTACAGGCAGCCCGCGAGGAGGATTTCCCGATCTGTCAGGATACGGGCATGGCAGTTGTGTTCATCGAGCTGGGACAGGATGTTCATATCACCGGCGGCACACTTCGTCAGGCAGTCGATGCCGGCATACATAAGGGCTATACCGAGGGCTATCTGCGCTGTTCCGTGGTCGGTGATCCGCTCGAGCGCGTGAATACTGCGGACAACACCCCCGCTGTCATCCATCTGGAGCTTGTCGAGGGCGAGCAGATCAAGATCGCCGTCTGTCCCAAGGGTTTCGGCAGCGAGAATATGTCGCAGCTCAAAATGATGACTCCGGCGGCAAGCCATGACGATATTGTGCAGTTCGTGGTCGATGCGATTGCAAAAGCCGGCTCGAATCCCTGCCCGCCGATCGTGGTCGGCGTGGGCATCGGCGGCAATTTCGAGGAGTGTGCGCTCCTGGCGAAGAAGGCACTCTGCCGTGATGCGGCAATCCGCAATCCTAAGCCCCTCTACGCTGACCTGGAGACGAAGATGCTGGAACGCATCAATAAGCTCGGTATCGGACCGCAGGGCTTCGGCGGCACGGTCACCGCACTTTGCGTGAACATCGAGGAGGGCGCGACCCATATCGCCGGTCTGCCGGTTGCCGTCAATGTCGGATGCCATGTGACCCGACACGCGGAAATGGCCCTGTAAGACTGAAAACACACGGAGGTAATACCAATGCTGTTAGCTTTAGACGTCGGCAATACCAATATTGTCCTCGGCTGTTTTGACGGGGACAATATCCTGTTCCGGGAGCGTGTCTCCACGAACCAGCAGGCGACGGATCTCGAATATGCGACCCGGATTCGGATGGCGCTGGACATGTACGGCATCGATCGGAAGGAAATCAATGAGGCGATCATTTCGTCCGTTGTGCCGTCTGTAACGAATACGCTTAAAAAGGCAGTTGAGAAGTATCTCGGCTGTACGCCCATGATCGTGGGCCCTGGCATTAAGACCGGGCTTTCTATCGTGATCGATAACCCGGCACAGCTCGGTTCCGATCTCGTGGTGGATGCTGTGGCGGGTATTTCGGAATACCCGGTGCCGCTTATCATCATTGATATGGGCACGGCAACGACATTTTCCCTCGTTGATGCGAAAAAACGCTATCTCGGCGGCGTTATCATGACAGGTATGGCGGTTTCGACCGAAGCGCTTGTCAGCCGCACATCCCAGCTTCCGCGCATCGCATTTGAGGCGCCGAAGTCGGTCATTGGCACGAATACCATCGACTGCATGAAAAGCGGTATCATGTATTCGACTGCTTGTGCGATTGACGGCATGATCGACCGCATCGAGGAGGAGATTGGCGAGCACTGTACCGTCGTGGCGACAGGCGGGCTAGCCGGCACGGTTGTCCCGCTCTGCAAGAAGGATATCATCCTCGACGATGATCTGCTCCTGAAGGGACTGCATGTTATTTTCGAGAAGAACCGCAATGCATAAGTACTATTATATATAATGTAAGACCGCCGGGGGTTCCGGCGGTCTTCGTATCAGTTCATGCGGGGGTCAAATGGCTTGAGCCGGATGCCGGAGCTGCCGCCGGAGGGGAAACTCCAGCTAACCATATCGTCACCGGCGTAAATGGATTCGCGAATGACCAGTCCCTCGTCTGCAAGCTTTTCCAGACAGGAGACGGCAAGCTTGCGGCGGGTATCGGTATTGCCCTGCTTCCATTCGTCGGACTTCATCAGTTCTTCTGTCGCATCATCGACCTTTTGCCGGTCATCAAGCTCCTTGTCCGTCCACTGTTCCATCACAGTCAGCTCGACGATCTCTGAGCGATGCAGCACGCCGTCCTCCTCAAACTGCGCGTAGAAACGGAAGGTCTTTTCCTCAGAAACATCCGAATCTGTCCCGAAATCCGTGGGCGCTGTCCATCGGTTGCAGTACCATCCGTCGCCCTTAATATCGTCCCCGTGCGCCGCATAATTGCAGTCGTCCAGGAGGTCGCAGACCAATTCACCCGTATCGGCGTCAATGAGCTGCACACTATCCGGCTTGCAGGATGCATCCGGCACGGCGCGGATGACGATCTGCGGATCATCCCGACCGATCAGGAGCTCGCGCTTCTCAAAAGTCAGCTCTACGTCGTAAAAGGTCTTTGCATCGGATACCGGCGAGGGCGCATCACTGAGCGTGATGGTGCGTTTCTGATTCCATTCGGGCTGCATGCAGAACATGTGATCGTCGCGGTCGATCAGATAGCAGTACCAGCCAAGCTCTGCGGTTCCGTCACCGTTGTCCTTAATGGCGTAGAAATCATACGCAATGCACTTGATTTCCGGGTCATCCACATACCAGCGGGCGAGGAGTAGCTGATCCTGCGTGAGTGCATCGAATGTCTCCAGCACCGTTGCCTCGTCCATGCTGCTTTCATAATAATAGTATCCGTTGCCTGCTTCGCGGAACGTCTGCGGTGTTCCTGCGTGATAATCCGCAATGTAGTCGACATTCGGTCGCTGGCTGTTCAGCCGTTCGATTGCCTGCGCATCAGTGATATCGTCAAATGCAATGGGTTCGTCTGCCCTGCGGGGACTGTCCTGCATGGGTTCGGAGGTTTCTGATGCAGCGGTTTCGGTCATGGAGATGTCGTGCTCCTCTGACACAGCGGCACCGGCTGGCGGGGAAACCTCGGTGATTGCACCGCATCCGGTGAGCAGCAGTGTCAGGGCGATCAGTTGACAGAGTTTCAGATTTCGTTTCATGGGAATTCCTCCTTTGGTTGGATTTGGTTCTGCAATGAATACGGATTAGTGGGCAGGGATTTATGGTAATTCTCCGAAAAAAAGCAAAACAGCCGTCCGCAGGGGGACAGCTGTTCTTTGCTGAATGTGTAGGACTTAGCCTGCCTGCGGAGCCTCAACTGGGCAGACGCCGGCGCAAGCACCGCAATCCAGACATGCGTCTGCGTCGATTACATACTTGTCGTCGCCCTGAGAGATAGCGCTTGCCGGGCACTCCTCAGCACATGCACCACAGCTGATGCAAGCGTCAGTGATCTGATATGCCATAATGATACACCTCCATTGTTTTCAGGACTGTTTGTCCTGTATATCTATTGTATCACATTTCCAGAAAAAATCAAGGGGTAAATGCATGAAATTTTGATGTCAGACCGGAAACGGGGGTATCTTTGTGTGAAGTCACGAAGTTTTCATGAAAAAATCGTCAGTCTGTACGAAATTGGGCTGTTCACAGAAAGTTTACAATTAAATCAGGAATTTTGTCCCGGAAAGGCTTGACAATCGACAGGAAGTGTGGTATACTATATAAGGTTCAACAAGTATGAACCAGGATGATATGCGATGAAGCGGAAGGTTGCCAGCGGTTTGCTGGGGAATTTCCGTGGAGTATGTCCGATTTTAAACCGGGCGAACAAGGAATGTCGGCACAGTCGTGCAGCCAGAGCTGGAACAACCCAGAGTTACGGCGGGTTTGCGTATGCGATAAGCGTATGCTCTGTAAAAGCGTGCGGCTGAGAGACTGTCAATTTCCGGAAGCTCGCAACAAGAGTATTCCGGTTTTTTATATCCCGCGGGGTGCGATACACCCGGCAAGGTGTAAATGAAAAAACACGATATTCCGGTTAACACAGCCCCCACAACAAACCAAGGAGGCGAAACTAATGGCAGCAAGCGAGAAGATCAGAATCAAGATCAAGGGCTATGAGCACGCAACTGTGGATTCTGCTGCAGCTAAGATCGTAGAGGCAGCGAAGAGAAGCGGCGCATCCGTATCCGGTCCCATCCCGCTCCCGACTGAGAAGGAGATCGTAACTATCCTGAGAGCTGTACACAAGTACAAGGACAGCCGTGAGCAGTTTGAGCAGCGCACCCACAAGCGTCTGATCGATGTACTCCGTCCCACTCCCAAGACGATGGAGACTCTTCAGAAGCTCGAGCTCCCCGCAGGTGTGGATATCGTAATGGAGGCTAAGTAAGCCGAAAACGATACTGCGGAAGCGTTCCAGATGCGGAACGCACACACGTTCCCGCTCATGTTGAGCAATCAACCAATGAGCAGGTCAAGTCGGTGAAGACCGACCAATAACCTTACAAGGAGGAAAAACAATGCAGAAAGGCATTATCGGCAAGAAGATCGGTATGACACAGATCTTCGACGAAAACGGCAAGGTGATCCCGGTAACTGTCGTAGAGGCTGCTCCGAACGTAGTCGTTCAGGTCAAGACCGTTGAGAACGACGGCTACGCAGCTGTTCAGCTCGGCTACGGCGACAAGAAGGCAACCAGAGTCAACAAGCCTATGAAGGGTCACTTCGACAAGGCAAACGCTGGCTACAAGAGAACCCTCAAGGAGTTCAAGCTTGAGAACTGCGATCTGGAAGCAGGCAGCCTGGTTAAGGCTGACGTATTTGCTGTCGGTGACATCGTTGATGTTTCCGGTACCAGCAAGGGTAAGGGTTTTGCCGGTGCAATCAAGCGCCACAACCAGCACAGACTGAAGGAAACTCACGGTACCGGTCCTGTTCACAGACAGGCAGGCTCCATGGGCGCATGCTCCTCTCCGTCCCGTATCTATAAGGGCAAGGGCATGGCAGGTCACATGGGTGCTGAGAAGGTCACCGTTCAGAACCTCGAGATCGTCAAGGTTGACGTTGAGAACAACCTGATTGCGATCAAGGGTGCTATCCCGGGCCCGAAGGGCGGCATTGTAACAATCGTTGACAGTGTCAAGGCGTAAGAAAGGAGGAAACGTAAATGGCAACAGTTAAAGTATTTGATATGGCTGGCAGCGCAGTCTCTGAGACTGAGCTTTCCGATGCGGTATTTGGTATTGAGCCGAATGTTTCCGTAATGCATGCTGTAGTAATCAACTACCTTGCAAATCAGCGCCAGGGCACACAGTCCACTCTGACCCGTACAGAGGTAAGCGGCGGCGGCCGCAAGCCGTGGAGACAGAAGGGCACCGGTCATGCAAGACAGGGTTCCATCCGTGCTCCGCAGTGGGTACACGGCGGCGTTGCAATCGGTCCGAAGCCGAGAAGCTACAGATATACACTGAACAAGAAGGTTCGCAGACTCGCTATGAAGTCCGCACTTTCCGCTAAGGTTCAGGAGGGTAACCTGATCGTTCTGGATACCCTGACCATGGATGAGTTCAAGACCAAGACGATCAAGAACATGCTGAACGCTCTCGGCGTAGAGAAGAAGGCACTGATCGTGACCGCTGAGGCTGAGCCCAAGGTTTACAGAAGCGCAAACAACATTCCGGGCGTCAAGACTGCTACAGTCGGCACTCTGAATGTATATGACATTCTCAACGGCGGCAAGTTCATCGCTCCGAAGAATGCCATTGCAAAGATCGAGGAGGTGTACGCATAATGAAAGCAGCACAGGACATCATCATCCGCCCGATCATCACCGAGCAGGCTACTGACAACCTGCCGCTGAACAAGTACACCTTTGAGGTTGCTAAGGACGCTAACAAGCTCGAGATCAAGGCTGCCGTTGAGGAGCTCTTCAATGTTGAGGTTACCAAGGTAAACACCATCAACTGCGACGGCAAGCAGAAGAGAATGGGCAGATTTGTCGGCAAGACCGCTTCCTACAAGAAGGCAGTCGTTACGGTTAATCCGGAGCCTGTCAATGCAAAGGGCACCAAGAAGGCTGACAAGAAGCGCGGTACCATCGAGTTCTTCGAGGGTATGTTCTAAGAGCCCCATTCCAATTATGGGCACATGACCCGATAATCACATGTTCAAGGAGTGAATCAATATGGCAATCAAGAGCTATAAGCCGACTTCTCCTTCCCGCCGTCAGATGACCGTGACAGATTACTCTGCACTGTCCAAGGAGGGTCCCGAGAAGAGCCTGCTCGAGCCGCTGAAGAAGAAGAGCGGCCGCAACAGCTACGGCAGAATCACCGTTCGTCACAGAGGCGGCGGCAACAGAAGAAAGTATCGTATCATCGACTTCAAGCGTGACAAGGAAGCAATGAACGCAACCGTTCTCACTCTGGAGTATGATCCGAACAGAAGCGCATTCATCGCACTCGTTGAGTACGAGGATGGCGAGAAGCGCTATATCATCGCACCGAACGGTCTGAAGGTCGGCGACAAGGTTCGCGCAGGCGCAGACGCTGATATCAAGCCCGGCAACGCACTGAAGCTGGAGGATATCCCGGTCGGTACATTCATCCACGCAATTGAGCTTTATCCCGGCAAGGGCGCTCAGCTCGTTAGATCCGCCGGCAACATGGCTCAGCTCATGGGTAAGGAGAACGGCTTCGCACTGATCCGCCTTCCTTCCGGTGAGATGAGAAAGGTCGCTCTGAACTGCAAGGCTTCTATCGGTCAGGTTTCCAACATTGACCATGAGAACGTTAACTACGGTAAGGCCGGCAGAAAGCGCCACATGGGCTGGAGACCGACTGTTCGCGGTTCCGTAATGAACCCCTGCGATCACCCGCACGGTGGTGGTGAGGGTAAGTCTCCTGTTGGTCGTCCCGGACCTGTTACCCCGTGGGGTAAGCCTGCTCTGGGTTATAAGACCAGAAAGACACACAACCGCACCGATAAGTATATCGTAAAGCGCCGTAACGGCAAGTAATCGGAAAGGAGGAACCGCATAAATGAGCAGAAGTATCAAGAAGGGTCCCTTCGTGCAGGACGCTCTGATGAAGAGAGTCCAGGCTATGAATGAGGCAGGCGAGAAGAAGGTGCTCAAGACCTGGAGCCGTTCTTCCACGATCTTCCCGGATTTTGTTGGACATACCTTCGCAGTACACGACGGACGCAAGCATGTGCCGGTATATGTAACTGAGGATATGGTAGGCCACAAGCTCGGCGAGTTTGCACCGACCAGAACCTATAAGGGTCACGCAGGCTCCAAGACATCCAATAACGGTAAGAAGTAATAGCGGAAGGAGGAAACAGCAATGGAAGCTAGAGCAACACTGAGCAATGTCCGCATTTCTCCCCGCAAGGTGCAGATCGTTCTCGATCTGATCAGAAACAAGCCCACCGATGTCGCACTTGCAACACTTGCCCTCACCCCGAAGGCAGCAAGCCCGATTCTGGAGAAGCTTGTGAAGTCCGCTATTGCAAATGCAGACAATAATCACAGCATGAATAAGGACAGCCTGTATGTCGCAGAGTGCTATGTTACCCCCGGCCCCATCATGAAGAGAGTGATGCCGAGAGCACAGGGCAGAGCATACCGCATTCTGAAGAGAACTTCGCACATCACTGTTGTGCTGAAAGAACAAGACTAATCCCGAGGAGGTTAAGTAATGGGCCAGAAGGTTAATCCGCACGGTCTCCGTGTCGGTGTCATTAAGGATTGGGATTCCCGCTGGTATGCCAAGAAGGCTGACTTCGGCGATATGCTGGTTGAGGATTACAACATCCGTAACTTCATCCTGAAGACTCTCAAGCCCGCAGGTGTACCCCGCGTGGAGATTGAGCGTTACGCTGAGGATAAGGTAAGAATCCACATCCACTGCGCAAAGCCCGGTATCGTTATCGGCCGCGGCGGCGCTGAGATCGAGAAGCTGAGACAGGATCTCGAGAAGAAGATGAAGAAGTCTGTTTCCATCAATATCCTGGAAATCAAGACTCCTGATATGGACGCACAGCTCGTTGCAGAGAACATCGCAAAGCAGCTCGAGGATCGTGTATCCTTCCGTCGTGCAATGAAGCAGTCCATCGGCAGAGCAATGCGCCTGAATGCCAAGGGCATCAAGGTAATGGTATCCGGCAGACTGGCTGGAGCCGAGATCGCTCGTTCCGAGAGCTACCATGAGGGTACTATCCCGCTGCAGACCATCCGTGCAGACATCGACTACGGCTTCGCTGAGGCTGATACCACCTACGGTAAGCTCGGTGTTAAGGTATGGATCTACAAGGGTGAGGTTCTCAAGGGTGATGCTGCCAAGGCAATGGCTGCAAGAGAGAAGACTGAGCGCAAGCGCAAGCCCGCAGGCGATAAGCCCGACAGAAAGCGCCGCGACGGTTTCCGCGGTGAGAACAGACGCTCTTACAACGGCGTCCGCAACGCTAAGAGAGAGGGAGGTAACAAGTAATGCTGCTTCCGAAGAGAGTTAAGTACCGCAGAGTCCACAGAGGACGTCTGACCGGTAAGGCATACAGAGGTAATACTGTTAGCTACGGTGATTTTGGTCTCCAGGCTCTGGAGCCCGCTTGGATCACCTCCAACCAGATCGAGGCTGCCCGTATCGCAATGACTCGTTACATCAAGCGTGGCGGTCAGGTTTGGATCAAGATCTTCCCCGACAAGCCCATCACTGAGAAGCCGGCTGAAACCCGAATGGGTTCTGGTAAGGGTTCTCCGGAGTATTGGGTAGCCGTTGTTAAGCCGGGCAGAGTAATGTTCGAGATCAAGGGCGTTCCGGAGGAGACTGCACGTGAGGCAATGCGTCTTGCAATGCACAAGCTGCCGATCAAGTGCAAGTTCATTGTTAAAGAGAACGAAGAGACCGCTGAGTAAGGAGGGGAGCAGAGCATGAAGGCAACAGAAATCAAAGAGATGACTGTCGAAGAGATGAATCAGAAGCTGGTCAGCCTCAAGGAAGAGCTTTTTGCACTCCGCTTCCAGCTTGCAGTGAACCAGCTCGAGAACACTGCTAAGGTAAAGGCTGTCAAGAAGGACATCGCACGCGTTAAGACCTGCCTGCGTGAAGCAGAGCTTGCAGCTAGCGCAAAGTAAGATAGGAGGTAAAACGCTGTGGCTGAAAGAAACCTGAGAAAGACCAGAACTGGTCTGGTAGTCAGCGACAAGATGGATAAGACAGTCGTTGTAGCAATCATCGACAATGTCAGACATCCGCTGTACAAGAAGATCGTAAAGCGTACCGTTCGCCTCAAGGCACATGATGAGAACAACGAGTGCAGAGTCGGCGACCGCGTATCGGTTATGGAGACCCGCCCGCTGTCTAAGGACAAGAGATGGCGCGTTGTCAACATCATCGAGAAGGCTAAGTAAGATAAAGCGTAACTGAAAAGGAGGAAGCATCCATGATTCAGATGCAGACTTATCTGAAGGTTGCGGACAACACCGGCGCCAAGGAGCTTATGTGCATTCGTGTACTGGGCGGTACTCGCAGAAGATATGCGAACATCGGCGACGTTGTCGTAGCATCCGTTAAGAAAGCAACACCCGGCGGCGTGGTAAAGAAGGGCGATGTTGTTAAGGCAGTTATCGTTCGCTCCGCTAAGGGTCTGAGAAGAGAGGACGGCACCTACATCCGCTTCGATGAGAATGCTGCCGTTATCATCAAGGAAGACAAGAACCCGAAGGGTACTCGTATCTTCGGGCCGGTTGCAAGAGAGCTCCGCGAGAAGGACTACATGAAGATCCTGTCTCTGGCTCCGGAAGTACTGTAAGGAGGCCGCAGATCATGAGCAATAAGATGCATGTAAAGACCGGCGACACTGTAGTGCTCCTGACCGGTAAGTACGATTACAAGTTCAAGAACAAGGAGAAGGATCGCAGAACCGGCAAGGTTCTCGAGGTTTCCCCGAAGGAAGGCAAGGTCATCGTTGAGGGCTTCAACATGATCACAAAGCATCTCAAGCCCACCGCAATGGGTCAGGCTGGCAACATCGTCAGAGCTGAGGCTCCGATTTATGCTTGCAAGGTACAGCTCGTTTGCCCGAAGTGCGGTCAGCCCACCAGAACCGGCAGTGTTGTCGAGGACGGCAAGAAGCTCCGCGTTTGCAAGAAGTGCGGCAAGTCTTTTGAGTAATAAAGGAGAAACGACATGGCAAGATTAAAAGATCAGTATGTCAGCACCGTTGCTCCCGCATTGATGCAGAAGTTCGGGTACAAGAGCACAATGCAGATCCCGAAGCTCGACAAGGTAGTCATCAACGTAGGTGCCGGTGAGGCAAAGGAAAATTCTAAGGTCATCGACGCGATCATGACCGATCTGGCTACAATTACCGGTCAGAAGCCGATCGTTTGCCGCGCTAAGAAGTCCGTTGCAAACTTCAAGCTCCGTGAGGGTATGCCGATCGGCGTGAAGGTAACACTCCGCGGCGACAGAATGTATGATTTCGTGGATAAGCTCTTTAACGTTGCGTTCCCGCGTGTTCGTGACTTCCGCGGT
>ONEQ01000065.1:0-7498 GCA_900316885.1 uncultured Eubacteriales bacterium | reverse complement strand
CATCAAGGAACAGCTGATCTTCCCGGAGATCGAGTACGATAAGATCGACAAGGTACGCGGTATGGATATCAACTTCATCACCACCGCTCAGACCGACGAAGAGGCAAAGGAGCTTCTCAAGCTTCTCGGCGCTCCGTTCGCTGACTAATGGAGGAGTTTGAACATGGCTAAGAAGGCAATGATTAATAAGCAGCAGAGAGCTCCCAAGTTCTCTACTCGTGCATACACCAGATGCAAGATCTGCGGCAGACCCCACGCCTACCTGAGAAAGTACGGCATCTGCCGTATCTGCTTCAGAGAGCTGGCAAATGACGGTCAGATCCCGGGTGTAAAGAAGGCAAGCTGGTAATTAAAGTAAGGAGGTCATTGGCATGCAAATTTCTGATACAATCGCAGATCTGCTGACGAGAATCCGCAACGCAAGCACTGCGAAGCACGCCACGGTTGACATTCCCGCATCCAATGTGAAGAAGTCCATCACCCAGATCCTCGCAGACGAGGGCTACATCAAGGATTTCTCCATCGTGGATGACGGTAAGCAGGGCATCATCAGAGTTACTCTGAAGTATACAGACGGCAAGACTCCGGTCATCTCCGGTCTGCGCCGCGTGTCCAAGCCGGGTCTGCGCATCTATTCTAGCTGCGAGGAAATGCCGCAGGTACGTAAGGGTCTGGGCATTGCAATCGTTTCCACATCCCAGGGCATTATGACTGACAAGAAGGCTCGTGAGCTGAATGTCGGCGGCGAAGTGCTCGCATTCGTTTGGTAAGGAGGACACATACATGTCGAGAATTGGTAAAATGCCGATTACTGTTCCTGCCAACGTAGAGGTTAAGGTTGCAGATAATCAGGTAACCGTAAAGGGTCCGAAGGGCACCCTCACACAGCAGTTCTCCAAGGAGCTTGGCATCAAGCTCGAGGATGGCGTTCTGACTGTTACCCGTCCTTCCGATGACAAGAAGCACCGCGCACTGCACGGTCTGACCAGAACCCTGATCCACAACATGGTTGAGGGCGTTGTCAACGGCTACAGCAAGACACTGGAAATCGACGGTGTCGGCTACAGAGCTGCAAAGCAGGGCAAGAACGTTGTTCTGAACCTGGGCTTCTCTCATCAGGTAATCATCCCTGAGACTGAGGATATTCAGCTCGATGTACCGCAGCCGAACATTGTCGTTGTCAAGGGCATCGACAAGCAGAAGGTTGGTCAGTACGCAGCAGAGATCCGCGAGAAGAGACCGCCGGAGCCTTACAAGGGCAAGGGCATCCATTACCAGGGCGAGCATATCATCCGCAAGGAAGGTAAGGCTGGTAAGGGTAAGAAGTAATTAAGAAAGGAGTAAACGGATATGATTAAGAAGTTTGACAGCAACAAGGCACGCCTCAAGAGACATGCCCGTGTTCGCAGAAAGATCTCCGGAACTCCTGAGGTTCCGAGACTGAACGTGTTCCGCAGCGACAAGCACATCTATGCACAGATCATTGATGATGTGAACGGTGTGACGCTCGCAGCTGCCAACAGCATGGCTAAGGGCTTTGACGGCAACGGCGGCAACATCGAGGGCGCTAAGAAGGTTGGCGAGATGATCGCTAAGGCTGCTGCTGAGAAGGGCATCAAGGATGTCGTTTTCGACAGAGGCGGCTACCTGTACCACGGCCGTGTTCAGGCACTGGCTGAGGCTGCCCGTGAGAACGGTCTGAATTTCTAAGAAAGGGAGGGAACACGATTGGCTAATTTTGAGCAGAAGGATAACGAGCTTCTCGAGAAGGTCGTTTATATCAACAGAGTATCCAAGACTGTCAAGGGCGGACGCATCATGAAGTTCTCCGCACTGGTAGTTGTAGGTGACGGCAACGGTACCGTAGGCTTCGGCATGGGTAAGTCCGGCGAAGTTCCGGATGCAATCCGCAAGGGTATCGAGGATGCCAAGAAGAACATGGTCAAGATTCCGCTGAAGGGTACCACCATCCCTCATGAGATCGTAGGCAAGTTCGGCGCAGGTGAGGTTCTCATGCGTCCGGCAGCTCCTGGTACCGGTGTGATCGCCGGTGGTCCGGTGCGTGCCGTGATCGAGGTTTCCGGTATCAAGGATATCAGAACCAAGTCCCTGCGTTCCAACAACCCCTGCAACGTCGTTCGTGCGACCATCGCTGGTCTCACCGGATGCACCACAGCAGAAGAGGTTGCTGCAAAGCGCGGCAAGTCCGTTAAGGAAATTCTGGGCTAAGGAGGATTTGCACGATGAAGAAGATTACACTCGTAAAGAGCCTCATTGGCTGCCAGAAGGATCAGATCGCTACTGCAAATGCACTCGGTCTGAAGAAGATCGGTGATGTTACCACTCAGCCGGATAATCCGTGCACACAGGGTAAGATCCAGAAGATCACCCACCTCGTTAAAGTAGAAGAAGCATAAGCAAGGAGGTGTCCACCATGCAGATTCATGAACTCGTACCGGCTCCGGATTCCAACAAGGCTTCCAAGCGTATTGGCAGAGGCCACGGCTCCGGTCAGGGCAAGACCGCAGGCAAGGGACATAAGGGTCAGAAGGCTCGTTCCGGCGGCGGCGTAAGAATCGGTTTTGAAGGCGGTCAGATGCCGCTCGCAAGAAGAATCCCGAAGCGTGGATTCAACAACATTTTCGCAGTTCAGTATGCAACTGTTAACGTAAGTGATCTGAACAAGTTCACTGCGGGCACTGTCGTAGATACAGAGCTGCTCGTAGCGTCCGGTCTGATCAAGAAGGTCTATGACGGCGTTAAAATCCTCGGCGATGGCGAGCTGAACACAGCCCTCACTGTTAAGGCTGCAAAGTTCACCAAGTCCGCTGCTGAGAAGATCGAGAAGGCAGGCGGGAAAGCTGAGGTGATCTGAGTTGTTTCAGACACTGAAGAACGCTTGGAGTGTGCCGGAGATCCGTAAAAAGTTCATCTACACGCTCATCATGATCATCATTTTCAGACTCGGGTCGGCAGTCACTGTTCCGTTTCTGGATCTGGCAAGCGTACAGTCGTGGGTGTCAGAGAATGCCACGAACGGCAACTTCCTGGAGTATCTGAACATCCTCACCGGTGGTGCGCTGTCTAAAGCAACCATTTTCTCCCTGTCGATCACACCTTATATTAATGCATCCATCATCATACAGCTGCTGACCTATGCGCTGCCTCCTCTGGAGCGGCTGCAGGAGGAAGGCGAGGAAGGACGAAAGGTCATCAACAAGATCATGGCGTATGTGGCGCTCGGTCTTGCGATCTTCATGTCCATTGCATACTACTTCACCATGAAGAATCAGATGCATGCTGTTAAGTACACAACCGGTGCTTACGGATGGTTTGCAGCAATTGTTATCATCGCGTGCTTTGCCGCTGGTGCATCCTTCGTTGTCTGGATGGGCAACCGCATCAGTGAGAAGGGAATCGGCAACGGTGTCTCCATGATTCTGTTTGCTGGTATTCTCGCACGCTTCCCCACCGATGTCGGCACGTTGATCGAGCTGACCAAGACAACTCCTGCGAAGTACTTCTGGGTTACCCTCGCAGTGCTCATCACCTTCGTTCTCATGATCGGTTTCATCGTATTCATGAACGAAGCAGAGCGCCGCATCCCGATCCAGTATGCAAAGCGCGTTGTCGGCAGAAAGCAGTTCGGCGGTCAGAACACGCATATTCCGATCAAGGTATGCATGTCCGGTGTTATGCCGATCATCTTTGCGATGGCATTCATGTCCCTGCCGTCCACCATCAGCCTGTTCGTCAAGCCGGCAGAAACGCTGGAGCTCGCACAGGAGCAGGGCGGTATGGCAGTGTTCTACTTCCACTTCATCAACTTCTTCAGAACAACCAGCTGGGGCTATGCTGTCCTCTATCTGATCCTCATCGTTGCGTTCAACTACTTCTACGTTTCGATGCAGTACAATCCCATTGAGATCGCAAACGGTCTCCGTCAGAACAATGGTGCAATTCCGGGTATCCGTCCCGGCAAGCCCACGTCTGACTATCTCCAGAGAGTTCTGGGTAAGATCACTCTGGTAGGTGCTGTATTCCTCGGTATCATCGCGATCTTCCCGATCATGATTACCTGGATCGATCCGAACCTGGCTTCTTTGTCCATGGGCGGTACTTCCATCCTGATCGTGGTAAGCGTTGCACTGGAAACGGCAAGAACTCTGGAATCCCAGCTGATGATGCGTCATCATAAGGGCTTCTTAGGATAAGGAGGGGCAAGTATGAATCTGATTTTACTCGGTGCGCCCGGCGCAGGCAAGGGCACACAGGCTGAGATCATTTCTGAGGCACTGAACATTCCGCAGATCTCCACCGGCAACATGCTGCGTGAGGCTGTGAAGAACGGCACAGAGTATGGTCTGAAGGCAAAGGCTGTTATGGAAGCAGGCGGTCTGGTTTCCGACGATATTGTAATTGGTATCCTGAAGGACAGAATCGCACAGGATGATGCCAAGAACGGTTTTATCCTCGACGGTTTCCCGAGAACAGTTCCTCAGGCTGAGGCACTTGACAAGATGGGCGTTCAGATCGACAAGGTCATTGAGATCTTCGTTCCGGATGAGACCATCAAGGAGAGAGTTTCCGGCAGACGTGTCTGCGAAGGCTGTGGCGCAACCTATCATGTACAGTACAAGCCCTCCAAGGTTGAAGGCGTGTGTGACAAGTGCGGTGCCAAGACGATCATCCGTAAGGACGATCAGCCTGAGACCGTTATCTCCCGTCTGGAGATCTATCATGAGACCACAGAGCCGATTAAGGCTTACTACGAAAAGCAGGGCAAGCTTGAGACTGTCATCGGACAGGAAGAGGTTGCCGATACGAAGCGCCTGACTCTGAAAGCAGTAGGAGTCGAGGGCTGATGAGTATCACGATTAAATCGAAAACGGATCTCGAGAAAATGCGTATTGCCGGCAGGATCGCCGGTAACGCAAGAGATCTGGCTGGCAGATCATTGGAACCGGGTATGACCACCAAGGAGATCGATAAGATCATCCATGATTATATCGTCGGTCAGGGTGCAGTGCCGTCCTTCCTCGGCTACGGGGGCTTTCCGGGCAGCGCCTGCATCTCCGTGAACGATGAGGTCATCCATGGAATTCCCGGCTCCCGCAAGATCAAGTCCGGAGACATCGTGAGCATCGACGTGGGTGCATGTATCAACGGCTTTCACGGCGATACCTGTGCGACCTTCCCGGTCGGCAAGATCACGGAGGAGGCACAGGCACTGCTCGATGTTACAAAGCAATCATTATTTGAAGGCATCGCAAAGGCGGTTGCCGGCGCAAGACTCGAGGAGGTCTGCGGTGCTGTTGAGCAGTACTGCGCATCCAGAGGCTACGGCATCGTCCGTGAATACTGCGGACACGGCATCGGCAGACATCTGCACGAATCGCCAGAGGTTCCGAACTATGTACAGAAGGGTGCGAAGGATATGCATCTGAAGCTTCAGCCCGGCATGTGCATCTGTATCGAGCCGATGATTAATGCAAAGGGCGACGCCATCCGCGTCTGCAAGGACGGCTGGACGGTACGAACCAAGAGCGGTTCGCTCTCTGCGCATTTTGAACATGCGATCGCCATCACATCAAACGGACCGATGATCCTCACCGAGTCCGATCTGGACTGATGCAGCTGCAGGTTGGATCGGTCGTGCGTGCAACAGCAGGCAAGGAGCAAAACGGGTTTTACCTCGTGACAGCTCTGGAGGGGCATTTCGCCCTTCTTGCTGACGGAAAGCACAGACCGCTTGAAAAACCCAAGCGCAAGAATCTCCGGCATATCGCTCCAAGTACGACCGTATGGGAGACCGAGGGGCTGACAAACCGCGAGCTGCGCCGCAGACTGCTGGATTTTGCAGTTAAGGGAGGTATTTGATTTGGCCAAGGAAGATTTGATTGAAGTAGAGGGTGTTGTCATCGAGGCGCTTCCGAATGCGAATTTCCGCGTAGAGCTCCCGAACAAGCATGTGATCCTCGCACACGTTTCCGGCAAACTGCGTATGAATTACATCCGCATCGTGCCCGGCGACAAGGTGAAGATTGAGATGTCACCCTATGATCTGACCAAGGGCAGAATTACCTGGCGTGCCAAGTAAGACTGCCATACAAGGAGGTATATTCCATGAAAGTAAGACCTTCGGTAAAACCGATTTGCGAGAAGTGCAAGGTCATCAAGCGCAAGGGCAAAGTCATGGTTATCTGTGAGAATCCCAAGCACAAGCAGCGCCAGGGTTAATCCCCCTGAGCAATTTGGAGGTGAATTTCGTCAATGGCAAGAATTTCAGGTGTTGACCTTCCCAAGGATAAGAGAGTCGAGATCGGTCTGACCTACATTTTCGGTATCGGCCGTCCGACCGCTGATAAGATTCTGGCTGCTACCGGTATCAATCCTGATACCAGAGTTAAGGATCTGACTGAGCAGGATGTCGCTAAGCTCCGTGACTACATCGACGCAAACCTGACCGTTGAGGGTAATCTCCGCCGTGAGGTAGCTCTGAACATCAAGCGTCTGGTCGAGATCGGCTGCTACAGAGGCGTTCGTCATAGAAAGGGTCTGCCGGTTAGAGGTCAGCGTACCAAGACCAATGCAAGAACCCGCAAGGGTCCGGCAAAGACCATCGCTAACAAGAAGAAGTAAGGAGGGCGATTTCTTTTGGCACAGCAGAAGGGTAAAAAGGTGACCACTGTACGCCGCCGCAGAGAGCGCAAGAACATCGAGAACGGTGCAGTGCATATCCAGTCTACATTCAATAACACCATCGTGACCATTACCGATACACAGGGCAATGCGATTTCCTGGGCATCTGCCGGCGGTCTTGGATTCCGTGGTTCCAGAAAGTCCACTCCGTTCGCAGCACAGACCGCTGCCGAGACAGCTGCAAAGGCTGCTATGGAGCATGGTCTGAAGTCTGTTGAGGTTTACGTTAAGGGTCCGGGTTCCGGCCGTGAGGCTGCGATCCGCGCACTGCAGTCCGTTGGTCTGGAGGTTCGCATGATCAAGGATGTAACCCCGATCCCGCACAATGGTTGCCGTCCGCCTAAGAGACGCCGCGTCTAATGGAGGTACATGAATTATGGCAGTAAGTAAGGATCCGATTCTGAAGAGATGCAGATACCTCGGTATTTCCCCGATGGTTATGGGCATCAACAAGAAGTCTATGCGCTTTGAGAAGGCAGGCCCGAACCGTAAGAAGGTTTCTGAATACGGCATGCAGCTCAAGGAGAAGCAGAAGCTCAAGTTCATCTACGGCATGATGGAGACACCGTTCCGTCACTACTTTGAGCTCGCTGAGAAGATGGAGGGCAAGGCCGGTGATAACCTCATCACTCTGCTCGAGTCCCGTCTTGACAATGTCGCTTACCGTGCAGGCTATGCGCTGACCAGACGTGAGGCTAGACAGCTCGTTGGTCACGGTCACTTCACCGTAAACGGCAAGAAGGTAGAGATCCCGTCCTATCGTGTAAACGTTGGTGATGTGATCGCCGTTAAGGAG
>ONEQ01000057.1 GCA_900316885.1 uncultured Eubacteriales bacterium | reverse complement strand
GCTGAACAAGTACGTTCACAAGCTCATCACCGAGTTCCCGGAGCCGGAGACACCTCCGACACCGCCTGCACCGGAATACGATCATTCCAAGTGGGATAACTATCAGGAGACGGCTTCCCCGCAGTACATCGACTTCTACAAGTCCTCCATCAAGAACATGGGCAACACCAGCCGCCTGACGGCAAAGCTCGCAGCGGCAGAAAAGGGTGAGCCCCTGAAGGTGGCTTACCTCGGCGGTTCCATCACCGAGGGCAAGAACTACACCACACCGTTCTCCAACTACCTCAAGAACACCTTCGCAAAGGGCGGCTTCACGGAGATCAACGCCGGCATGTCCGGTACCTCCTCCGTTGTCGGACTCGTCCGCAGCGAGAAGCAGATCGTTTCCCAGAGCCCGGATATCATCTTCATCGAGTTCTCCGTAAACGACCATGAGGATATCCTCTACAAGAAGTCCTTCGAGAGCGTGATCCAGAAGTTCCTGGAGCTCCCGAATGAGCCGGCTGTCGGCATCATCATCAACCGTTCCAAGGGCGGCTTCTCCACACAGGCACAGATGTATCCGATCGGCAAGAACTTCGATATTCCGGTCATCAGTATGGATGATGCGCTGACCAAGGCATTCAACAGCGGCTTCCTCCAGGCTGGCGACTACTTCACCGACGAGTACCATCCGCACCAGAAGGGCGGTCAGCTCGTGGCAGACTGCATGGCATACTATGTGCGTCAGGCACTCAAGACCGAGAATATCACACCGGCTTACCAGTTCCCGGCTGCGCCTGTCAACGGCAATGAGTACAAGACCTGCGTCAACGTGGATCCGAAGAATCTGGACAACTTCAATGCAGGCTCCTGGACTGCCGGCAACGGCTACGGAAACGGCGCTCTGCCGTACTCCTACACGCTGAAAGGCGGCTCCCCGATGACCTTCAAGACCAAGGCAAAGGGCTTTATCGTTGTCTTCAAGGCAAACAGCCAGGGCATGGGCAGCATCGACGTAACCGTCAACGGCAAGACCACCAAGATCAACGGCAACAAGAAGTATACCTGGGGCGGTCCGGACGCAGAGCTGGGCTACTATCAGAATACGGAAGGAGATCTGAACGTTTCCATCAGCGGCAGCGGTCAGTTCACGATCTGGGGCATTGGTCTGATTCAGTAATTCGTCTGCCATAACTACCTCTAAAATACAGCTTGTCCCGGTTCGCACCTGCGGATCGGGGCTTGCTGTTTTCCACATCAGAAAGGAGCATTACAATGGACATCAAAAATGCAGCAATCGACGGAGCGCGGGCTGTGCAAAGACGGCCAGCGCGTGCTGGACATCGGCACGGGAACGGGTGTCATTCCGCGGAACATGTACCGGTACGGCGCGAAATGGACGGGCACGGACATCGCGGAGAACCAGATTTTGCAGGCAAAGCGCCTTGCCGGGGAGCAGGGCATGGATATCACGTTCCTCACCTGCCCGACTGAGGAACTTTCCTTTCCGGACGGGAGCTTTGACGTCATCACCGCATGCCAGTGCTTCTGGTATTTCGACCACAAGCGCGTGATGCCGGAGCTGCGGCGGATGCTCGCACCGGGCGGCAAGCTGGTGCTGCTGTTCATGGCATGGCTGCCGCTGGAGGATCCGATCGCGGGCGCCAGCGAAAAGCTGATCCTGCAATACAATCCCGGCTGGACGGGCTGCGGCGAGACACGCAAGCCGATCTGGATCCCGGATGTAGCGCTGGAGACATTCGATCTGCTCGAACATGAGGAGTATGACGTGAACGTCCCCTTCACCCGCGAGAGCTGGCATGGCAGAATGCGGGCGTGCCGCGGCGTGGGGGCATCGCTCTCGCCTGAGGAGCTTGCCCGCTGGGAAACCGATCACCGCGCTCTCATGGACACGGCTCCGGAATCTTTCGAGATCCTGCACTATGCCGCCATTTCGGTGCTCCGGCGCAAGGACTGAAAATAACCTGACAGGTCACGGCCTGTCAGGTTTTTTTAGGCATCATATTCGATTGTATCGCCGGGGTTCAGATTCTGCCCGATGCGGTCTGGGATGCGCAGCCAGCGCTCCTGGCCGGATGCGTCACGGGCATACACCATGTCCATGAGCTCCTCCCCCGGCATCAGCCCCTCACAGCCGTGATCCTCCTCGTAAATCTCCAGAATCTCGTACTTCATGCGACACCGCCTCCGATCCCGAACACGCGCTCGGTGTTCGCCTTCGCCGCGGCGGTCAGCGCGTCCGCGCTCACGCCCATGTACTGCGCCAGCGTTTCCGCGACGTATTTCACATTCTCCGGCACGTTCGTGCGGGACAGCCCCTTGACATTTCGGGGCGTCAGATACGGCGCATCCGTCTCGATCAGCACGCGCTCCAGCGGCAGCACCTTCACGGCATTGCGCAGATCTGCGGCGCGGCGGTCATCACAGATCCAGCCCGTGATTCCGACGGAAAAGCCCATGTCCAGGTAGGTTTCAAGCTCCTGCCGCGTGCCCGTAAAGCAATGCACGACTGATCGCCTGCAAACCTCCGGATGCGCCTGAAAGCGCTTGACGAAATCCGCCGAGGCGCTGCGTTCGTGCAGGAACATCGGCATTTCCAGCTTTTCGGCAAGCACAATGTGCTTTTCGAGGCACCGGATCTGGTTTTCCTTGGTCGAGAACATGCGGTCGTAATCCAGCCCGCACTCCCCTACCGCAGCCACACGCGGATTCCCGGTGAGGATGCGCTCCATTTCGTCGAAATCCTCCCTGCGGGCGCGGTCGGCGTTGTGCGGATGGATGCCGCAGGTGCCGTAGACCTCGTGCGTCTGCACGAATTTCGCGACCTTGCGGTTCTCGTCCATATCCGAGCCCGTGAGGATGCACTTCACGCCGGCATCCTCCGCATTTCGGATGATCTGCTCCGGGTCGGGGAACTGCTTGCAGAACAGATTCAGTCCAATGTCATAGTATTGTATCATAGTCAGTCCTTTCAGGTGGTTGGAATCAGGTGCGCTGCTATGAGCAGCAAGATGAGCAGCCCGAAATTCACCGCAGAGAATACCGCTATAAACCGCCCTGTCTGCGCGTCATGCACCCTCCGGTAGATCTGGAACGAGATCAGGCTCGCGAGCGATCCGATCAGCGTGCCGAAGCCGCCGATGTCCACGCCCAGGAGCAGAGCGCCGCCGTTTCCGGTGAAGCCCGACAGCATCATGGCGGCGGGAACATTGCTGATGACCTGCGACAGGAGCGCACCGACCAGCAGCTCACGTCCGACCAGGATCGAGGAGAAAAAGTCCCGCACCGCTTCGATGCGTCCGATATTCCCCACAAAAACGAAGAAGCAGACGAATGTCACCAGCAGCGCGTAATCGACCTTTGTCAGGATCCGCCAGTTGAAGATCAGCGGGATCACGACTGCCAGCGCCAGCAGCACCAGATCCGGCAGGATGTGCAGCACCGTCAGCAGGCAGAGCACGAACAGCACGCCGAAGCCTGCCGCCTGCACCCGGCTGATGGGCGGCACCTCGCGTTCGGGCGCGGTGCAGGGCGTTTTCGGGAGCCGGAAGCTCAGCCCCACGATGCACGCCAGACCCAGCAGTCCCGTGGGGAGCGTGATGCGCAGGAAATCCAGCGCGGTCAGGTGGAAATGCTCGTAGAGGTACAGATTCTGCGGGTTGCCGATCGGCGTGAGCATGCTGCCCAGATTCGCCGCGGCGGTTTCCAGCACGATCGTGAAAATCCGCGTCTCCTCGTCGTTCACGTTCTCCCAGACGAGGAGCGTCAGCGGCACAAAGGTCAGCAGGGCAACGTCATTGGTCACGAACATCGCCGAAATGAAGCACATCAGGACGAAAATCAGCCCCAGCCGCCGCACCGAGCCTGCCTTTTTCAGCAAAAACTGCGTCGCCGTCTCAAACAGCCCCGCGCCGCGCAGACCGCCGACGGCTGCCATCAGAGCGAACAGCTCGATCAGCACCGTGTAATTGCAGTAGTCCGCATAGCCCCGGTCAGGCGGGACGATCAGCGCCGTCAGGAGCGCCGCCGCGAACGCGATCAGCGTGACCGGCTGTGTTTTGAGGAATTGCAGAAGCTTCTCCTTCATAGCAGCTCCCATGTAAAGGAGACATCCTCGGTCAGGTGGATGTCCTCCGGTGTGAATGTCGGGAATTTCGCGGCACGCAGGTAGAGCCCGTCCTCCAGACCGAAGCTCGTGCGCGAGAACGGATCGAGCGTCCCGAGCCGGTAGTCGATGCTTTGCAGCTCACCGAGCTGGCAGCCGGATGCGTTCGCGAGAATCTCCGCACGCTCCAGCGCATTGCTGGCGGCATCGCAGAGCAGGCGCTCCTCCGCCGCACGCGGATCGCAGAGCGTGAAGTCGATGCGGCACTCCGGACGCGCCTCGCAGTCAGTGACGTTGTGCAGCACCTCCGCGAGCAGATCCAGATCCAGAGGCAGCTCCAGCACCATCTGGTGCATACAGCAATAGCCGGTCTTCTCCTGCTTGAAGCCGCCCTTGCCGTCCGGCACGGAATCGTACTGCGTACGTACCTCCAGATTCGTGGTCTTCAGATCCTCCGCGCTGATCTTGGCGTCCTGGACAGCCTTTTGCAGCGCCTCGGTCTGCACGTTTGCAAGCTCCATCGCAAGGCTGTAATCGGCGTCCTCGGCGTTCAGGGTGATGGTGATGCGGATGCAGTCAGGACGGACAGAACCTGTCCCGGCACCCTTGACGGTAATTGTCCTCATGAACAACCGCCCCTTTCCTATAATCTTACTATTATTATAGCATAGTTTCCCGGCAATTGCAAGCCAATCGCGGAAAAATCGCGCTTTTTGAGATGTACATTCTCAATAAATTCAACATACATAATTTGTTTATTTCGTGCCATATTTTCCGTCACCCGGATCCGTATCAAAGACAGAATCCCCCATAGAAAGGATGATCTCTATGAAACGATATACAATGCTGTTCACTGCCCTTTGCCTGTGTCTGACCGGGTGCGGAGCGCAGATCACCGAAGAACCCGAACCGCAGCAATTGTATCCCCCGGCAACAACTGCCCGGAATATCCAGACATTCACGGACTCTGCGGGGACGGAGATCCGGCTCGACAGGAACCGCTTCAGCGAGGATGCCCGCGTCCTGACCGGCGACGACATCTGGATCTCCTCGCACCGCTGCGGCTCTCTGAGCCAGATGCCGCGGAATTTCCGCTGGATCATCCGTTCGCAGGCGGAACTGGATTGCTTCAACGCAATGTATGATATGCACTGCAAGCTCCCGGATGAATATCCCAACCACGGGGATGATGTGGAAATGCCGTATGATTTTGCGCATGATGCCATGCTGATCGAATACGCCGAGGTCAACAGCACCGGCTACGACCTGAAAGCCGGCGGCGTGCTGATCGACGGGAATGCCATGCAGTTTGTGATGAGCACCGGCAGCAGATCCCCCCATGAGGGAGAGGAGGTCGGTGAGATGATGGACGGCTTTCTATGGGAGGCTGCCCTGCCGCAGGAGGACATTCCGCCGGACTGTGACGGGTGGATCTACATCGACCCGCAGCAGGAGCCGCCCCACGAATCGGAAACATCGGAAACAGAGGACATCGGGGACTGCTACATGAAGCCGTTGTCGGATGCGGATATCGTCACGGACGAGGCGACCGGCATCCGGTATGTGAAGAATCAGCTTCTGGTAAGCTGTGCGCTGGGAACTGACCGCGCTGCGGTCGAAGGAATCGCGGATCAGCTTGATGCAGAAATCGTCGGATATATCGCGCTGACCTGCGATTATCAGTTTGAGTGGAAGGAGGACAAGACCACAGACGAACTGCAGGCGCTTGCCGATCAGCTCAACAGCTATCAGTTTGTGGAGAATGTGACCCTGAACATGGTCTCCGAGATTGCGCCGGATATAGAACCGGAATGAGAAAATGCCTGTATGCGCTCTGCATACAGGCATTCTTGTGTTATACCGCGCCGGTCAGTCCGAAGAACGCACCGAATCCGAGCAGCGTCAGCGCCGTGATGATGACTGCCGCGAGGATTACGCCGCAGAGCACCGCGAGCACGCTTTTCTTGAAATCGAGGTCGAGCATGGATGCCGCGAGCGTTCCCGTCCATGCACCCGTACCGGGCAGCGGGATGCCCACGAACAGCATCAGCGCCCAGAACATGCCCTTGCCTGCCTTCTCCTTGAGCTTTTCGCCGCCCTTGTGCCCCTTGTTCAGGCACCAGGTGAAGAATTTGCCGATCACCGGCTTGTCTGCACCCCATTCCAGAATCCGGCGTGCAAAGAAGAAAATGAACGGCACCGGGATCATATTGCCGACCATGGAAATGATGACCGCCCAGTACCACGGCACGCCGAAGCCGACCCCTGCCGGGATTGCGCCGCGCAGCTCGATCAGCGGTACCATCGAAATCAGCAGTGTTAAGAGATAAGCTACCATAAATCCTGTATCCTTTCTGTGTTAAACCATTTGCTCTGCAATCATCCGCAGGACACCGAGTGTCAGAAACACACCCCCGCCGGACAGCACCAGTCCTACGCCGATTACAATCCAGCTATACCAATCATACAGCATATAGCCCTTTTTGCCCTTGTGCAGACGAAGCGGGTATTCCTTTCCCTCGTGATAGATCTTGTCCACGAACATGATCTCCGCCGGGAAGGTGTTCTTGTACTCCTCGCCGTCAATCTCGTAGATCGCATACGTGCCCACGACCTCGTGAATCATGATGCGCAGGAATTTGCCCCGGACGGGGCGGCTCATGAGCGCCAGCACCAGCGTCACCGCAAAGAATCCGAACATCAGGACCAGCAGCAGGATCATCAGTCCGACGATAACCTCCACGATCAGGATCCACGGCACGCCGAGAATCAGCAGCAGAATGATAATGACAATCGCACCGATGATATACTCCATAGGCTCACCCCTCGTTCAGAAACCAGCTTGCCAGATACAATGACCCGCAGATCACGATGCTGCCATGATTCGTCCGCGCCCAGCTCTTGGCAATCTTCATCGCATCCCCGAGCGCCACGGACTGGGAATATTCGCGCTCCGTGACCCGGTCAAAGAGCGTATCGAGCGACTTGGCATGCAGCGCATTCGCGGCAAAGCCGTCCACGCTCAGCACCTTGTCAAATACCCGCGACAGCGCCCGCGCCGCGTAATCCGCCGCATCCGCGTGGGTCATACCCACGATTCCGATAATCGGGAAAATCTCGCTGTCCCGCAGCGCCGAGCAGAGCGCGTTGATACCGTCCGCATTGTGCGCCCCGTCGAGCAGCACCAGAGGATCGGTCTGCAGCACCTGCATCCGGGCGGGAATCTGCGTCTCCGCGATACCCTTCTGAATGCAGTCGAGCGTGATGTGCCAGCCGTTTTCGGCAAGCACCAGCGCCTCTTCAATCGCCGTCAGGGCGTTGTCGATCTGATGCACGCCGCCCATCCGGGTCGTGTAAAGCTCGTCCTTGTAGCGGAATTTCGTGCCCAGGAGATCATAGCGGATCTGCGAGAAGATGCCCTCGCGCTTGTCGGGGACGAACACCGGATTCTCCCCTGCCGCCGCCCGAAGCTGCGCGATCGTCTCCGGCGTGTTCTTCGGGGAGATGATCACCTGCGCTCCGGGCTTGATGATGCCCGCCTTCTGCGCGGCGATCTCCGGGAGCGTATTGCCGAGGATCTGCATGTGATCCATCGCAATCGTCGTCAGGATGCAGGCGTCGGGGCTTTGGATGATGTTCGTGCAGTCGAGCAGCCCGCCGAGCCCTGTTTCGAGCACGACGATCTGCGCACCGGCTTTCACGAAATACAGCATCGCCGCCGCGAATGTGATCTCGAACTGCGAATAGTCCGCATCGATCTTGATGCACCGGCGCACCTGCGTCAGCACGTCGGTCAGCGCCTCCTCGGGGATGTCCTGCCGGTTCAGGCGGATGCGGTCGGTGTAGCGCAGGATGTAGGGTGAGGTGAATGTCCCCGTCCGGTAGCCTGCCTGCATGAAGATGTTGGTCAGGTACTCGGCAACAGAGCCCTTCCCGTTCGTTCCGGCGATGTGCAGGAATTTCAGCTTGTCCTGCGGGTTGCCGAGCGCCTCCATCAGAGCGCCGATGCGGGACAGATCCCGCACCGGTGCGCCGCTCCGTGAAAAGCTGTCAACGAATTTCATCGCCTCTGCATAGGCGTTCATCAGCTGAATGCCTTGATGGACTGCATGATCTTGTCCATCTTCTCCTGTGCCTTGCGGAGCTTCTCCTTCTCTGCCTCGATCAGCTTTTCGGGTGCCTTTGCCAGGAATCCCTCATTGCCGAGCTTCTTGGACAGGAAGTCAATGTCCTTCTGCGCCTTCTCGCGCTCCTTGTCGAGTCTTGCGAGCTCCTTCTCCTTGTCCACGAGCTGCTCCATCGGGATGAACAGACGTGCGGCATGGGTGACAGCGGATGCCGCATTCGGCATGTCGAACTTGTCGCCGACCTCGATCTCGCTTGCGGAGGCAAGCTTCTCGAAGAACAGGGATGCGCTCTCGAACAACGCCTTGTCCGCAGTCTCGATGCAGATCTTTGCCTTGACAGACGGCGGAACGTTCAGCTCGGTTCTGGTGTTGCGGACTGCCTTGATGGCGGCAACGACCTTCTCGAAATCGGCTTCCTCCTGCGCGAAGTTCAGCTTTTCGTCATAAACCGGGTAATCCTGGAGCATAATCATGCTGCCGTCGCCCACGAGAGTCTGCCAGATTTCCTCGGTGATGAACGGCATGAACGGGTGCAGCAGCTTCAGCATGCCCTGCATCGTCCATACGAGCACCTGCTGTGCGGATTCCTTTGCCGCGCCGCCTGCCTGGATGCGGGGCTTTGTCAGCTCGATGTACCAGTCGCAGAACACATCCCAGATAAAGTCATAGATCTTGGTGGAGGCAACGCCCAGCTCGAATGCTTCGAGATTCGTATTGACTTCCTTGCAGAGCTGGTTGAACTTGGATACCAGCCACTTGTCCTCCATCGTGAGGTCTGCCGGGAGTCCGGTGAACTGGAAATCATCCGCGAGATTCATCATGATGAAGCGGGATGCGTTCCAGAGCTTGTTCGCGAAGTTACGCGCTGCCTTGACCTTGTCGTCGATGTAGCGCATGTCGTTGCCGGGGGCATTGCCGGTTGCCAGCATGAAGCGGAGTGCGTCCGCGCCGTACTGGTCGATGACCTCCAGCGGATCGATTCCGTTGCCGAGGGACTTGGACATTTTTCTGCCCTGTGCATCGCGCACCAGACCGTGGATAAGCACGGTATCAAACGGCACCTTGCCGGTATTCTCCAGCGCGGAGAACATCATTCTGATAACCCAGAAGAAAATGATGTCATAGCCGGTAACGAGGGTGTTGGTCGGGTAGAAGTACTTGAAATCCTCGGACGGCTCGTTCTTCTCGCCCGTCCAGCCGAGGGTCGAGAACGGCCAGAGTGCGGAGGAGAACCAGGTATCGAGGGTATCCGGATCCTGACGCATGGGCTTGCCGCACTTCGGGCAAACGGCAGAGGATTCCTTGGTAACGACCATCTCGCCGCAGTCGTCGCAGTAGAATGCCGGAATCTGATGGCCCCACCAGATCTGACGGGAAATGCACCAGTCGCGGATATTCTCGAGCCAGTGATAGTAGGTCTTATCGAAGCGCTCCGGCACGAACTTGGTATCGCCGTTCTTCACAGCGTCGATTGCCGGCTGTGCCAGCGGTGCCATCTTGACGAACCACTGGGTGGATACCTTCGGCTCGACGGTCGTGCCGCAGCGGTAGCAGGTGCCGACATTGTGGGAATAATCCTCCACGCGCACCAGTGCGCCCTCTGCCTCCAGATCCGCAACAATTGCCTTGCGTGCCTCGTATCTGTCCATGCCCGCATACTTCGGGTAATCGTCCACGATCTTGGCATCGTCGGTCATGACGTTGATGACCTCCAGACCATGGCGCTTGCCGACCTCGAAGTCGTTCGGGTCGTGTGCCGGGGTGATCTTGACAACGCCGGTACCGAACTCAATATCCACATAATCATCCGCAACAACCGGAATTTCTCTGTGAACGATCGGGAGAATCAGCATCTTGCCGACCAGATGCTTGTAGCGCTCGTCCTCCGGATTGACAGCAACAGCGGTATCGCCCAGCAGCGTCTCCGGACGGGTGGTCGCCAGCTCCAGATACTCGTCGGAATCCTTGAACTTGTAGCGCAGATGCCAGAAATGACCTGCCTGATCCTCATACTCGACCTCGGCATCGGACAGGGTGGTCATGCACTTCGGGCACCAGTTGACCATACGCTCACCGCGGTAGATCAGTCCCTTTTCGTAGTACTTGACGAATACCTCCTTGACTGCCTTGGAGCAGCCCTCGTCCATCGTGAAGCGCTCTCTGTCCCAGTCACAGGAGGAGCCGAGCTTCTTGAGCTGTTCGACGATGCGTCCGCCGAACTTCTCTTTCCATGCCCATGCACGCTTCATGAAGCCCTCGCGTCCGAGATCCTCCTTGGTCACGCCCTCCTCGCGCATCGCAGCCACGATCTTGGCTTCGGTCGCGATTGCCGCGTGATCCGTACCCGGCAGCCAGAGTGCGGAATAGCCGCTCATGCGCTTCCAGCGGATCAGGATGTCCTGCAGGGTCTCGTCGAGCGCATGACCCATGTGCAGCTGACCGGTGATGTTGGGGGGCGGAATGACGATGGTATAGGGCTTCTTCTTGGAGTCCACCTCCGCATGGAAGCACTTCTTCTCCATCCAGGTCTTGTAGATTCTGTCCTCGAAGGATTCGGGGGCATAGGTTTTTGCAAGTTCTTTTGCCATGTTACATACTCCTTTTTGATTTCGGGGCAAAAAACAAGCCCCGAAGCATACTGCTTCAGGGCGAATGAATCTCATCCGTGTTACCACCTGAATTCGGGGCGTGCCCCGCACTCTGTGCGGCGAAAACCGCAGCCGTTCTGTAACGGGAACTCCCGCCGGGCACTACTGGGCGCGGGTCAATCCCCTGCCGTTCGATCCGGAGCTCCGGGGCTACCTTCGCTTCTGCCTGCGCACGTCCTCGCACCGACCGGACGCTCTCTTTGCCGCAGCACAGGAGGTACTCCTCCCCCTCAACGCCTGTGATATACTACTATGATACCATATCTGCCTGCATTTGTCAAGGCGCATTTTTCACAAATATGCGGTCAGAACGCCCCGCTGCCCCCATCATTTTCTTTGGCTTTGCCAAAGAAAATTAAACCTTACTTTTCACAATTTCAGCAATATCCCCGGGCGTTTCGGCTATGTAATCCGCACCTGCATCCGCCAGCTCCTCCCGTGAGCCGTAGCCGAACAGCACGCCGATGCTCGCAATTCCGCACGCCTTCGCGCCGAGAATGTCATTGTCCCGGTCACCGATCATGATACACTCGCGCTTGTCAGCGATCCCGGCGTTTTCCAGCACATAGCGGATCACCTCATCCTTGTGGGAGCGCTCCTCGGTCAGGGTCGCGGCGCCGAGAAATTCAAAATAGTCATAGAGCCCGAAATGCCGCAGGATCGGGATCGCATAGACCTCGGGCTTTGCCGTCGCCAGATGGATGCGGAATCCTCCCTCCCGCAGACGGATCAGCAGATCCTCGATGCCCGGAATCACGGCATTTTCAAACAGTCCCCTCTCCGAGAAATATTCGCGGTAATACCCCACCGCCTGCAGGGACTGCGCCGGATCCATGCCGCAGTATTTCTGATAGCTCTCATACAGCGGCGGGCCGAGGAATTTTTGCAGGATGTCCGGCGCGGGGACGGGATACCCTGCCTTATCCAGCCCGTAGCGGATGGAATTATAGATTCCCTCCGCGGAATCGGTCAATGTGCCGTCCAGATCAAATAACAGATGCTTATACATTTTTCCTCCAAAGAAAAAGGGGAGTCAACGCTCCCCCGGATTTATCCGAATAATAAGAATGCCAGAATACCCATCCACTCACGCACCCAGTAGGAGGGTGCCAGATACCATGCGGTTTTCGCGGATACGGCATCATTGGTCAGCCCGCAGTCCTTGGCGATGAGATGCGCCCGGTACTGGTGGAAGCTGTCGGTCACGATCGTGACATGGAATCCGAGCTCCTCACGCTCGAGGATTGCCTTGGCATTGGCAAGGTTCTCGCGGGTCGAAACGGAGGTATCCTCACGGAAGATGCGCTCCTTCGCGATGCCCTTGCGCTCGAGATACTCTGTCATGCACTGTGCTTCGCTGATTTCCTCATCCTTACCCTGGCCGCCGCAGACAATCACCGGCACCTCCGGATGCGCGTTCAGGTAGGCATACGCCGCATCCAGCCGCCTTTGCAGCATGAGACACGACCGGAAGAATCACGCAGAGTGCCAGAAAGCCTGCCACAATGCAGAGCAGGATCCGCCCGTGGTCGTTGTGCCAGACAACGTCCAGCTTCCGCGCGATCGGATCGTTCAGCGCGAAAAACACGATGCCCAGAATGCAGGCAGCGCCTCCCGCAAAGCATCCGGCATGGCGGATGCCCAGCAGCATCGGGTTGATGAAAAATGTCAGCAAGCCGACACAGACACCGATGCCGATCAGCCGGATCCAGAGCTGCGGAATCAACAGGATGGGAAGCTGCTGTGTTACCTCCTGCATACTTACAGCGGGTTGACCGGCAGTCCTGCTACGCCGGAATCAATGGCAGCCTGTGCAACTGCCTTGGCAACGGCATAGGCAACACTTCTGTCAAATGCATCGGGAAGGATGAACTCTGCGCAGAGCTTGTCCTCCGGCACGCAGCCGGCGATTGCCTTGGTCGCTGCGACCTTCATCGCTTCGTTGATGTCCTTCGCACGCACCGCGAGCGCACCCTTGAACACGCCCGGGAATGCGACAACGTTGTTGATCTGGTTCGGGAAATCGCTTCTGCCGGTGCCGACGATGTAGGCGCCTGCCTGCTTGGCAAGATCCGGCATGATCTCCGGTGTGGGGTTCGCCATCGCGAATACCAGCGGCTTTTCGTTCATGGTGGCGATCATCTCCGGGGTCAGCAGACCGGGCTTCGATACGCCGATGAACACATCCGCGCCCTTGACCGCATCGGCAAGCACGCCGTGGCGCACGTCGCGGTTGGTCTTGCGTGCCATCTCCGCATGGGCGGGATTCTCGTAGTCCGTGTCACGCGCCAGAATGCCGCAGAGATCGACCATCTGGATATTGCCCACGCCCAGATTCAGCAGGTGCTTCGCAATCGCGATGCCCGCAGAGCCCGCACCGTTGATGACAATCTCCAGCTCCTCGATCTTCTTGCCGGCTACCTTGCACGCATTGACGAGTGCCGCAGCGACAACGATTGCCGTGCCGTGCTGGTCGTCGTGGAATACCGGGATGTCGAGTCTCTGCTTGAGCTTTGCCTCGATCTCGAAGCAGCGCGGTGCGGCGATGTCCTCGAGATTGATGCCGCCGAAGCTCAGACCGATGTTCGCGATCGTGTCCACGATCACGTCGGTATCCTTGGAATTGACGCAGAGCGGGAACGCATCCACGTCCGCAAATTCCTTGAACAGGGCGCACTTGCCCTCCATGACCGGCATCGCCGCAAGCGGGCCGATGTCGCCCAGCCCCAGCACTGCTGTGCCGTCGGTGATGACTGCCACGAGATTGTGGCGGCGGGTCAGCTCATAGGAGAGCTCGGGATTCTTCTCGATCTCCAGACAGGGCTGTGCAACGCCCGGAGTGTAAGCATGGGAGAGGCTGTTCCGGTCGTTGATCGGTGTGCGGGAAATGACCTCGATCTTTCCCTTCCACTCCTTGTGTTTTTCGAGAGATGACTGCATAATGTCCATTGGTAAACACACTCCTTCATAGATTGACTAAAACAATGCCGCTATCCGGCTTTGTTCAACACTTTCTTCAAAATGGCAAGCGGATCCGATTCCGTGACCCTGCCGTCGCCGTCCGCATCCGCTGCGGTCTGGTGCGCATCATCCAGCTCACGGGTACCGAGGAGGAACTTGTTGACGCAGATCACATCCAGAATATCCACGCTGCCCGACCAGTCCGCATCGCCCTGCATTGCCGCAAAGGTGATCGT
>ONEQ01000004.1 GCA_900316885.1 uncultured Eubacteriales bacterium | reverse complement strand
GTTGATAGGTTCTAGGTGTAAGTGCGGTGACGTACTCAGCCAGAGAATACTAATCGGTCGAACACTTTTCCTAAGACTTCATTTGAAGTAACGTTCTCATTTGCATTTGATATTCTGTTTTCCAGTCGGTGCTGATGGCAAAGAGGTTCCACCCGTTCCCATTCCGAACACGGCAGTTAAGCTCTTTCACGTCGAAAATACTTGGCTGGTGACGGCCTGGAAAATTAGATAGGTGCCGGCATGAATCAAAAAAGAGTGGTTAGACCACTCTTTTTTGCTATACAAGGGCCATTAGCTCAGTTGGTTAGAGCTTCCGGCTCATAACCGGATGGTCCCGGGTTCGAATCCCTGATGGCCCATGAAAAAAACCGACGCGATTGCGCCGGTTTTTGCTTTATCTGGTGCGCCTGACAGGACTTGAACCTGCATGTCTTGCGACATTGGAACCTAAATCCAACGTGTCTGCCAATTCCACCACAGGCGCATGCGGGAGTCACACTCCACATTCTATTATACCATATCACCGCCGCTTTGTCAAGCAGCAGAAAGGAGCCAGCCCATGTCTGATCTGAAATCCGCGCTTCTGTCTCTTATCCAAACCGATCCCGATATCCGAAATGCCCTCAGAGCCGTCCTGAGCGGCGGGGAAACGTCCGAAGCACCCGCTCCCGATACGGACACGTCGGAACTGGAATCGCGCTGTAAACGTGCGGAGAGCGCCTTAGACGAGGCGCAGGAAACCATCTTCGCACAGGAGCAACGGCTCTCGGCACTCCGCCAGCAGTGCGGCAGGTTGCAGGAGGTGCTTGCGCCCTATGCACGTCTGGAAACGGTGTACGGCAAATATCTGGAGCTCCCGGAGGACGTCCGCGACGTGTGCGGGACATTCCTCAACGAGTTCTCACCTCTGTCCTTTGCCATCACAGGCGCGGAGGAAACGACGCTCCTGCGCCTGCATGAGATGATCCGCACGCAGGGGACGCAGATGGATGTACAGACCCTCGGCACCCTGAACGAGCTGTTTGACTTCTTCTTCGACCTGTATCTTGTCGGGCATCCGGATTTCCGGCGGATTGTCACGCACGAGGGCGACAAATATGACCCTGACTTGCATGAGCTGACACCCGACAGCCTGCCGGAGGGGCGCATCTCTAAGGTGATGATCGCCGGATTCTGCGATGATCTGACCGGCAGACAGCGCAAATCCTTTGTCCGTCTGGGCTGAAAAAAGCACCCCGAAATGGGGTGCTTTTTGTTATGCGGGATTCTCGGAGATGCTCGGTCTGTTCCAGCCGTCATCCGGCTGATCCAGCGGCACGTCGAAATCGTCACGGCGGGACGGCGTTTCGTCCTCCAGCTCATTCGGGAGCGTTTCGCCCTTCATGAGCTTCTCAAAGCCCGGACCATCGACCTTCTCGTACTTGATGAGGTACTGTGCGACGCGGTGCAGCTGATCCATGTGCGAGGACAGGATATCCTCTGCCTTGTCGTAGCCCTCCTCGATGAATGCGCGGATCTCCTCGTCGATCTCGGCTGCGACCTCATCCGAATAGTTCGGTGTCGAGCTGAAATCTCTGCCCAGGAACGGCTCGCTGTCGTTGTGGCCGTAAACCACAGGTCCCAGCTTTTCGGAGAAGCCGTAGCGGGTGACCATGTTGCGTGCCATCGAGGTTGCACGCTCCAGATCGTTGGAAGCGCCGGTCGAAATATCGTCCATGATGAGCTTCTCTGCTACACGGCCGCCCAGCAGAACGACGATCTCCTCGTGCATTTCCATCTTGCTGTTGTAGCTCTTGTCATGCTCCGGCAGGGACAGCGTGTAGCCGCCAGCCATGCCGCGGGGCACGATCGAAATTTCGTGTACCTTATCCTGATGCGGGCAGTAGTACGTGCAGATGGCGTGACCTGCTTCGTGATACGCGGTAAGCTTGATCTCACGCTCAGTCTTGACGCGGGACTTCTTCTCGGGACCCGCAACGACCTTGATGGTCGCCTCAGCGATGTCCTTGTTGGTGATTGCCTTACGGTCGTAGCGTGCTGCAAGCAGTGCAGCCTCATTGCAGAGGTTCTCCAGATCAGCACCGGTGAAGCCTGCCGTGGTGCGTGCGATGTCCTTCAGGTTGACATCGGGTGCCAGCGGCTTGTTCTTGGTGTGAACCTTGAGGATGTCCTCACGGCCCTTAATATCCGGGCAGCCGACCACGATCTGACGGTCGAAACGACCGGGACGCAGCAGCGCCGGATCGAGAATATCACGGCGGTTTGTTGCCGCGATAACAATGACGCTCTCATTGCCCTCAAAACCGTCCATCTCGACGAGCAGCTGGTTCAGGGTCTGCTCACGCTCGTCGTGACCGCCGCCGAGACCAGCACCGCGGTGTCTGCCGACGGCATCGATCTCATCGATGAAGATGATCGAGGGAGCGTTCTTCTTCGCCGTCTCGAATAGATCGCGGACACGCGATGCGCCGACGCCGACGAACATTTCTACGAAATCCGAACCGGAGATCGGGTAGAACGGGCAGCCAGCCTCACCTGCAACGGCTCTTGCCAGCAGCGTCTTACCGGTTCCGGGAGGTCCCAGCAGAAGCACACCCTTCGGGATGCGTGCGCCGATCTCGTTGTACTTGCGCGGATTCTTGAGGAAATCGACGATCTCCTCCATCTCGAACTTCTCCTCCTCAGCGCCCGCAACGTCCTTGAACAGCGCTTTTTTGCCCTGATTCGGGGTCTTGATGTTCGCCTTTCCGAAGTTGTTGTAGCGTCCGCCGCCCGCCTGCCGCATCATGAAGATGAACAGGGCAATGCCCATCACGAGGATGATGAGTGTGGGCACATAGGTAATGAGCCAGCTGTTATCGGTGATCTTGTAATAGTCCTGATCCAGCGGTGCATCGGGATGCGCTTTGTTGTACTTCAGACGGTACCCTTCCGTTTCTTCCTTGAAGATCGAGACATTGGGCACCTCATACTCGATCTCCTTGTCGCCCTTCAGAGTCAGCTTCAGTTCGCCGGTTCCGAGGTCAAGCGTGTACTTCGTGACTTCGAGGTCATCGAAATGCTGCATGATCTGGGAATAGGTATATTCCGGCTTCTTCTGATTCAGTCTGGGCAGCATCCACGCCGCCAGAAAGATCAGCAGAACTGCGACCATCAGATAGGCAACAATGCCCCTGCTTTTTTTCGGTGTCAAACCATCCACTCCTTTTTCTCTTGGGATTGATTTTTGACTGCATTAGCACTCTCTAATGGAGACTGCTAAATCATGAGACTAAGTATAAAGTATCACTGTGATATTCTCATGTGCAGCCGGTGTCATCTGTGTGAACATGCAGCACGAGCATACGCTGTGTTGCATCGGTGACACGGACACGTTCGTCCGCGCCGAGACCCTCCGCCCAGATCAGACCCTCCCTGTCTGAGAGGAAGTGTATGAATTGCCGCTTAGCCGGTGCTACCTCCGCATTCATCCATTTCTTAATGCGGATGCGGCATCCCCGCCTTTCACTCCGGAGATACAGACCCGGCTTTCTGCCATGCAGCTTTACATACCCTTTTATTATATCATAATCGAGAACAAAATCTGTGAACTTTTTGTGAACACTTGCAAATTTGTCTGGATTTTCACGCAATACGACCTCAGCAGACAGGATTACCCCCGGAAACAGTTGATTTTTACCAATTTTCAGGGGGATTTCAGCGCAGTCCGAAGCGCCGGACGCTGTAAACAGCACCCCGCGCCCATAGCGGAGCACCGTACCGGAGCGATCCAGATCGAGCATACCGCCGCGTTCGAGGAGCGCGAGCACCGCCGTCACGGCTTCATAGCCGCAGGGCAGCCCCGCATCTGCCAGGTATCGCGCAATGCACCGCCGCCGGATTGCCGGATGCAGGGCATCGAGCCCGACCATCGTCCCGTCCCGGAAGCAGTCCGCATAGGCGGCATCCGCCAGCGAATCCAGCAGCGCCGCATCCTCCCGCAGGGAATCGACCATGCGGGCGGTATTCTGCTCCGCGCCGGGGTTGAGCTGCTGCATCGCAGGGACGATGTGATGCCGGATAAAATTCCGGCTGTAGGCGTCCGACAGATTCGAGCTGTCCGTCACACAGGAAAGCCCGCGCTCCCGGAGAAATGCCTCGATTTCGGTGCGTGTGGCATACAGCAGGGGGCGGATGAAACTGCCGCGGCGCTCCGGGATGCCGCAGAGTCCGCGCAGCCCGGCTCCGCGTGCCATGCGGAACAGCACGGTTTCGAGCTGATCGGATGCCGTGTGTGCCGTGGCGATGTGATCGCAGGCAAGCGTCTCAAATGCCGCATACCGGCACTCCCGCGCGGCAGTCTCGACGGAAAGTCGATGCGCCGCCGCGTAGTCCCGCACATCGACGGAGATGACGGTCAGCGGAATCCCCCAGTTTTCGCAGAGTGTCCGGCAGAAATCCTCATCGCGCCGGCTCTCGTCCCCGCGCAGGTTATGCTGGATATGCACCGCAGAGAGGGTGATTCCTGGCATCTCCCGCAGGCAGGCAAGCAGACACACGCTGTCTGCCCCGCCCGAAAGCGCACAGCAGACAGATCCGGTGATGCTCTCCCGCCGGAGAAAGCCGCGCACGGCATTAAACGGGCGCATCGGCGGTTTCGAGTGTCGTGAAGCGTGTGAACTGACCGTTCCACGCGAGCTTGATCGTGCCGGTCTCGCCGTGGCGGTTCTTGGCGACGATGCACTCCGCTTCGTTGATGTTGGCGTTGTCCTTGTTATAGTAGGCGTCGCGGTAGAGGAACATGACAATATCCGCGTCCTGCTCGATAGAACCGGATTCACGCAGATCCGACAGCATCGGGCGCTTGTCGGTACGGCTCTCGGGACCACGGGAGAGCTGAGACAGCAGGATGATCGGCACGTCGAGCTCCTTCGCCATGATTTTGAGCTGACGGGTAATCTCACCGACGATCTGGACACGGTTCTCCGTGCGGAGGGTGGTCGCGATCAGACCGAGGTAGTCGATAACGACGAGTCCGAGGTTCTTCATGCGGCGGAGCTTCGCCTTGATCTGCTGGACGGTGATGCTGGCGGTGTCGTCGATATAGATGGGCAGCCCGTTGAGATAGCTGGCAGCAGTCGCAAGGCGCACCCATTCCTCGCCGTTGAGGTAGCCGCTGCGGAGCTTGTGGGAATCGACCTGCGCGGCGCTGGACATGAGACGGGACACGAGCTGCTCCCGGGGCATTTCGAGCGAGAAGATGCAGACCTGCTTCTCCTTCTGGGTTCTGGCGACATTCTCGGCAATATTCAGCGCGAAAGCGGTCTTACCCATCGCAGGACGCGCCGCGATCAGGATCAGATCCGACTTGTTCAGACCGGAGGTCACGGCGTCGAGATGCTGGAACCCCGACCGGATGCCGAGGAACTGCTCACGGTCGGGACCGGCGAGCTGTGCGATATGCATGTAGGTGTCCGACACGATCTCGTTGATCGCCTTCAGACCGCCGGTGTTCCGTCCCTGGCGAATATCGAAGATGCTCTGTTCTGCGGCATCGAGCAGGACAGACGCATCGTTCTCGCCGCTCTGAATATCGGAAAGGATATGCCGCGCCGCCTCCGCGAGGGAGCGGATGTAGTATTTGCCGGATACGATCTGGCAGTAGCTGTCGATATTGGAGACAGCCGGCACCATGTTGACGAGATTGGCGAGGTAGGTTCTGCCCTCGGCGGGTGTCTCGAAGATGTGCTGTGCCACGGCTTCATTGAGGACGGTGACAATATCCGCCTTGGACGAGCCGGTGGCGAACATCTGCACCATGATATTGAACAGGGCACGGTGCTGGTCGATGTAGAACATCTCCGGCTTGACGGTCTCCAGCACGGAGGCGATAATATCGGATTCTGCGAGGATTGCGCCGAGGACGGACTGCTCGGATTCCAGGCTGTAGGGCATTTCGAGATCCGTGAATTTGGACTCTGCCATGAAGATTCCCCCTTGTACGGAAATCGGGCGGTATCAAAACCGCCCGTGTTCATTACGCTTCTACGACCTCGACAGTCATTTCAGCGCCGATACCGTTGTAGAGCTTGATATCCGCGGAGAATGTGCCGAAAGCCTTGATCTCGGACTTGAGTCCGACCTTCTTCTTATCAACCTTGCAGCCGTACTGCTCCTCGATGCACTGTGCGACCTGCGCCGCTGTCACCGCACCGAACAGTCTGCCGCCCGTGCCGGACTTCGCCTTGACGGTGACGGTCTTGCCGTTGATCTTTGCCTTGATCTCCTCGGCATTTGCCTTGTCCACGTCAATCTTGTGCTGTGCGGAAGCCTGCTGACCCTTGAGGTGGTTCAGGTTTTCCGGTGTTGCTTCAACTGCAAGCCCCTTCTTGATGAGCATGTTGCGTGCGTAGCCGTCGGAAACCTCCTTGAGCTCGCCCTTCTTGCCGGAGCCCTTGACATCCTGTGTGAAAATAACCTTCATGCTGGTAACATCCTTTCTGTATCAGTTTGTATTGTCCAGTATTGCCTTTAAAAGCTGGGAACGTGCGTCCTCTACGGTCACGCCCGGGAGCTGGGTTGCCGCCATGCTCTGGTGACCGCCGCCGCCGAGCGCTTCCATGATGACCTGAACGTTGATTCTGCCGTAGGAACGCGCCGAAATGCTCACGGCGCCGTTCGCCTCGTAAAGTACATAAGCCGCCTCCACATGGGAGATGTTCAGCAGTTCATCGGCTGCCTGCGGTGCCACGAGCCGTACATCCGGGGTATCCGGCGGCGCGATGGCGATGGCATAGTTATCGATGACCTCCGCGGATCCGACGATCTCCGTGCGGCTGCGGTAGGCGGACATGGAGCCGGCGAACAGGTTCTTGACCTTGACGGTATCCGCGCCGATCTTGCGCAGGTACGCCGCCGCCTCAAAGGTACGCACACCCGTGCGCATGACAAAATTCTTGGTATCGAGCATGATGCCCGCAAGCAGACATTCCGCATAGACCTCCTCGACGGCATCCGGGAGCTTGAAGTACTGCAAAAGCTCTGTAATCATCTCGCATGCCGAGGATGCGTAAGGCTCATGATGGAACACAACCGCATTATCGACGAAATTGACATTCTTGCGGTGGTGGTCGATGACGCACACACGCTTTGCTTCCCTGTAAAGCTCGGGGCTTTCGAGGATATCCTTGTTGTGCGTATCGGAGATGATGAGGAGCGTCCGGTCGGTGATGCTGCCGAGTGCCTCCTCGGGGCTGATGAACAGATCGCCGCCGACCTCGTTCTGCACCATCTCAATGAGCTGGGTGGAGAGGTTCTTTTTCAGATCCACGACCACATTCACCGGGATGCCCATCATCCGCACCGCCCCTGCAAGACCGCAGCAGCCACCGACGGAATCGAGATCACCGAACCGATGCCCCATGAGGAACACCTGCTGGCTGTCGGTGATGAGCTCCTGAATGGCACCGGCGACCATGCGCGCTTTGGCGCGGGATTTCTTCTCCACGCCCTTGGAAACGCCGCCGAAGAACCGGAATCCGTTCTCCGTCTTGACAGCCGCCTGATCGCCGCCGCGCCCGAGCGCCATATCCAGACACTGGATGGCATAGGCTTCGCTTTCCGCAATCGTCTCCGCGCCGTGTCCCACGCCGATGGAGAAGGTTACGGTGTTGCGCTCGTCAACGGCGATGTTCCGCGCATCGTCGAGGATCTTGAACTTGCCCTCGATGAGCTGCTGTACATGCTGTTCCTCAAGAATGGCGATGAACCGGTCATTTTTGAGCCGGCGCACGATGCCGTTGGTGCCGGAGACGAACTCCTCCAGCAGCCGTTCGATGGCGAAGCTGGCTTCCAGCCGTTCGCTCTCCTTGGCGTTCTGAATGAGATCCTCGTAGTTGTCGATCACCAGAAGCATCACGCACGGATGCGAGTCGTGGCATTTCTGTTTCAGGCGCTCCAGATCCGTCACATCTGTCCAGAGAAAGACATTCAGCGGAATATCCCCGTCATGGAACGGAAGCAGCTTGACCTGATAGTAGCGCTCCTGCCAGCAAACATCCTGTGAGGGCTCGGTCGGATTGAAGGGGATGATCTCATAGAGATTCCTGCCGAACAGATCGGCGCCGTCCATGATCTCCTCCTGGAAATAGGGGTTCATCTGCACGAGCACGCCGGTTTCGTCAAGGACGCACAGACCCAGCGGGAGCTGGTCGAGCGCCGCAAGCTGGGCTTTCTCGGTTTTCTCCGAGAGCCGCGCCACAAAGCGGATCTGGTTGCGCTGCGCATAGAGCAGCATCGTCGCTGCCGTGCCCGCCAGCACTGCGCCCGGAATACAGTACAGGAATCCGAACCTGTCACCGCGCCAGAACAGCACCGCCGCCGGCAGAATCGTCGCCAGTACCATCAGAACCATCGTGACCCACAGCGCAATATGGTATTTCGGCTTCAATCCGTATCACCCCCTTTTTGAATCATGATACAGGAGAATAAGGATGTACTGATTGATTCATCAATCAGTACATGGGGCGCGGGGCGAAGCCCCGCAAACAGCCCTTTCATTATCCCTGAATACTGTACTGCCGATCTGTTCAGCGCTTGCTTAAATCTCCATAATAATCGGCAGAATCATCGGGCTGCGCTTTGTCTGCTCGAAGATGAAATCCGAGAGCGCATCGCGGAGTTTGCCCTTGAGGGACGTCCACTCACGCAGCTCGTAGACCGAGCACTCACCGAGCGTGTGGCACATCAGAAGACGTGCTTCCTCCATGAGCTCCTCTGCCTCGCGGACGTACACGAAGCCGCGGGAAATGATATCCGGCCCCGAAACGACCTCGCCGCTTGTGCGGTTGATGCCGACCACGATGATGATGAGTCCGTCCTCTGCGAGATGCTTTCTGTCACGCAGTACGATCGAGCCGACATCACCGACACCCAGACCGTCCACGAGCACACGGCCAGCCGGTGCCTGTCCTACGATCTGGAGCTTGTTGCCGTCCGTCTCGATGATGTTGCCGATGGACGCGAGCAGGATATTCTCCTTCGGGATGCCCATTTCGAGTGCCACGCCGCGTGCTTTTTTCAGATGCTTGTATTCGCCGTGCATGGGGATGAAGTACTTCGGGCGGGTGAGTGCGAGGATGAGCTTGAGCTCCTCCTGGCAGGCGTGTCCGGAAACGTGTACCTCATACATGGACTCGTAGATAACCTCCGCGCCGGATTTGAGCAGCTCGTTCACGACCTTGGTGACGTGCTTCTCGTTGCCGGGGATGGGCGTTGCCGAGATGATGATGAAATCCAGCGGCGTGATATTGACCTTCTTGTGGTCATGCATCGCCATGCGGGTGAGCGCACTCATGGGCTCGCCCTGGGAACCGGTCGTGATGAGCACGATCTGCTCCGGCGGGTACTGGTTCATGTTCTCGATGTCGATGATGGTATTCTTGGGAACCTCCAGATAGCCGAGCTCCAGCGCGGTCGTGATGACGTTAATCATGCTGCGTCCCAGAACAGCGACCTTTCTGCCGTTCTTCGCCGCCATGTTGACGATCTGCTGTACGCGGTGGATATTCGAGGAGAAGGTTGCGATGATGATGCGGCGGCTGCCTGCCTTGGCGAACAGGCGCTCGAAGCTCTCACCGACCTTGCGCTCCGACTGGGTATAGCCGGGACGCTCCGCATTGGTGGAGTCGGACATGAGGGCAAGCACACCGCGGTTGCCGAGTTCACCGAAGCGTGCCAGATCGATGGGGCCGCCGTCGATGGGGGTGAAATCCACCTTGAAGTCGCCCGTATGGACGAGGACGCCGGCGGGGGTATGGATTGCCATGCCGTAGGCGCCGGGGATGGAGTGATTCACCTTGATGAACTCCACGGACATGCAGCCCATGCGCACGGTTTTGCGCGGCTCCATGACATTGAGGGAGACCTTGCCGAGGAGACCGTGCTCCTCGAGCTTGTGCTTGATAAGACCGATGGTCATGGAGGAGCCGTAGATGGGGGCATTGACCTTCTTTAATAAGTAGGCAAGACCGCCGATGTGATCCTCGTGACCGTGGGTGATGACGATACCGCGGAGCTTATCCTGATTGCGCTCCACATAGGTGAAATCGGGCAGAACAATATCGACGCCGGGCATTTCGGCATCGGGGAATGCCAGACCGCAGTCGAGGATGAACATATCGTTCGAGCACTCGAACACGGTCATATTCTTGCCGATTTCACCGAGACCGCCGAGCGGGATGATGCGCACGGGTGTGCGCTGACGGGACGGCTGATGATTCTTCTGCACTTCCTTCTGCTGCGGGCGGGACTGATTTGCCGCCTGTGCAAGCTGTGCCTGCGGATGCTGCTTTTTGGAAGCATTGTTTTTGGGTGCAGCGGGATTCCGCGGCTGATTCGGCTTCTTTCCGCGGTTTACGAAATACCGCTTGCGGTGCTCGCCGTTACCGGCGGGTCGGTTCTGACCGCTTTTCTGGTTGTTTGATTTGTTACTCAATAGATTACCTCGCTTTCAGAATGCATGACAAGCACCAATTGACGCACACGGTGCTGATTGTCCTGGATGATATGTTGGCTGTATGTCGGGCATGTATGCCGGAGATCCGTAGATTCCTGTCCGTTCACGTTCACGGGCAGACGATACTTATTTTTATTATACCGCATTTTCCCTCAAATGTCAAGTGGCGCGGAGCCCGCGCAGGCAGCTTGCTCCGAAACCTGCCGCTCCGCCCCGCCGGCAAGCAGGATCACCCCCGGCAGATTACAATACGCCATCATCCCGTTCGCAATATCCGCAATCGTCCAGACGATTTCAGCATCCACACACGCCCCCAGCAGTGCCGCAAGGCAGAACACTGCCCGATACCCCATCAGATACCGCCCGCCGGTCAGACCCGCCAATGCCTGCGCACCGCAGAAGCTCCAGCCGATCAGCGTGCAGAGCGCAAATGCCGCCGTCACAGGCGGGAGCAGAAAATCTGCCCCGCGTCCCAGTCCCGTCCGGAATGCCGACAGGATCAGCAGATCCGCATCCTCCCCCGTCACCCCGGAGGTCAGGATTGCCAGCGCCGTCAGCGTGCAGCATAGAAAGGTATCCGCAATCAGCTCCCCCACCGCGCAGATGCCCAGCGCACCCGGCGGTGCATCTGCATCACTGTGCAGCAGTCCGCTGCTGCCGAGTCCCGCCTCATTCGAGAATACCCCGCGCCGTACGCCTGCGGATACCGCCCGCCGCACGGCTTCCCCCGCGATTCCGCCGGCTGCCGCATCCCAGCCGAAGGCGTCCCGGAAAATCGCGGCAAATGCCTCACCCAGATGCGCCCCGTTCCGCACAATCACGGTCAGCGTCATGCCGAGATATAGCACCGACACCACCGGCACCGCCGCCGTCAGGAATTTCCCGATGCGTCCGGCGCCCCCGAGGATGACCGCCGCCGTGATGCCCGCCGCAAGCAGTCCCGTCACCGCGGGCGGCACGCTGCATGCCGCCTTGAGCGTCATCGCCATCGTGTACGTCTGCGTCATGCAGCCCATGCCGAAGGATGCCGCTATGCAGCAGACCGCAAATCCGCCCGCGAGCAGGGGAGAGCCCAGCCCGTACCGCAGATAGGCAGGCGCACCGGTGATCTCACCCCGCCGGAACCGCGCCGAGAGGACATTTTCCGCGAACAGCAGCCCTGCGCCGCAGATGCCTGCCGCCCACATCCAGAAGATCGCCCCCGGTCCGCCCAGCACCAGCGCGGAGGCAACACCCGCGATATTGCCCGTCCCCATCGCCGCGCCCAGCGAGGTCAGGCACGCTGTCAGGGGGATGCGCTCAGTTTGGCGCAGGGCATCGAGCATGTCCCTGCCGCAGCAGATCAGGCAGAACACCCCCGCGGCAAGCAGCAGGACGATCAGCCCGCTGCCCCAGATCAGGGCGTTCAGAGAATCCAGAAATTGCAAAATATCACCTCTTGCCTTGATTTTGTACAAATATTCCAGAATCCGCTTGCAATCGACTGCTCTGTATGGTATAATAAGGATATTGACCAATACGGAGAGGAGGGAACCGGACATGAAGGAGTACCGCGCCGACCGCGGTGCCATGCATCTGCTGCAAATCCTAATCAGCCTTGCCGGGGCGGGGTTCTGCGCGGCGGCAACCTATTTCCTGCGCCGCTGGGCGTGGATCATGTGGAGTGTCGTCGGCGTATTCGCCGGTGCGGCGCTGATTCTCAGCATCATCTGCCTGCCGCTGTTCTTCCGCCGTCTGCGCTGCTTTGCATCCGAGGAAAAGCTCACCGTCATTGCCGGCATCCTCTTTCTCCGGCAGCAGTCCATCCGGCTCGACCGCGTGCAGTTCATCCAGACCGTCACGGGTCCCTTTGACGGCATCCTCGGACTGAATTTCATCATCCTCTATGTCTACGGCGGACAGCTCACAATCCCCTTTTTAAATAAGAGTGACCGCTATGAGCTGGTCGGGCTGCTTGAACGGGGAGGGGTGTTCCATGCTGCGTGAGCATCCCCTGCGGATCCTGCGCTTCTCCAAGAAATTTCTATGGCTCCTGATTTTCCCCCTCCTGCGCGGCGCGTATCACTTCGCGACAAAGGAGGATGTGTTCAAGTGGCTGCACGGTACCTGGTTCGACCTGCTCATTCTGCTGCTGATTCTGGTGTTCGGGTGGCTTGTCTGGTTCTGCCGGAAATTCACCATCCGCGACGGTCAGATCTACGTGCAGGACGGTTTCATTTTCACCCGCCGGCGCTACATGCCCATCCGGAACCTCTCCGCCATGACCGCCGAGCATCCCCTGTGGCTCCGACCGCTGGGCGCGTGCTACATCTCCGCCGATACCGCATCGGGACTTCTCGAAGCGACTGACATCCGGCTCATGATCCGCACCAAGGACGAGAAGGCCTTTTTCTCCGCGCTCCCGAATCTGCGCACGGGGAAACGCCATCACTTCCGGCATCAGGGCGGCATCTGGCGGGTGCTTCTCTTTTCGATGATCTTTTCCAGCGGATTGTCCGGCGCGGTGTATCTGGCACTGTTCTGGTTCCAGTCGGGGCGTATCGCCCGCGATATTCTGGAGCAGCTTCGCATCACCGAGCGCCTGAATACCGTCTCCGAGGAGGTGGCACGCCGGCTGATGGGCATCCCGCCCGCCGCCGTGACCATCGGCATCGTGATTCTTTCCCTCTGGCTGCTGTCGTTCATCCGCAACGTCCTGCGCTACGGCGCATTCGAGATGCAGAGCGATCAGCGGCTCGTATCCATCAAAAGCGGCATTTTTACGCGCCGGATGTTCCTTCTCGTCAACCGGAAGATCAATTTCGTGGATATGCGGCAGAACCTGCTCACCAAGCTCTGCCGGATCTTCTCCCTCGCGGTGAACATCCCCGGCTACGGCAACCAGCAGGGGAGCATCCCGGTCTGTATGCCTATCCTCACGATCAAGGAGCTGAGCGATACCGTACCGATGCTCTTTCCGGACTTCAAGCTCACGCACCGCACGATGAAGCCACCATGGCATTCGTGGTTCGGCTACATCTGTATGCCGCTGTATGCGGGAATCGCAGTCTTTCCGCTGTTTCATTACACCCGCCCGTATTTCCCGCAGCTTGCGGACATCTTCGACTTTTTGCAGCTCATGATCCTCATCCCGATTTTCTGGAAGCTCCTGATTCAGATCGTGGCATTCATGACCACGGGGCTGAGCATCTCCGACGGGCGCATCTGCGTGCGCTACTGTGAATGGACGACCTTCCACACGATCATCGCGGACACGGACACCATCGTCAAGGTTCGCATCCATCGCCACATCTGGCAGCGCTGGACGGGGAAGTGCCATGTGCTCATTTACTTCCAGTCCGAGGTCATGCGCCGGTGCCATCTCTGGAGCATGGACTATCAGACAGCGCTCCGGGATCTGGGTGATTACATCTCAGCCAAGTAGCTCTGCGCCCGCATTGGCAAGCATGTTCCATGTTTTGCAGTCCACGCCGCCCGTGACCGGGAGCCCGCACATCCGCTGAAACAGCTGGATCGCCCGCTGGGTGTCCGGGTCAAAGATGCCGGAAATGCCGCAGTCCGGGATATCGCCGTATTTCTCCGATAATTCATGCAAAATCGATTGAATCACATACACCGTGAAGTTCCTGTCACCCAGGGAAATCACGGTGTTTTTCTTCGGCGGAAACGCCTCCAGCGGCTCCGGGACATTTTCCGCAAGCTCCTGCGAGATCTCCGCGATCTTCTCCCATGTGGCGGAATTGACCTCGCCCGTGACGCGCAGTCCGTAGAACTGCTGGAATGCCTGGACGGCATCCGCCGTGGATGCGCCGTAAATCCCGTCGGGCACAATGCGCGGGATCGCCGGGTTGTAATAGGATATGCTGTGCAGCATCGTCTGTAATTCCTTGATGTGCGCCTTGCGCTGATCGTCCGTATACGCCATACACTATCCTCCTGAAAGTCGATGGGGTCAAGGGGCAAAGCCCCCCCTTATCTGATCGTATACCCCGGCGCCTGATACGGGCGTTTCTCGTACCCGAACCGCAGATCCGAGTACAGCCCCGCGATGCCGTCCCATGTGACCGCACCGACTGCGCCGTTCGGCGTGAGTCCTGCCCATCGCTGGAATGATGTGACCGCCGATTTCGTGACCGGCCCGAAATAGCCCGTGTCCCGTACCTCCGGGATGCTGGGAATACTCTGGTGAATGTAAGTCAGGTATTGCTGGAGGACACGGACATATTCGCTCGTCAGACCCTCCTGTAAGACAAATCCCGGATACAGCAGGGGGATCCACTCCGCATCCTCCACCGGGAGCGATGCCGCAATGCCCGCATAGGCACGGTAAATATCATCCCATGTCGCCTCATCCACCACGCCCGTCACCGGCAGTCCGTAGACACGCTGAAAGGAACGGACACTGCGCTCCGTCTGGGCATCGAAGGTTCCCGTGATTTCCAGCGGCTCCACCGATTCGTAATAAGCGCCGATGACCGCCAGGAAATACTGCAAGCCCCGCACCTGCTCGTTGACCATCGACGGGGTGAGGTTCTCCTCGAACTGCAGCGGCAGCTCATCGAGCGTGATGCCCTCGGAATCGAGCTCTGCCAGCCGCTTGACGCTCGTGTAGATATACGCGATCCGGTACCACGTCGCCTTATCGACCGCGCCCGTCTGCGGGAGGTCGAACACCTGCTGGAACACGCGCACGGTGTCCTCCGTGGCGGCATCGTATTCCCCGGAGGCGGACGGAATTTTGGGAATCGCCGGATAGTTGCGCGAGATGCGGTTGAGCTGGATCTGGATGGTCTGCACGCCCATGCCGGAGGATCCCGCGCTCAGGACATAGCCCGGATAGCTCATCGTATTCGAGCGGACAGGTGCATTTTTCACGATCTCAATATCATCTCCGTAGTAGTACTGCAAAATCTCGTAGGGCACAAAGCCCTGCCGTGCCAGACGCACCGTCCCCCATTGTGACAGCCCGTCGCAGGTCACGGTCGTGCCGTTGCAGAATGCCGTGAACAGCGGCTCAACCCGCCCCTGACGGCGGACATAATCGTCGAACAGCTCATCGACAATTGTCGCGATATTATCGTAAATCTGCCGCCCCTCGATGTATTTCTGGTCATACTGGGTGACAGCCGTGATGTCAAAATCATAGCCCCGTGAGCGGTACCATTCCGTATAGATGCGGTTGAGCGCGAAGCTCGTGATTGCATAGATGTTTGCACGGAGCGCGGCTTCGTCCCATGTGGGGAAGATCTCGCTCGATGCAACATTCTTGATGTAATCCGGGTAGGACACCGTGACATTCGGCGCAGCCTCATCCGGTGCGCCCAGATGGACGGTAATTGCCGAGGGGATGAATGGTTCGCCGGTTAACATACGCCATCCCCCTGACAATCCTCTGTGCGCCCGATCTCATTCGGATCAATCTCATTGTCCGATGCCTCGAAATTCACCGGCAGCGGCACGAGCTGGAATACCTGCCGCGTTGTCACCCCGGCAAAGATATGCACGTCAATTGCCTGCGCCGGGAAGAAACCCTTCGCTGCCATGCGGATATCACAGCTCGCATAGGGTGTGAGATTCTCCGGCTCCTGCGAGAGTCCCGCGGGCGGGGCGGGGAGCGTCACCGTCGGGGATTCGCCGTTCTCGTCCGTGACCATCAGGTAGCTCAGGTGCAGCTTCTTCCCGATGCGCGTGAATACCGACACCCGCGCTCCCGGCACCGGATACGCCGAATCCGCGGCGGCGGCAATGACCCGCAGATAGCCCTGCGCAGTGTTGACTTTCTCGTATTCCGCCTGTGCCGTCCATTCTTCCGGAAGCTCCGGGACGGGGCGGATGTAGGTCGGCAGCTCCTCGTCACCGTAGAACTCCTCGGGAATCTCCTCCTCGAACTGCGCTTGTGACGGTTCCTCCGCCGGTTCCGGATCGGATTGGAGTTCGGGTTCCGGCTGGGGCTCCGGAGTGACCGGCGCCGGTTCAGACTCCGGACCCGGACGGCGTTTCCCGTACAGGCGGAGCATTTCCTCCTGATACTTCTTGGCAAGCTCTGACAGATTCTCCTGCATAGTATCCCTCCTGTTCCTATCGGAGTCTATGCGGGCGCAGACGGGAGTATGCCGGAAAAAACAAAAAACGGATGTATCAGAATGATACATCCGGTTGGATGGAGCATAGGGGATTCGAACCCCTGACCCCCACACTGCCAGTGTGATGCGCTCCCAGCTGCGCTAATGCCCCATGGAATTTACAAAAAATCCCTTCCGCTTCTGTGGAAGGGATTGGTGGGAGAAGATGGATTCGAACCATCGAAGCACGAAGCAACAGATTTACAGTCTGCCCCCTTTGGCCACTCGGGAATTCTCCCATATTCAATTTAAAATGCTTTCATAAAAAATCCCCTTCACGCTCGTGAAAGGGATTGGTGGGAGAAGATGGATTCGAACCATCGAAGCACGAAGCAACAGATTTACAGTCTGCCCCCTTTGGCCACTCGGGAATTCTCCCACATATTGGAGCTGGTAGACGGACTTGAACCCCCGACCTGCTGATTACAAATCAGCTGCTCTACCAACTGAGCTATACCAGCATCCAGTCGTTGTCCAGGTCTTGCGCCTGACGACTATATTATTATAGCACAGGACGCCGGATTTGTCAAGAGGTTTTTGAGAAAAAATCTGCGATTTGCAAATTCACAATAACCGCGATATATCGCTGAAAATTCGCATAATTCGAGAACAGTTCAAATGTTTGTGCATCTTCCACAACCGTGATAGCGCAGATTCATAGGAATTTGACAATCTGCTTTCCGCTAAGGTGCTTGACTGTTTAGAAAAAACATAGTATCATTAATATAAGTACCTGATGAATAGGGATATACTTACGAATCATGGAAAGGATGGCTGCTATGATGAACGAAAGCACCAAGTTTCTCAAGGAAGGTCTGACCTTCGACGATGTTCTGCTGATCCCGGCAAAATCCGACGTGACTCCGAATATGGTTTCGCTCGGCACCCGGCTTGCAGGTAATATCCACCTGAACACCCCGATCATGACCGCTGCAATGGATACGGTTACGGATTCCCGCATGGCGATTGCGATTGCGCGTGAGGGCGGTATCGGTATTATTCATAAGAATATGTCGATCGAGCAGCAGGCGGATGAGGTCGATAAGGTAAAGCGTTCCGAGAACGGCGTTATCGTGGATCCTTTTTCGCTGACCGAGGACAAGCGCGTCAAGGATGCGGATGAGCTCATGGGCAAGTTCCGTATTTCCGGTGTGCCGATCGTAGACGGCGCCGGCAAGCTGGTCGGCATCATCACCAACCGCGACCTGCGGTTCCTGACCGATTTCAATGCCAAGATCGGGGATGTGATGACCAAGGAGAACCTCATTACGGCACCTGTGGGCACGACACTCGCGCAGGCACAGGAAATCCTGAGCACCCACAAGATCGAGAAGCTCCCGCTCGTAGATGAGAAGGGCTATCTCAAGGGGCTCATCACCATTAAGGATATTGAGAAGTCCGTCAAGTTCCCGAATTCTGCGCGTGATGCACAGGGCAGACTGCTCTGCGGCGCAGGCATCGGCATGACGGCAAATATGCTGGAGCGTGCCAAGGCGCTGATCGACGCACAGGTTGATGTGCTGGTGCTCGATTCCGCACACGGTCACAGCGCAAACATCATCAATGCGCTCAAGAAGCTCAAGGCAGAATTCCCGGATACACCGGTTATCGCAGGCAATATCGCTACCGCAGCCGCAGCCGAGGAGCTGATCGCAGCCGGTGCAGACTGCCTGAAGGTCGGCATCGGACCGGGCTCCATCTGCACGACCCGAGTCGTTGCCGGTATCGGCGTACCGCAGATCACGGCTGTATTCGATGTGGCACAGGTTGCCAAGAAGTATAACATTCCGGTTATTGCCGACGGCGGCATCAAGTATTCCGGCGATATTGTCAAGGCACTGGCAGCAGGCGCAGATGTGGTTATGCTCGGCTCTCTGCTGGCTGGCTGCGAGGAAGCACCGGGCGAGACCGAGATCTACCAGGGCAGACAGTTCAAGGTATACCGCGGCATGGGTTCTCTGGGCGCTATGGCAAACGGCTCCACCGACAGATACTTCCAGGAGGGTGCCAAGAAGCTCGTTCCGGAGGGTGTTGAGGGTCGTGTACCGTACAAGGGTGCAGTTGCCGACACCATCTTCCAGCTCATCGGCGGCATCCGTGCCGGCATGGGCTACTGCGGATGCCCGACCATCCCGGATCTCTGGGAGAAGGCACAGTTCGTCCGCATCACCGGTGCAGGTCTCAAGGAGAGCCATCCGCACGATATTTACATCACCAAGGAAGCACCGAACTATTCCGTTCAGATCTGATCAAAATGAGAAACGCCCCACATTCCAGGAATGTGGGACGTTTTTTTACATAAATACCAGCATCAGCGCCATATACAGCCCGAAAACCGCGCCGTAGTAAATGCCGCAGCAGCCGAGGATGTTCCAGATGCTCGTGCCGCCCTCGGAGCCGAGGAGCGCCTTGCGGATGTGCTCCGTGGGGGAATTCTGCCGGATCTTGCTCACGTTCTTGAGCACGAAGCGGTAATACAGATTGTTCCCGAACAGGCAGAGGAACAGCCGGATGGCGAGACTCACGAGATACATCGGGACATTCAGGTCGTTGAAGACAGATTCGTGGGCAGACAGGAAGGCGGTCAGCCCGTCAAACATGGTGACCGTTTCGGCGCCGTAGGCGTCCGTCATGGATTTGATGAATTCCTGATTGGTCAGAGTCGTGAGCATACCGGAGAAGGTTGCCGGCAGGCTGCAAATAATCAGCGCCAGAGCGCTCAGAATCGCCATGAGCCACATCTTCCGGTACGCAAAATACAGATGCGGGAACAGCGCACAGCTCAGGTTCAGTGAAACATTGCGCCCCGTATCGCGGAAACGGCGGAACAGCGGGATATAGTACAGCGTATTCGTGCGGACGAAATTCGCCACATCCCCGAGCCGTTCTCCCTCGATGTTTTCATCGGGCGGCAGTCCGCAGCAGGGATCCTCCGCATCGAAGTAGACATTTGTTCCGTCCGGAAGCGGGATTTTGATGCGCTGCGCTTCCTCCTCCTCGGTCAGGAGCGAAGCCTTGCAGGATTCGCATTTTTGGGCATCGGGGAGATTGACGTGCTTGCAGTGCGGGCAGACCTTGCCGCCCTGCCGCAGGCGGTTTTCCTGCTGGATCGCGCCCCAGCTCCCGCCGACTGCGTGGAGTGAGGTATTGACGCATTTGCCCTGTGCGTCCCAGCACGCACGGTGATAGGGGGTGCCGCAGTCCGGGCAGACAACAATATCGTCATCATCGGTGAATGGCCGCTGGCAGATGATGCACTGACTGCCGGTAAAATGTCCCATAGAATGCCTCCATTCTGTGCTTGCGTTGCTTTTATCTTTTATTATAGCACATTTTTGCCGGCATTGCAATAGCATCCGCAGAAAAAAGCCCGCAGACATGAAATCTGCGGGCTTTGCTGTTAAGACTCCAGGGTAGAGGAAATGAATGCGTCGTAGATGCAGCGGATTGCCTGGTGCAGGTCGTTCTCGTTTACGCCGATGATAACGTTCAGCTCAGAGGAGCCCTGGTCGATCATCTTGACGTTGATTCTGCCGTGTGCAAGGGATGCGAAGATTCTTGCTGCGGTACCGCGGGTCTTTCTCATGCCGCGGCCAACGACTGCCAGCAGGGCAATATCCGGCTCGATCTCCAGATGATCCGGCTCAACTGCCTTGCGGAGCTCAGAGAGGAGCTGCTCCTCCTTGCCCTCAAGGGACTTGGCGTCCGCGATGATGGAGAGCGTGTCGATACCGGACGGCATGTGCTCCACGTTGATGTCGAGATCTGCAAAGACGTTCAGCACGTCGCGGACAAAGCCGACCTCGCTGTTCATCATGCCCTTTTCCATGTTGATTGCGCAGAAGCCCTTCTTGCCGGCGATACCGGTCAGGGTGCGGAGCGCTGCATCATCACCGGTCTCGCTGTCCGGAACGATCATGGTGCCGTCATCCTCGGGTGCATTGGTGTTGCGGATGTTGATCGGGATGCCTGCGGTGCGTACCGGGAAGATCGCGTCCTCATGCAGTACGGAGAAGCCCATGTAGGACAGCTCACGCAGCTCCTTGTAGGTGATAACCGGGATCACGATCGGGCTGTCCACGACTCTCGGATCGGCAACCAGAATACCGGAAACGTCCGTCCAGTTCTCGTAAACGGATGCATGAACGGCACGCGCTACCAGGGAACCGGTCACATCGGAGCCGCCGCGGGAGAAGGTGCGGACAACACCGCTGTAGGACTTGCCGTAGAAGCCGGGGATGACCGCATGCTCCTCGTTTGCCAGACGCTCGCGGAGCTTGGCAACGGTCTCATGGCGCTGCATCACGCCCTCGTCGCTGAATACGATCACATCAGCAGCGTCAATAAATGTATAGCCCAGATACGCTGCGATCACGATACCGTTGAGGTACTCGCCGCGGGATGCAGCGTACTCTCTGCCGGCATGGGCAAGATTGTTCTTGATCTGCTCAAACTGCTTCTCCAGGGAGAGATCCAGTCCCAGGTCTGCGATGATGTCGTTGTAGCGCTTCTTGATATTCTCGAAATCAGCGGAGAAATCCTCGCCCAGTGCAGCCTTCTCGTAGCATGCATAGAGCATATCAGTGACCTTGATGTCCTCCTTGAAGCGCTTGCCGGGAGCGGACGGAACAACATAACGGCGGTTCGCGTCGCTCTTTATAATAGCGGCTGCCTTCTTGATCTGACCTGCGTCTGCCAGACTGCTGCCGCCGAACTTGACTACCTTAACACTCATGATACTGTCTCCTTCTGGATAAAAATATTACAATATTTATTATATGCGAAAAATCCCCAAAAATCAATTGGGAATCAATACAAAGATTTCGATTGCGAAAAATGCTCTTTTGGTAAATACGACTGTATTTCTACGGCGGACAGATTTAAGAAAGGGGCTGCCCCGCGGAGCAGCCCTGTATCGGAAAGCAGCGCCTGTGCTTTCCGGATGCGAAGCGGGCGAGTCAAAAGGACACCTCCCTTTCCGGGGGGATGCCACCCCCTTCACGGCAAACACAGTTCTCTGCTGCTGATAGTGTATGCAAATATGCCAAATTTGCGCACGGAAATCTGTGGAAAAATAAAAATTGAATTTTTTGTGAATTTTCTATTGATTTTTTGGAACAGATATGCTATAATCATTATAATAACTGTCGGGGAGACAGTAAATACATTGTTAGGAGGATTTTATAATGGAAGAATTCATGCAAAATTATCTTGGTATCTGTATCATGGCTGTCGGCGGACTGTTTGCGCTGCTCGGTGCGCTGCTGCTGATTAACCACGGTACCCCGGCAAAGGTCATTATCGGCGTTGTTATTGCAGCGATTGGTCTGGGCGGCGTTGGTGTCGGCTATACGCTCGATCAGGCGGTTGAAAAGAATTATTCGGTTGTTGGCGTCATGCAGCTGTCTGACCGCGGTGACGGTACGGATCAGTGGCGTATCACGCTGAAGGATGAGAGCGGCGTTGAGACCTGGATCTATCTGAACGATACCCAGGCTGCCGCATTCCCGGAAGGCAAGACAGTGACCATGACAAAGCGTCAGGTCAAGATGTACAGAGACGACAGCCAGAGCAAGTAAGCTTGACAGAATACCGCCGCAGTTGCCAGAGACAACTGCGGCGTTTTTCTTTTGCCGGATGGATTTGGATAAAATTTAAAAAAACACTTGCAATGTGAAACGTTTTCTGCTATAATAAGAATGTATGTGTTTTCGCTTTCTGGTAAAGCGTTAATAAAGCCAAACCAACCATGAAGAAAAGAGGAATATTCATGCCTGCAAATATCGTAATCGGCACCCAGTGGGGTGATGAGGGCAAGGGCAAGGTCATCGACATTCTGGCTTCCCGTGCTCAGGTGGTCGTTCGTTCTCAGGGCGGCAACAATGCCGGTCATACCGTTGTCAGCGGCGGTCAGACCTACAAGCTGCATCTGGTGCCCTCCGGCATCCTGTATCCGGATACCATGTGCCTGATCGGCGCGGGTGTTGTCATGGATCCCAAGGATTTCATCGGTGAGCTCGATGAGATGGAGAGCCGCGGCATCTCCACCAAGAATCTGAAGATCGACCCGCGTGCGCATGTTGTTATGCCGTGGCACATCACACTCGACGGTCTGTCCGAGGCATTCCGCGGCGGCAATGACATCGGCACCACCAAGCGTGGCATTGGCCCGACCTACATGGACAAGTATGAGCGCTGCGGCATCCGTGTCTGCGATCTGATCGATCCGGAGCTGCTTGAGCAGAAGGCACGCTCCACGGGCGAGCTCAAGAACAAGATCATCACTGCCGTTTACGGCGGCGAGGCACATGATCTCGATGCGGTCATCGCACAGTACAAGGAGTACGGCAAGCGCCTGAAGCCCTATGTCGCTGACGTTTCCGTTCTGACCTACGAGGCATACAAGGCAGGAAAGACCATCCTCTTCGAGGGTGCGCAGGCAACCCTGCTGGATATTGACTTCGGTACCTATCCGTTCGTTACCAGCTCGCATCCGCTGTCCGGCGGTGTGTGCGTGGGCACGGGCATCGGTCCGAAGATGATCGACAACATCATCGGCGTGGCAAAGGCTTACACCACCCGTGTCGGCAAGGGTCCGTTCCCGACGGAGCTGTTCGATGAGACTGGCGAGACGATCCGCAATAAGGGCGGCGAGTTCGGCACGACCACGGGCAGACCGAGAAGAACCGGCTGGTTCGATGCAGTCATCGTGCGTCATTCTGTCCGCGTCAACGGTCTGGACGGTCTTGCCATCAACAAGCTGGATACCCTGTCCGGCATCGGTGATCTGAAGATCTGCGTCGGCTATCAGAAGCCGGACGGCACCAAGCTCCGCGATTTCCCGTCCTCTCTGGAGGAGCTGGCAGAGTGTGCGCCGATCTACGAGGAATTCCCGGGCTTCAATGACGACATCTCCCAGTGCCGCAGGTTCGAGGATCTGCCGGAGACCTGCCGCAAGTATATCGAGCGTCTTGAGGAGCTCTGCGAGTGCAGAGTCTGCATGGTCGGCGTTGGCCCTGACCGCGAGCAGCAGATCGAGCGATAAGTTTCAGACACAACAGTCCATGGGGTGCAGGGGATCACATCCCCTGCCGGGGTCAAGGGGCAGCGCCCCGGGGCTTCGCATACAAACGAGGTGAACAACATGCCGGATAACGAGAATCTGCTTGGCGAGACCCCGGAGGTCTGGACAGGCAACGAAGAAAAGAAGGGCGCTCCGGTGCTGGACGAGAATGATCTTGCCGGACTGCTCGGTGATGAGCCGCAGGTCTGGACAGGAAACAGCCAGCAGAAGGGCGCACCCGTTCTGGAGGAGCAGGTGCTGCTCGATGAGCCGTCTGTTCCGACCTATACGCCGCAGGAACCGCCGAAGCATGAGGAGCTTCTGCAGGCGGATGCGAGCGATCTGCTCGGCGGCGGTGAGCCGGAGGCTTACGATGAGGTGGCGGAATTCTGCAAGCGCTTGCAGTTCGATGATGCGCTGAAGGCGACATTTGTGACGCTGGATGCGGAAAAGCAGCAGCAGGTTGTCGAGATGCGTGCAAGCCAGCTTGGCGTACCTGTGCCGATGATCCCGAATGCGCTGCGTCCCAAGACGGCGGAGGCTGCCCCGGAGGCGGCTGAGGTCGAGCTGGAGGAAGCGCCTGAGCCGGAGGAATATGTTCCGCAGTTCAAGGACGAGGATCTGGAGCGTATCAAGGAGGAGTCCAAGAAACCCCAGAAATACGAGCCGCCGCAGGTAGAACTGACGGAGGAGCAGAAGAAAGAGAACCGCCGCATGATGCAGGAGCTCCGCGACGAGCGTGAGCAGGAGCTTGCCAAAAAAGGCTTTGTGCAGCTCATCATCCTGACGGTTGTCGGCGTGCTGACAGCTGTGGCGTTCGGCATATTCTTCAGCGGCATCGGTCCGTTTGCCTTCAAGGAGGAATTCGTGAATGATGCGGGCGGATTCATCAATTTGATCCGTAAGTTTGCGCCGATGATTGCCGTTGTCATGGGCATTTCGTCTCTGCTGCTGGCACTTCCGCTGCCGCAGCTCAAGGGTCTGACCAAATTTGCATTTGGCGTCGGCTTTATCCTGTCGCTGTTCCCCGGCATCCCGATGCTCATCCAGAAAGAAAAGGTCGCTGTCAGTGCGCCGATCTTTATCGTCGCAGCGGTGGGCACCATCGCCGTTGTGGTCGTGATGTCCGTCAGCGATGCGATCAATGCGTACAATAAACGCGGCAATTCCTGAATGTTTGCGCTCCGCTTCATGCGGGGCGCTTTTTGCTGCAAAAACCGAAGCGCCCGGTTTCCCGGACGCTTCGGTTTATGAAAAGTGGTGAATCGGTGTTAGTTATTCTTGCCGAGGAGCCATTCGTACATGCCCTCGTACTGCTTCGCGGAGGTGTTCCAAGAGAAATCCTGCTCCATGCCGCGGCGGATCATTGCATCCCAGTTCTCGCGGTGGTTGAAGTAGACGGATTTTGCATAGTTGACCGCACCGAGGAAGCTCTCCGACCAGAAATCATGGAAGGTGAAGCCCGTGCCGGTCAGCTCAAATTCATTATACGGCTCAACGGTATCCTTCAGACCGCCCGTCTCACGCACCAGCGGGATTGCGCCGTAGCGCAGGGAAATGAGCTGCGTCAGACCGCATGGCTCAAACCGCGACGGAACGAGCATCATATCTGCACCGGCATACAGCTTGTGCGCCAGCTCGTCGTTGTAGCAGATGTTTGCGGAGCACCGGTCGGGATAACGGCCTGCGAAGTAGCGGAACATGTTCTCGTACCCAGGCTCGCCGGTGCCGATTACAATGAACTGCGTGTTCTCGTCGAGGAAACGCTCGAATACCTCGCCCAGCAGGTTCAGACCCTTCTGATCCGTCAGGCGGGAGATGATACCAATGACCATCACGCGCTCATCCTGCGGCAGTCCGACCATTTCCTGGAGGATACGCTTGTTTTCCTTCTTGCCCTGGATGTAATTGCTGGTGTCAAAATTCCAGCCGATCTTCTTGTCCTTCATCGGATCCCAGAGCTTGTAGTCGATACCGTTGACGATACCGCGCAGAGAAGCCGACCGTGCCGCCAGCAGACCGTTGAGGTTCTCACCGAATTCCGGCGTCTTGATCTCCTCGGCGTAGGTCTCAGAAACGGTGGTAATATAGTCCGCATAGACCAGACCGCCCTTGAGCATGTTCGCATCGCGGTGGAATTCCAGCTTGTCCGGCGTGAACATGTAATCCGGCAGACCGGTATTGTACTTGAATGCCTTGATGTCCCAGACACCCTGGAATTTCAGGTTGTGGATGGTCATGATGGACTTGACGCCCTGGTAGAACGGATGCGTCGCAAAGGTCGAATGGAGGAGCACCGGAATCAGACCGGTCTGCCAGTCGTGGCAGTGGATGATCTCCGGATGGAAGCCGATAACCGGCATCATTGCCAGCACCGCCTTGCAGAAGAACGTGAAGCGCTCGATGTCCCAGTGCAGGTCACTGGAATAGGGCGACTCGCCGTTGAAGTAGTACTCGTTGTCTACGAAATAGAACTTGATGCCGTCGTATTCATATTCCATGATGCCGACGTGCTCCTGCTTGCCGGCATAGTCCATGTAGAAGTGATGGCGATAATGGAAGAAATTGCGGTATCTGCCGGGAATACAGGTGTAATACGGGATGATGACGCGCACGTCAAAGCGATTTTTGTCAAGATTCTTGGGCAGAGCGCCGACAACGTCAGCCAGACCGCCGGTCTTTACGAATGGTACACATTCGGAAGCTGCAAATAAAATGTTAGTCAAGGTGAGTCCCTCCTTTATAAAGTCTCTATGCTTATTATACTCCATTTTATTGTCCGCGTCAATAGAGTTTTCACAATTATTTTGACGGTTTGTGAAATTTCTACAAATGGCGGCAGGAAAACTGTCAGACCGCACGAAAACGCAGAGTAAATCCGTCCGAGGGGCGCATAAAACCGTTCCTTGCGTGCATACTGGCACTGTAGGACACAACTCGGCATCCGTTCTGCGGAATACCGATATATTCGCCGCAATGTTTACTTTGCACAAAAAGTCGAAAATATAAAAAAAGCAATTTGTGGGAAATGCGGAAAATGAGCATTTTTCATTGACGAATCGCGCGATATCCTGTATAATGTACCTATAACAAACAACACTATACGGAACGCAATATTCTGCGCCCGGATGAGAAAGGTGATAAGCAATGACATATCATGAACTCGTGAAAAAAGTACAGCTCGCACTTGCGAAGGCAGATGCTTCCAAGATCGAGGAGCATATCGCTGTACAGGTCAATGTTACCGGTGAGGCTGAGGGCGCTTTCTACATGGAAGTTGCCAATGGTTCGCTGTATGTTTGCCCGTTCGACTACAATGACCGTGACGCACTCCTGACGATCTCTGATGCAGATATTCTGGCAATTGCCGAGGGCAAGCTGACCATGATGAAGGCTTACGAGGAGGGCAAGGTTCAGGTAGATCTGCCGCACGAGAGAAGTCTGGAGAAGCTCCTGATGCTCGGCGAGGCAATCCCGGCAAAGAAGGCTGCTGTCAAGAAGGCTGCTGCCAAGAAGGAAGAAGAGCCTGCTGAGGAGAAGGCTGTTGAGGCTGCTCCGGCTGAGGAGAAGCCCGCCAAGAAGGCTGCTGCTCCCAAGAAGGCAAAGGCTGAGGCTGTTGAGAAGAAGCCGGCTGTAAAGAAGGCTGCTCCCAAGAAGGCAACCAAGAAGGCTGACAAGTAAGAACAAAAGCGGGTGTTCCCAATCGGAGCACCCGCTGCTTTTTATCCGGACAAAGGAAAATCGCACGACAGGCAGTTATCGTGCGATTTCCACAAAAATAAGAGAAAGAGGTTAGAAATCCTTTACTATTTATATTATAGCAAAAAAACTTCTGAAATACAAGTGTTTTTTGAAAATTCGTATATTTGACTGAATCTGAAAATATCGTTTTGGCAAATGTGACTAAAAATGCGGATCTGCCCTAAAAAAACACAGTGCAGGGGTTGCATTTTTTTCTCACTTGTGCTATAATATTCATACACGAGCGTGCATGGCACGCAGTTCGGAATATAGGTGTGCGGGCCCTGTGCAATGAATCACTGTGAACCATGTCAGGCGGGGAACCGAGCAGCATTAAGCGGATCGTTTCATGTGCCGCAGCAAGCCTGCACACCTATGTTCCGAATTGTTTTATGGGGCAAGGAGGTTTTGTCGTGTATCAGGCACTTTACAGAAAGTGGAGACCGATGACCTTCGCAGACGTCCTGTCTCAGCCGCAGGTCACAACGACGCTGCAAAATCAGCTTCGGCGCCAGACCACGGCACATGCCTACCTGTTCACCGGCTCCCGCGGCACCGGCAAGACTACCTGCGCCCGTATTCTGGCAAAGGCGGTCAACTGCGAGCATCCGCGCGAGGACGGGAATCCCTGTCTCGAATGTGAGATCTGCAAGGCGGCTGAGAACGGTACGCTCTCCGATCTCATCGAGATCGATGCGGCGTCCAACAACAGCGTCGAGGATATCCGCGACCTGCGCGACGCAACCGCTTATACGCCGGAACGATGCCGGTTCAAGGTCTATATCATCGACGAGGTTCACATGCTTTCCGCAAGCGCGTTCAATGCCCTGCTCAAGATCATGGAGGAGCCGCCGCCGTATGTGAAATTCATTCTGGCGACAACCGAGATTCACAAGGTTCCCGCGACGATCATTTCCCGCTGTCAGCGGTATGATTTCCGCCGCATCCGGCAGGAGGATCTGGTCGCCCGTCTGGAATATATCGCAGAGCAGGAGCATCTTGCGCTGGACCACGACGCTGCCGAACTGATGGCAAGGCTGTCGGACGGCGGTATGCGTGATGCGATTTCGCTGCTCGACCGGTGCGCCGCATTCGGTGACACCATCACCGCACAGATCACTGCAGAAGCGGCAGGCGCGGCAGGACGCGACTATCTGCTCCGGCTTCTGGAGGCATTGGCAGCAAAGGATACCGCGCAGGTTCTGCGGATTGTGGCAGAGCTGCATGATGCATCCAAGGATCTGCAGCGGCTTTGCGAGGAACTGATCCTCATGCAGCGCGACTTGATGCTGCTCAAGGCAACAGGCGACACCACGCTGCTTCATTGTATGCATGACGAAATTCCCGCGCTGCAGAAGATTGCAGCCGATACCGATATCAGCGCTGTCATGGGCACGCTGAACACGCTTCAGACATGCCGTGAGCGCATGGGACGTGCCGTCAACCGCAGAGTTGAGCTTGAGATGACGCTCATCCAGCTCTGTCAGGCAGGCGGTGCCGGTGCTGTGAATTCCGCCGAGATCCAGGCATTGCAGGAGCGCATCACACAGCTTGAAAGCCGTCCGGCGGCTGCGGCTGTGATGACCGCGCAGGAGGCAGAGCTGACCCGCCCGCATAAAGCACCCGTCAAGGAGCCTGAGCCGGAGATCGATCTCCGCACATTGAAGGCATCCGATCTGCAGCCGCTTCCGCAGTGGCAGGAAATCCTCGAGGCGTGCAGCAAGCTCAATCCCGCCGTGGCAGGGGCACTGGACGGCTCCACCGCACAGTACTGCAAGAATGTGATCTTCGTGACGGCGGAGAATCAGTTCTTCCTGACACTGTTCAAGATCCGGGAGAATGCGCAGTCCCTCGGTGATGCGATCGAGAAGGTCATGGGCAAGCGCTTCACGCTCCGCGCAAAATGCTCCCCGCAGGCGGCAAAAACCCGCTCTCTGGAGGAGATGCTCGAAAATGCTAAGAACAGCGGTATCAAAACAACCGCTGTCACATAACGGATCTCCCGTTTCTGAGGGGATCCATTACCATTCAATATAAAGGAGTAAACAATTATGAAGGCAAGAGTACCGAAGGGC
>ONEQ01000018.1 GCA_900316885.1 uncultured Eubacteriales bacterium | reverse complement strand
TTCTGGGTCAGAACGCCGTAAATCGAATTCGGGTATTTGCTGGAATTGACGCGGTTCATGATAACCTCAACGACCTTAGCCTTATCCTCAACGGAAATGCTGTTGGAGCCTGCCTCGTGTGCAACGGCATTGCAAAGCAGGATATAATCGCTCTCGGATACGGAAACGGAATTGCTGTTGGGCTGAACAGGTGCAGCGTCAACAGGTGCCTCAACCGGCATCTCTGTGGGAGCTACCAGCATCGTCGGCTCCGGAATCTCAAACGGAGTGGTCTCGATGGATGCGAGGTACAGCTCAACCTCAGTCGGCATGGGCGGATTCGTAACATCCTCTGCAAGCGGAACAGTCTCGATCACAGGAGCCTCTGCGGTAGTGGGAGCCTCCTCAGCTGCGATCGGTTCAGCGACCGTGGTAGTGGTGGTCGTTGTAGTCGTCGTCGTGGTCTGCGCACTTGTGGTAGTGTGTGCAGCATGATCCTTAGAAATTCTTGTGGTAGTGGTGGCTTCTGTCGTTGCAGGAGCCTCTGTTTCGGTCACTTCTTCGACCGGCTCAGTTGTCTTGACTGCGGTTGTGGTAACGGTCTCTGCGGAAACCTTCATGACAGCAGTGGTGACATAATTAACAGTAGTAACACGCGATTCGGCAGTAGTTGTGGTCGCGATAGAAGTTACTGTTGTAGCGACTGTAGTCTCTTGCGGTGCATAGTCATCGGTAGTCGGCTGGACATACACGACCAGATCCGCAGAGCTATCGTCAAGCGTGATCGTTGCTGCCTCTACTACAGCAAAGCCTCCAAACAAACAAGAGGCGATCATACCGCAAACGATCGCTACGACTTTGGCTTTTCTCATCAACTCAATCCTTTCCTATGTTGCGTTTCTCCTATCGTCCTCCGGTAACGCATTCCGAAAGACTGCATTTATTCTAGCACACTTGCAGGCAAAAGGCAAGGATTTTTTTCCCAATTCGATGTAATAGACAAACTTTGTGAGGTCAAAACGTTGATAAATGACATTCTGCACATAAAATTTCTTCATTTTTCTGTAATTAATTGATTCGTGAACACCCCGTTTGATGAAAAAATGGTTTACAATTCTTACAGAGCCGTAACATTTCAAGCCGGATCTCCGCCTGCATTTAGTGAACCTTAACAGTCGGAAATGGTCGCATTTGTGCAGATTTACCAGAAGCGGCGAAAAATCGAAGGGCGTCGGTGCCTGCCGGATTTGTGCAAAATGTAAAGAATTGATGCGCAGCTTTTTTTGTCTTGACGGTAGAAATCCGGTGTGCTATAATAATGCTACAGTCAGTGCTTCCTCCGCACAAGGGTGCGCCCGGCGCTGCCGGTGAGCGTATGCCCGGCTGGAAACGACCTTAACCGCCACGGTTACTGTCACCATTTTTAACAGGAAAGATTACCCACCGTCGGGTGCTTTCCAGATGATTTTTTATGGAGGAAAAATACCGGTTCGACTCCGGACAAGTTTCAGACTTGTATCATGAATGCATCCACATTCGTCTCCGGGTATACCTTTATATAAGATATACTCCGGGGAGCAGGTTCACAGCCCTGCCGGATGCCGGATACCGCCGTTTCCAGCCTGCTGCCAGCGAATTTCGTCCGCAGCCCGCATGATGCGGCTCAAGGCTTCTGCCGCTGTCCATCCTGTCAGAATGTGGAAGCGCCGATCCTGTCCCGCGAGGGACTTCACATATACCTTATATGTAAAGGAGGAACATGGAATGAAGATCACTGTGAACGAGCATGAGAGAGGGTTCCAGTTCAAGAACGGTGCGTTTCAGAAGCTGCTGAAGCCGGGCACCTACCATGTATTTGGTCAGACGACCATCCGCAAGACCACGCTCGATAAGCCCCTGCATGAAGTGTTCGGCAATGCCATGCTTGCCGTATTCCGCAAGGATGCCGGCTTCCGTGCCGAGGTCACTGAAGCCGATATTCCGGACGATTCCGTCGCTGCGCACATGGTCGGCGGGCACTTCCGGGAGGTGCTGGATCCCGGGCATTACGTGTACTGGGCAGCCGGCGAGGATCACGAATTCCAGGTATTCTCCACGCTTGAGCCGGAGGCGAAGGATGTTCCCCCGCAGCTCGTACAGCGGTTCTACAAGGCGGGCAAGATGTTTGCCTTTACTGTGGAGGATTTCCACCAGGGCTTCCTGACCTGCAACGGTGAGCTCCGCTATGTCATGATGCCGGGGCACTACTACTTCTGGAAAACGCCGGGGCTCATGCTGAACTTCACCTGCTTCGAGACGCGGCTCCAGGAGCTTGAGCTCAACGGGCAGGAGATCCTGACCAAGGACCGCGTGGGGATCCGGCTGAACTTCATCTGCCAGTTCCGGTACACCGATGCGCGGAAGGCGTTCGAGACGTCCGAGGACTGCGATGAGCTGTTCCGCACGCAGGTGCAGCTCGGACTGCGCGAGTACATCGCAGGGCTGACGCTCGACGAGCTGCTCAACTCCCGCGATACGATCGGTGACGATCTGCTCGCGTGCATCAAGCCCAAGGCAGAGCCGCTGTACATCGAGGTGCTGAGCGCCGGCGTGCGGGATGTGATCCTCCCGGGTGACGTCCGCGAGATCATGAACACGGTGCTGATCGCTGAGAAGAAGGCACAGGCGAACGTGATCGCACGGCGCGAGGAGGTCGCATCGACCCGCTCCCTGCTCAACACCGCCAAGCTCATGGATGAGAACCAGACCCTCTACAAGCTCAAGGAGCTCGAGTATCTGGAGCGCATCTGCGAGAATGTCGGGAATCTGTCCGTTTCCGGCGGCGATATGCTGGCACAGCTCCGGGATATTGTGACGAGCAAGTAAGCTGAGATTCCGCCATGTGCGGATTGCACGGATTTGCACTGTGAATTTTGTGCAATCCGTACATGGCATTTCTTTGTCCGGTATGGTATAATTGAGGTGTATACTACACACGGTAGTATCAACAACAGAGGAGGATGAAAGATGAACAGAAAACTCAGAAAGACCGCGGCTGCGATCCTCGCAGCGGCAATGTGCGGCACTATGGCAGGGCTCATGCCCGTCACCGCCGCCGGCAACCCGCTCGGCACCTACGAGTGCGAGACGATGGAGGGCATCGATCAGGTGTGGACATCCATCTATGAGACCAAGATCCCGGACTATTCCGGCGAGGGCTTCGCGTATCTGACCAATGCACCGCTTTCCATCGACATTGAGGTCGAGGAGGAGGGCATGTACCAGATCGATGTACGCGCTGCCCAGATCCTCAACAAAGAGGGCAGAATGCAGACAGTCTCCATCAACGGCATCGACTACACCTACAATATGCCCTATCTGGACAAGTGGACGGATGTCACCTTCGGCGTGTTCCGCATGAAGAAGGGTACCAATACCGTCACACTCAAGCCGCAGTACGGCTACGGTGCATATGACACCATCACCATCTCCAAGGCAGTCCTGCCCGAGGTCAAGTGCAGCGATACCCCCGTTGACCCCAAGGCAACCCCCGAGACCAAGGCGCTGATGAAGTATCTTGCTTCCGAGTACGGCAAGCACATCCTTTCCGGACAGCAGGAGATCTACGGCGGCGGCCACGGCGTGCAGACCGATATCCGCTATGATGCGGCGGCTGACAAGTGCGTGGACGGCAAGGGCAAGGAGTACACCATCGACAAGGAGAGCTACGACAAGGACGAGCAGGGCAACAAGTTCCCGTGGCACTGCATGGATGAGACAGGCTTTGTCTACACCTACAGCTCCCAGAACCGCAATTACGCCTATAACGACTACGAGAACGAGTGCCGCTATCTCTACGAGCTGACCGGTCACTATCCGGCGATCCGCGGCTTCGACCTCAACTGCCACAATCCGGGCTTTGCATGGGAGGACGGCGTTTCCGACCGCATGATTTCCTGGGCGAAGGACAAGAACGGCATCTGCACCGTTTCGTGGCACTGCACCGTGCCGACCTCGATGGATGATTTCGAGATCGACAAGGACGGCAACATCACCAAGATCTCCAATGACTGGCAGAAGTTCACCTACAGCGAAAAGACCGACTTCATGCCCTCCAACATCATGAAGGAAGGCACCAAGGAGAACGTCTTCTACAACGAGGCGATCAAGCTTGCCGCAACCGAGCTCCTGAAGCTCCAGGAGGCAGGCGTTCCGGTCATCTTCCGTCCGCTGCATGAGGCAGAGGGCAACCCCGCACCCGAGGGACAGGTTTCCGGCTCGTGGTTCTGGTGGGGCAAGGAGGGCGCCGAGGTCTATAATCAGGTCTGGAAGTACCTCTTTGACAAGCTCACCAACGAGTACGGCGTTCACAACCTGATCTGGGAGCAGAACCTCTATGCTTGGTCGGATAAGTCCGCTGCATGGTACACCGGCGACGAGTATGTGGACATGGTCGGCTTCGATAAGTACAATACCGTCTACAACCGTCATGACGGCGGCGAGACCAACACCCCGAACGAGGATGCCGAGAGCAAGATCTTCTGGCAGCTCGTGGATTTCGTCAAGAACGGCAAGATGGTCTCCATGCCGGAGAACAGCACCATTCCGAGCATCGACAATATGGTGATCGAGAATGCGAAGTGGTCGTATTTCTGCACATGGTACGATGACGGAGACAAGTTCATTTCCGGCGAGAACTACCAGAACGCGGATACCGTCAAGGAGATCTTCAAGTCCGACTACTGCATCACGCTCGATGAGCTGCCGGCTGATCTGTACAAGTTCGACGGCACCGTAACCCCGACCGAGCCCAAGACGACCGAAGCCACTGAGCCAAAGGCAACTGAGGCAACCAAGGCAACTGAGGCAACCAAGGCAACTGAGGCAACCGAAACCACCGAGCCGAAGGATGCCGGTGCGTGCGGCGATGTGAACAACGACGGCAACGTGGACATCATCGATGTCATTGCGCTGAACAAGTTCCTGCTGGGTCTGAACGAGCTGGATGATGCTGCACAGAAGCGTGCAGACGCCGATCTGAACGACAAGATCGAAGGCACGGATTCCCTGAACATCCTCAAGAAAGCGCTTGAGATCATCAAGGAGCTCCCCGTAAAGGCTGAAAAGTAAATCCATACAAAACAGCGTCCCCTGCCAATGCAAGGGACGCTGTTCTTTTTTGATAGCGATGCGGGTGAAGGACAGAGCCCTCCTAATCGGGCGCAGGCCCGAATTACGACTCGTAGCAAGCGAAGATCTTGTTGATCTGCTTCTCGTCCTGCTTCTGGGTGAAGGCGCTGACAACCGGGCAGATCACCAGACCAAACAGCATGCAGAATGCGCCGGCATTCAGCGGAGAGGTCAGGGTGAACGGAATCGGCAGGCTTGCGACCGTCTTTGTGAGCTCCGGGAACCAGCCCATCAGGAACAGGCAGGTGTGGGTCAGGGTGAATACCACCGCAAAGCCGAAGCATGCCCAGACCGCTGCCGGGGTGATCTTCTTGGAGTACAGACCGAGCATGAAGGGAGCCAGGAACGAACCGGAGAGCGCACCCCAGGAAATGCTCATGAGGGTCGAAATATACGCATTCTTGAAGGATGCCATGATAACCGAGATCAGCAGGAATACTGCGATAAAGATGCGGATCACGAGAACCTGCTTCTTCTCGTCCATGACCTTGCCCTTCTTGGCAAGCGCCGGCTTGATGAGGTCAAGGGTCAGGGTCGAGCTGGAGGTCATAACCAGAGAGGACAGCGTGGACATGGATGCGGAGAGCACCAGAACCACGATCAGACCGATCAGGAATTCCGGCAGTGCGGATTCGAGCATTGCGGGGATGATCGCATCATACTCAAGCTTGCCGTTCGGGAGCTTGTTGATGTGAACCATCAGACCCTCGGACTCGCCGGCAGTCGCGAACAGTCTGCCGAAGCCGCCGAGGAAGTAGCAGCCGCCTGCAACGATGATTGCAAATACGGTGGAAATGATTGTGCCGCGCTTGATGGCAGCGTCGTCGGAAATAGAATAGAACTTCTGGATCATCTGCGGCAGACCCCATGTACCGAGGGAGGTCAGGACAACAACGCCGAACAGATCAGCCGGATGCGGTCCGAACAGGGAGCCGAGGGTGTTGAGGTTGCCGTCATCGTCTGCGATGGTGTTGAGCGTCTGGACTGCATTGCCGAAGCCGCCCGCCTTGTTCATGACGGTGATAACAACAGCGAGAATGCCGCAGAGCATGATAACGCCCTGCACGAAGTCATTGAGCGCGGTTGCATGGAATCCGCCGGCGATAACGTAGATCGCGGTAAAGACTGCCATGATGATGATGCAGTAGATGTAGGGGATGCCCAGCGAGGACTCGAACAGTCGCGACAGACCGTTGTAAACCGACGCGGTATAGGGGATCATGAACACGAACACGATCAGGGATGCGGCGGTTTTGAGTGCCTTCGAGCCGTAGCGCTTCTCGAAGAATTCCGGCATGGTGGTGGCGTCGAGCTCCTTTGTCATGGTGCGGGTGCGCCGTCCGAGGATGATCCACGCGAGAAGGGAACCGATGAGCGCATTGCCCAGACCGATCCATGCGGCGGACATGCCGTATTTCCAGCCGAACTGACCGGCATAGCCGATGAATACGACGGCGGAGAAATACGAGGTACCGAACGCGAATGCCGAGAACCAAGGACCGATGCTGCGTCCGCCGAGTACGAAGTCACTGACGTTTTTCGTCTTGCTGTGACAGTAGATGCCGATGCCGACCATGACCAGCAGGTACAGCACCAAAATGAGCCATTTTACCATAGAATCTACCCCTTTGCTTTTTTTAGGGAGCCTCTAAAAATTTTTTAGAGGTTCCCTTTTACTTTAACGATTTTATGCTTTTATCCATAAAAGCATCCTGTAATACCATTATAAACGATTACTGTGGCTTTGTCAAGTAAAATTTCCACATTATGGCGGGCGGGGTATTTGTGCAAGTTGGTGAGGAACGGCGGATACAGCAAAACCCCCGGCGGCGGAACGTCGGGGGTTGCCTTTACCACTTCCAGGTGGCAAAGAGCTGGAATTTCTTTTTGGGCTGATCCGGATGCTCGCGGGCATAGCGTGCGGAGTATTCGTAGATCGACGCAATTGCGATCAGCAGGATGCCTGCGAGGAACAGATAGATGCCCCAGTGCAGGGATTTCCAGAACGACCAGGTGAGCCGGATCGTCATGACGAACAGAACCGCAAAGCCCAGCGTGAACCAGCGCAGACGCTTCGGGATGAAGCTGCCTGCCATAATCAGGAAGCTGAAGCCCATCAGAACCAGCGCATCCGTTACGTTCTTGAAGTACATCGATGCGCCCAGCAGTGTTGCCATGGTGATGCAGTACATCACAAAACGTGCGGTATGCACGCCGCTGCGGAATTTCTCCGGCAGGATGAACAGCAGCGACAGGATGAAGAGGTGTTCCGGGAGCAGGTACAGCATGATCGGCAGCGTCTGAATGTTCAGCACCGAGAGCATATCCAGCAGTCCGAAGGGATCGTAGATATTGTGGCACAGCAGCGTCAGACAGCCGAACAGAGAGGCAAGCAGTGCCGGGATGAAGCGGTTTTGCAGTCTGCCGAGGAACAGCAGCGAATACACGCACATGAACAGGCAGAACAGCATCAGCGGATACCAGTCGATCGTCGCAACGGTGCTGATAATGACCAGAACACCCGTCAGAAGCGGGAAATCCAGCCGGAATACGCCGGTGTCCTTCTCGTAGAATTTCTTGAGGAACAGGCGTCCCATGACGGCGAAAATGCCGAGCATCAGGATATTGCAGCCGATCTGGAACAGAGTTGCCAGCGTATCCGTTTCCATGCTGCCCGGTGCGCGGATCCCCCATGCAGTAAGCTGGAATCCGGTGAGCTGGGTGATGAGATGCCGTGCGTTGACATAGAACAGAACCAGGAACGGGATCGATGCCAGATTGACGCGCTTTCGGACGAAGCACACAACATACACGCCCAGCAGCAGGAGCAGCAGGAAAAACCAGCCGTTCGTCAGGGCATCGGACTTGGCAAAGAGACAGTACAGCAGGGTGATCGGTGCGAAGATGCCGGCGACAATCTCCAGATACAGCTGCGTCACCCTGACGCGCTCATGCGCCGGAAATGCCACCGTCTCCAGCAGATACAGCAGCGTCATGGCTGCTAGAACCAGAATGAAGGCAATCGGGTAGATCATCCCCTCTTTTAAGAGGAGCGTGCCGAACAGCGCGGACAGGACTGCCGGGATGAAGCACAATGCAGCGCACGATTCGAGGAACGGACGGCGCATCAGATGCGCATAGATCACGCAGCCAAGGGTGAGGGCTGCTGCGAGCCAGACGAGCCATACGGTGCTGTGCGGGACGTTGAGGGCAATGATGCTGCCTGCCGCACCGGCTGCGAGGACAAAGCACCAGAGCCTGCGGCTCAGGAGTGCCTGGAGTACGAGCATGACGGCTTCGATGACGAGGAGCAGCGGCATGATCGTGACAGATCTGGAGGCGCCGCAGAAGGCAGTCATGATGATGAGTGCCGCCTGTAGAGCGCAGGGCACGGCATCCTCATGCAGATGCGCGGGCTTGCGTACCGCAAAGAGGATCACGCTGATGAAGAACATCAGCCCCAGCATGATCAGCTGGGCAACCTCACCGTTGAGCGCGGCGGCAGGACCAAAGAACAGGAGCATCGGCACAGCAAGGATCATGCCGATGAGCTTCGCCGTTTTCCACAGGGAATCGGGGAGCTTCGGGACGGACCGGAAGCTCAGCAGTACCGGCACGGGAGCCGTCACGATAAAGAGAAACTTGGAAATATTGTGAACCTCATCAAAGGCGGCTGCACGGGTCATGAAATAGGATACCGCGGCAAGACAGATGGTCATGCCAAAGACGCCGATATGGGTACCGCCGCGTTCAAAGCGCGGGTAGAAGAAGCCAGCGCACAGGATCAGCTCAAGGATGGCGGGAATGACGGGAGACGCCTGCTCGTAATTGACGGCGAGTCTCAGGATGAGCAGCGCGGAAAGCATCATCAGCGGGTACAGATACCAGAAGGCTGCCTTGCCGTAGGGGGAATCCGGCTTGGTACGGAGGCGCCATTCCGTCCAGACGAGGGACAGCGCGTTGAATGCAATGTAAATCAGACCGGCAAGGCATACCGCTGCTGTATCCGGAAGATCGCCGGTATGCACCAGAAATTCAGTCAGACAGAACACCGTTGCGGCGGTTGCCGCCAGACTCATCCAGGCGAGGACGAATTGCTTGTAATTGCGGGTGCCGATGCAGGTCGTCACGGCGACGCAGGCAGTCACAACGGCGGAAACCAGCCAGCTGCCGTCTCCGCTGTAGGAGAACCACTCACCGAACAGCTTGAACGTGCCGATTCCGGCGACGGACAGCGGCAGAAAGACGCAGCCGAGGATGTAGAAGGCAAGCCCGGTCTTGGGCAGCCGGAAGACTTTTTCGGCGACCACATTTGCGCCGAAGAACATCATGCTGAACAGCAGGAGAATGACCGCGCGCACGCTGTCTGCGAGTGATGCCCATGTCTGCTTCAGGACGAGGGCGCCGCCGAGGAACAGGAATACCACGCCTGCGATCAGCAGCAGCGAGGTCGGCGAGAACGGCTGCCGGGGCTTTGGCGGCGGTGCCGGGCGGTAGGGCTGCGGCTGCGGCATCGGTGCCGGTGAGCGCATCACGTCGGCGCTGTTCATGGCAAAGGGTGTGGGCGGCGGAAGCTCCGCATCACCGCTGTTGAGAACGAACGGCTTGGGCGGCGGAAGCTCCGCATCACCGCTGTTGAGAACGAACGGCTTGGGCGGATCTGCCGGCTCCTGCGGCGGTGCCGGGGTTCTTGGCTGACCGTATAAATGTGAATAATCCTGACTCATATTGTTCAACTCCTTTTATTGAAAATTTTGCTTTCTATCAGGTTAGTGCATGCATCCCGTGAAATATTACAAAAAATTTGCAAGAGGGGTGCAGAAGACAGTCCGGAGCGCATTTTGGGAAAGCCAAAAGCCGCATCCGTGAGGATGCGGCTTGGTTTGTATCAGGTATAGTCCCGAATATCGGAAGCGGTTCCGGTTCCCATGGCTGCGGCAAAGCGGAGAATGGCTGTAGCGTCCATCGCGTTGATGGCATTGTTGGAATCAATATCCGCAGCAGCAAATTCCTGGCTTGTCAGTCCGGACTCGCCGCCGGTACCGATTCTGGCGGCTGCGACCAGAATCATCGTTGCGTCCTCGGCGTTGATGCTGCCGTCGCCGGTGGGATCACCGAGGGTATAGGGATCGACCTTCGGCTGGGTGGTGATAGGTCCCTTTGCGGCTGATGCCTGGTAGGTCAGATTGTTCTCCTTGGCATAGCTTTCCGCCTTTGAGCCCTCCGCCACATGGAGGGTCAGATCCTTGCGCGGGGTGATCTGGCTGCCCGTTTCGCTGACCGAGGAAAAGCAACCTTCTCCGATCAGAATGACCTGCGGGGGGATCGTGACATCCTTGAGCTGGGTGCAGTCGGAGAACGCAAAGCCCGAAATGCCGAGCACCGTATCCGGGATGACATAGGAGGCACCGGCTTTGTTCGGGTAATAGATCAGCACGTTCTGGTTCTTGGAGAACAGGATGCCGTCCACGCTGGAATAGGCGGTATTATCCGGAGAGACCTCCACGCCGGTCAGACCGCTGCAAAGCAAGAACGCACCGGTTCCGACCTTGGTGACGCTGGCGGGGATCGTGACCTTCTCAATGGACGTACATGCCATGAAGGCACACTCACCGATGGTGGTCAGTCCGTCCTCAAACGTGATGGAGCGCAGGCTGCTGCACTTATAGAAGCAGCTGGGACCCCATTCGGTCACACTTTTGGGAATGGTGACAGAGGTCAGATCGGTGCAGCCGAGGAATGCGCACTCACCGATGCTCGTTACGGTATCGGGAATCTTGATGCTGTCAATATCCGCATGACCTGCAAATGCGAGCTTTCCGATGCTGGTGACACCGGAGCTGATGTTGACAGAGGCGGGTGCCGAGCCGTAATACAGGTAGCACTGCCACCAAGGAATATCGTCGATTTTATCCCAGCTGTACATCGGACCGGTTCCGCGGATGTTCAGGGAATGGGTGGTGCGGTTATATTCCCACGTCAGGTTGTCGCCGCAGACGCCGGAGGTAGCAGCGGAGGTCTGCAATTCGTCAGCCGCACAGACTGTCATAGGAGCGGCAGCAGCCGGCGCACAGGCACCGAGCATGGCTGCGGTGCAGAGAAATGCTGTCAGTTGATTGAATTTCATGGAAATTCCCCCTTGTATGAAAGTATCATGGCTGCCTCACAAGGCAGTTTGAGAGATGCCCGAAAGCGAATGATACTATTATACCACAATATTCCGGTTCCTGCAAGCCCCTTCCGGCTTTTCCTGTTGCATTGTACGAAATCACGCAGAGAAAATGCAACATTCCGCCAAAAAACGCAAAAACCTCTTGTATCTGTACCGGAAGTGTGTTATAATAAAGGGTATAATCTAAAATCAGACCGTCTTACTTCACATAACAGGAGGACATTTTACCATGAGAAAAAGTGGCATTTTACTGCACATTTCCAGCCTACCCTCCCGCTGCGGCATCGGCAGGATGGGAAGATCGGCATATGACTTTGTGGATTTTCTGCACATGAGCGAAACGGCATACTGGCAGATCCTTCCCCTCTCTCCGACCAGCTACGGCGATTCGCCCTATCAGAGCTTCTCGGTTTACGCGGGAAACCCCTATTTCATCGACTTTGCGGCACTTGAGGAGCTGGGACTCCTTGACCATGAGGACTACGCCTCCAAGCTCTGGCAGCGCGAGACGGACAAGATCGACTATGAGCTGCTCTACCGCACGAATATCACCGTCCTGCGACGCGCCTTCAAGCGCTTCCAGGAAAAGCCCCTGCGCGGCTACACCGGCTTCAAGAAGGCAAATGCGTTCTGGCTGCCGGATTATGCCCTCTTTATGGCGCTCAAGGATGAGCACAAGGGCGCATCCTGGGATACCTGGGAGACCCCCCTCGCCATGCGCGATGCCAAGGCGATCGAGGAGGCAAGAACCCGCCTTTCCGACGAGATCGAGCTTTACAGCTTTATCCAGTTCATTTTCGTGCAGCAGTGGAATGCACTGAAGAAATACGCCAACGACAATCAGGTCGAGATCATCGGTGATATGCCGATCTACGTTGCCTATGACAGTGCGGATGTCTGGTGCCATCCGGAGCTGTTTGCCCTCGATAAGGACAAGAAGCCGGTTGAGGTTGCCGGCTGCCCGCCCGATGCCTTCTCCCCGACCGGTCAGCTCTGGGGCAATCCCCTCTATGACTGGGACTATCACAAGAAAACCAAGTACGAGTGGTGGATTGCGCGTCTGAAATACGCCGCATCCCTCTATGATGTGGTGCGCATCGACCATTTCCGCGGCTTTGAAAGCTATTACGCCATCCCCTTCGGCAATCCCGATGCCACCGAGGGTCAGTGGCGCAAGGGACCGAACAAGCAGCTCTTCCAGACCGCACAGCGTGAGCTCGGTGATCTGCGCATCATCGCGGAGGATCTGGGCTTCATCACCCCCGGCGTGCGCAAGATGCTCGATGCCGTGGGCTATCTGGGCATGAAGGTGCTCCAGTTCGCGTTCGATTCCGACCCGAAGAACGAGCATCTGCCGCATAATTTCAGAACCCCGCACTGCGTCTGCTACACCGGCACGCATGACAACGAGACGCTCAAGGGCTGGCTGGCGGCATCCAACAAGAAAACCGTCAAGTATGCGAAAAATTACCTGCGCTGCAAGAAACAGCAGATTCCGGATGAGATGGTTGCGGCATGCTGGGCAAGCATCGCGGATACCGCCATCGCACAGATGCAGGATTTCCTCCATTCGGAGCGCTCCGCCCGCATGAATACGCCCTCGACCCTCGGCGGCAACTGGATGTTCCGCACGGAGATGGAGGACTTCACCCCGGAGCTTGCCAAGGAGATCCGCAAGCTGAACCGCGTCTACGGCAGATCGGTCGAGCCCCCCGCACCGGAGGTCATCAAGCCCGAGCCTAAGCCGGATCCGGAAAAGCCCAAGAAACCGCGCCGTCCGTATTCCCGCAAGAAGATCGAGCCCCCCGCACAGCCGACCGTGACCGTATCGGCGGCAGCCGTCGAGGAGGCGCTGCCCGGACAGCTCGAAATCCCCATGGACGAGCCGAAAACGGAAGCGGCTGCAAAGCCCCGGCGCACCTACACCCGCCGCAAGAAGACGGAGCCGACCGCAGAATCCAAGCCCAAGCGCACCTATACACGCAGAAAAAAGACAGAGGAGGCATAAACGATGGACTTTAAAAAGGACACATTTCTGAATTACCTGAAAGGCACACTTTCCAAGAACGCCGCAGACCTGACGCCGCAGGAGCTGCACAATGCAGTCGGTGAGATGGTCATGACGCTCATGCAGGAGGACTGGGAGGATTCCCGCAATGCCCATGCGTCCGGCAGACGTGCGTACTATCTCTCGATGGAGTTCCTGATGGGACGCAGCATCTTCAATAATCTGCTGTGTCTCGGCATTTACGACGAGGTTGAGGCGGCACTCAACGAGCTGGGCACCTCTCTGACCAAAATGGAGGAGATCGAGGATGCCGCGCTCGGCAACGGCGGTCTGGGCAGACTCGCCGCCTGCTTCCTCGATTCCGCAGCGACGCTGAATCTGCCGCTCGACGGCTACGGCATCCGCTACAAGTACGGTCTGTTCAAGCAGGAATTCAAGGACGGCTACCAGTGTGAGACTGCCGACGACTGGACGAGATTCGGTGATGCATGGAGCGTCCGCCGCGATGACGAGACGGTGCTCGTCAAGTACAGCACCATGACCGTCAAGGCGGTTCCGTATGACATGCCTGTCATCGGCTACGGCACGAAAAATATCGGCACCCTGCGTCTCTGGCAGGCAGAGCCGGTCAAGGAGTTCGATTTCCACACCTTCAACGACCAGAAGTATCTGGAGGCATGCGCCGAGCAGATCTATGCGGAGAACATCTCCCGCTGCCTGTACCCGAATGACGACACCAACGAGGGCAAGAAGCTCCGTCTCCAGCAGGAGTATTTCTTCAGCTCTGCGTCCCTGCAGGACATCCTGCGTGACCTGCCGGCATATCTGGAAGGCGGCGGCGACATTAACACCTACTGCGACGAGCTTGCCGAAAGCACGGCAATCCAGCTCAATGACACGCATCCGGTTATTTCCATACCGGAGCTGATGCGTCTGCTCATGGAGCAGGGGGCATCCTTTGAAAAAGCGCTTGAAACCGCAAAGCGGATCTTCCGCTACACGAACCACACCATCATGGCAGAGGCGCTCGAAAAGTGGTGGGGTCCCCTCATCGAGGAGCTGCTCCCGGATGTATACCGGATCATCGTGCGCCTGAACGAAGCGCTCATTGCCGAGCTGTACCGGAAGAATGCCTCCCGCGACGAGATCAAGCGTATGCGCATCGTGAAGGACGGCATGGTTCACATGGCGCATCTTGCCATCTTCATGGGACAGTATGTCAACGGTGTTGCCGAGATTCACACGCAGATTCTGAAGGATACCGCACTGGCAGACTGGTACAAGTTCTATCCGGAGCGATTCCAGAACAAGACCAACGGCATCACGCAGAGACGATGGCTTTCCCTGTGCAACCGCGAGCTCTCCGCACTTCTGACCGAGCTGCTCGGCTCGGACGAGTGGAAGACGAACCTCGATAAGCTCACCGAGCTGGACAAGTTCGCCGACGACGAGAACGTGCTGAACCGCTTCATTGCCATCAAGCAGGGCAAGAAGCAGCAGCTTGTCGATTTCATGGCGAAAAAAGAGGGCGGGCGCTATATTCCGATCGACCCCGATGCCGTATTCGACATCCAGATCAAGCGTCTGCATGAGTACAAGCGTCAGCTTCTGAATGCATTCTCGATCCTGTACCTGTATTACGGCATCAAGGACGGCAGCATCAACGCGGGCGAGCTCCCGCCGGTGGCATTCATCTTCGGCGCAAAGGCGGCACCGGGCTACAAGCGTGCGAAAGCCATCATCAAGTATATCAACTCCATCGCGGAGATGATCGACGCCGACCCGGAGGTTTCCGATAAGATCAAGGTGTACTTCGTGACCGATTACAACGTATCCTACGCCGAAAAGCTGGTTGCTGCGGCTGACATCTCCGAGCAGATCAGTACGGCAGGCACCGAGGCTTCCGGCACGGGCAACATGAAGCTCATGCTCAACGGCGCGGTAACGCTCGGCACGTTTGACGGCGCAAACGTCGAGATCGTGCAGGAGGCAGGCGAGGAGAACAACTATATCTTCGGCGCGAGAGTCGAGGAGCTCAAGGAGATCTGGGATGAGTATGATCCCCGCCGCGTGCTTGCCGAGAACGACAAGCTCCGCAAGGTTGTACAGACTTTGATGGACGGCACCTTAGTGGACGATGAAAATGTCCGCGAGCTCTATGATGCCCTGACCGAGGGCGCAAGCTGGCATGTGCCGGATCATTACTATGTACTGGGCGATCTCCAGAGCTACTGCGACCGCAAGCTCGATGCGCTGCGCGACTACAAGGCAGACCGCATGGCATTTGCCAGGAAGCAGTGGCACAACATCTGCCACGCCGGCAAGTTCAGCTCTGACAGAACCATTGCGCAGTATGCGTCCGAGATCTGGCAGATCAGTCCGGTCAGCTTCGAGTGATTTTTTGCGGGCTTACGCCCGCTTAGGGGGCTTTGCCCCCTGACCCCCAGCAGGGGCGCTGCCCCTGCACCCCGCAAGGGGATGTGATCCCCTTGACCCCATCCTGATGGGCTTTCGGGGATTAAGGAGAGATATATTTATGAACTATGACATTATCATCGCCGGCGCGGGTGCTGCCGGTCTTTACGCTGCCATCAACCTTCCCAGTGATGCGAAGGTGCTCCTACTCACCAAGCGTGAGCTGGGGCTTTGCAATACCGCACTTGCACAGGGCGGCATCGCGGGCGTGTACAATTCGCCGGAGGACAAGACCTCGCTCCACGAGAACGACACCTATATCGCCGGCGGTTTCCAGAACAACCACAAGACCGTCCACATGCTCGTGGAGGAAGCCGCGCAGGACATCGGGCACATCATCGAGCTCGGCGTGGACTTCGACAAGCAGGAGGACGGCGACTATCACCGCACCCTTGAGGGCGGTCATTCCCGCCGTCGCATCTTCCACCATAAGGATGCCACCGGACGCGAGATCGCTGAAAAGCTCCTCGCCTACGTCCAGACGCTCCCCAATGTGGAGGTGCGCGAGAATACGCTCCTCTGCGACGTGAAGAAGACCCGGACAGGCTTCTCCGCGCTTTTGCTCCATGACGAGCAGTACGAGACTGTCAACTCCCACTTCTTCATCATGGCAACCGGCGGCATCGGCAGAGTCTACGAGTTTACGACCAATTCCGCGATCGCGACCGGCGACGGCATCATGTTCGCCTATAACATGGGCGCGATGATCCGCGGGCTGTCGCTCATCCAGTTCCACCCGACCGCGTTCAACAACCGCCATACCCGCGAGTGTTTCCTCATCTCCGAGGCTGTCCGCGGAGAGGGCGCGTATCTGCTCAACTGCGACGGTGAGCGCTTCATGCAGCGCTATGACGACCGTCTGGAGCTGGCACCCCGCGACGTCGTTTCCAATGCGATCGTGCTCGAAAGCCGCCGCACCGGATCCGATGAATTCTACCTCGACATTTCGCACAAGGATCCCGAGGAGGTCAAGAACCGCTTCCCGATGATCTATCACAACCTGCTCGAGCAGGGCTATGATATGACGAAAGACCGCATCCCGATCTACCCGTGCCAGCATTATCTCATGGGCGGCATCCAGGTCGATGCACATTCCCGCACCCGTGTGCCGGGGCTGTATGCCTGCGGCGAGTGCTCGAATACGGGTGTTCACGGCAACAACCGCCTTGCGTCCAATTCGCTGCTCGAGGCGCTGGTTTTCTCCCGCCATGCTGCGGAGGATATTACCAAAAAAATGCAGCATCTCGGTGAATCCCGCTTCGAGGAGAACACATTCGACCTCTGCGAGGGCGCAGAGCCGGTTCCGCACGGCGTGAGAACACAGCTCCGCCATATTTTGCAGGAAAGCTATTTCGTCCGCCCGAATGCGCAGAAGATCCAGGAGAATTTCTCCAAGGTCTGCGAGCTCCTGCATGAGCTCGAGGACGGCAGATACAAGATCAATTCCGACTACGTGGAGGCACGCTCCACGGCGACCATCGCGTTCCTCATCCTGAACGAGGCGCTGGTCGAGGAGAAAGGAGAATAACATGCAGCTTCTGCAAAGCTACATCGACGGCATCATCAACACCGCGCTGGAGGAGGATATTCACTATGTCGATGTGACGACGGATTATCTGATTCCGGACGGGCATACCTCCAAGTCCTATTACATCGCCAAGGATGACGGCGTGCTCTGCGGCATCGAGATCGCCAGACGCGTGTTTGATCTCATCGGCGGCGGGGTGACCTTCACCGAGAGCCTGACCGACGGCACAAAGGTCAAGAAGGGCGATATTATCGCCAGATTCGAGGGTGATACGAAAACCCTTCTCAAGGGCGAGCGCACGGCGCTGAACATCCTCCAGCACATGTCCGGCATCGCGACCGCGACCAATCACTGCGTGGAGCTTGTTCGCGGCACCAACGCCAAGATTACTGACACCCGCAAGACCCTCCCCGGTCTGCGCCGGCTCCAGAAGTATGCCGTAACCGTGGGCGGCGGCTACAATCACCGCTACAACCTGTCCGAGGGCGCGATGCTCAAGGACAATCACATCGACGCATTCGGCGGCATCGTGCCGGCAGTAACGGCGCTCCGCCGGAAAATCGGTCACATGACCAAGATCGAGGTCGAGGTGCGCAATCTCGATGAGCTCGAGCAGGCATTGTCCGTCGGCTGCGAGATCATCATGCTCGACAACATGAGCTGCGCGGATATGACCAAGGCTGTGGAAATCACCGCAGGCCGCGCCATGCTTGAGGCTTCCGGCAATGTCACCGAGGCGAACATCGCGGAGATCGCGAAGACCGGCGTGGACATCATCTCGCTCGGTGCGCTGACCCATTCCGTGAAGTGCTTTGATATTTCCATGCGTTTTGAGAAGTAAAAAGGAGATCAGGGATTTATGAAACACAGATATACAGCCGTTCTGCTCGCATGTATGCTGCTTCTGGGCGGATGCGGAAGTGCGCCGAGCACGATCGAGCAGCCGCAGCAGACGCCCGTGACCGAGACACTCGCGGAAACGACCGCAGAGAGCGAATCCGCCGGGGAAAGCAGCGAGACGGAGAGCACCGGCGCATCGACCGAAGCCGATGATACTACCGAAACTGCGGCAACCGCCGCAACCGTTGCAAGTGCGCCTGTACAGGCAGTCAGCGGCGATCCGCAGCCGGTGACTGCCGCCGAGACCGTCGATCCGTCCAGAATCGTCGAGCCTCCGGCAGGCGGTGCCGATGACGATCAGCTCGGTGAGCTGCATCTCACGGAGGATACCACGGCGGCAGCGCCCGTGCGGGAGGATAAGCCCGCCGCGACGGTGCCGGAGAACAAGCCCGCCCAGTCCGCATCCGACAGCAAGCTCGCCACCAAGGGCGGTGCCGCTTCCGGCAAGCTCCAGGTCAGCGTGCAGACCGCAGAGGTGACGCTCGACCAGCTCAAGGCAAGCGATTATACGGTTGATCTGCTGGTATCGCTGGACAAGAATCCGGGCATCACCTATTCCGAGTGGGGTCTGAAGCTCGACAGCCGATGCACCTATACCGCAGACAGCAAGAATCTGCCCATCGAGACGATCCATTCCATCAGCGACGAGAATCATTTCATCTGGACCGCCTGGACCAGCGGACTGTCCGTCACCACGGAAACCGGCGGCATCCTGACATTGCATGTCAAGCTCCCGCGCGACGCGAAATCCGGCTCGGCGTATCCTGTGACCTACGCGGATACCTCCCTCCAGCCCGCGCCCCACATCTGGCAGACCTCGGAGGATAATTGGGTGACTGCCAAGCAGGTCGGCTGGACCAACGGCGGCGTGATCGTTAAATAAGCCTGTCACAGGCATTTCACTGACTTTTCACATGCACTTTCAACCTGCACAAAATGATAGATTCAAAACTGGTCATGCCTACAAAGTCACATAATTCTCTCAAAACATAGAAAATTACTATTGACTTTTGCCAAAAGCTGTGGTATAATAATATCAAGATAAAGGAACTGCAGTACTGATATCTGGCAAATGCTTCCCGGAAGCGGAAGCAAATTCGCAGGGCTTTCCCCGCTTGCAGTTAGGAACTGCTGAACGTGCCGGGACCTGCAAAGGAGGCGGAACCCATGGAGAGTATGGAATCACAGCAGCTGACGGTTTCGTCGGTCGCAGGTAAGTGATTCGGGAAGTCGTTTGAGTCAGGTTTGTCACCCTGCTCCGTTCCCACAGGCTTATGAGCTTTACTTCAATTCTGCGATAGTCGTCGTAACTGTCAAATTCCGAGTGCGCTCATTCGTTTCAGTGCCGGCGCTTCGGATATGCTAAGGATGAACATGGCAGCGAAACTTTACATAGCAGGCATTCAGGTTTTCGGAAAGGGAGGTACACTCCTATGAGAACGTTTGATGGATAATCTCATCAGAAAGTCGTGGTGCTTATGAAAAGTAATGCTATGAATTATCTCAAAACTCCTTAGCGAAAGGCGTGTGTGACCAATGCACAGGTAAGTTCACCTAATGTGTTTACAATTGCATAATAAGAATACTCCCGGAGCGATGCGTCCGGGAGCATTCTTTTTTTCGTTATATAACTTGGTAAGAGCTCCTAATCCGGTCAATGTTTTCCCGGTACCTGTGGCCATGTCGAAGATGCCACAATAATTTTGTTTCGCCCATTTTTCTATTGCCTTGTGAAATGCTAACTTTTTTTGCGTTTGTCATGTTTTTTACCTCTCTTTCGAACGATGATATGACTTGTA
>ONEQ01000003.1 GCA_900316885.1 uncultured Eubacteriales bacterium | reverse complement strand
TTGATAACGGCTACACCGCCGGACAGCTTTGCCAGTCTCTCCTGAAGCTTCTCGCGGTCGAAATCGGATGTTGCATTCTCGATCTGGTTCTTGATCTGACCCACTCTTGCCTTGATCTCCTCAGATGCACCTGCACCGTCAACGATGATGGTGTTCTCCTTCTGGATGACAACCTGACGCGCACGTCCAAGCTGACTCATCTGTGTCTCGCTCAGCTCCAGACCCAGATCCGAGCTGATGACCTCAGCACCGGTCAGGCTCGCCCTCGATGTCCTCTGCGATGATGACCAGCTTCTCGCCCGTCTTGACGATCTGCTCAAGCAGCGGCAGGATCTCCTGGATGGATGCGATCTTCTTATCGGTCAGGAGGATATACGGATTGTCGTATACAGCCTCCATTTTCTCTGTGTCCGTTACCATATACGGCGAAATATAGCCGCGGTCGAACTGCATACCCTCAACGACCTCGGAATAGGTCTCAGCGGTCTTGCTCTCCTCGATGGTGATAACGCCGTCAGAGGTTACCTTCTCCATTGCCTCAGCGATCAGCTTGCCGACATTCTCGTCAGCGGAGGAAACGGTGCCGACTCTTGCGATGTCTGCGCTGCCCTCAACCGGCTTGGAGTTGGACTTGATGGTCTCCACAGCGGTATCGACTGCCTTTGCGATACCCTTCTTGAGGATCATCGGGTTTGCGCCTGCTGCGATGTTCTTCATACCCTCGCGGATGATTGCCTGTGCGAGCAGGGTAGCGGTGGTGGTACCGTCGCCGGCTGCGTCATTGGTCTTGGTAGCGACCTCCTTGACGAGCTGTGCGCCCATGTTCTCGAAGGCATCCTCGAGCTCAATATCCTTTGCGATGGTCACGCCGTCATTGGTGATGAGCGGAGCGCCGAACTTCTTGTCGAGGACAACGTTTCTGCCCTTCGGTCCGAGTGTGATCTTGACGGTATCTGCGAGCTTGTCGATACCAGCCTGCAGAGCCTTGCGAGCGTCCTCGCCGTATTTAATATCCTTAGCCATAGCTAAACTCTCCTTCTCTCAGAATCAATTTGAATCAGGTGTTATGCGGTTACGATCGCCAGAATGTCCTCCTGACCAACGAGGGTATACTCCTCACCGTCGATCTTGACATCTGTGCCGCCGTACTTTCTGGTCAGCACCTTATCGCCAACCTTTACGATCATCGGTACGAGCTTGCCGTTATCATCATACTTGCCGTCGCCCACTGCGATGACTTCAGCAACCTGCGGCTTTTCCTGTGCAGATGCAGCGAGGATGATACCGCTCTTAGTGGTCTCCTCAGCCTCGGTCATCTTAATGAGTACCTGGTCAAACAAGGGTTTGATTGTCATGATATGTTCCTCCTTATCAGATTTGCACCCGATTTGCCGGAGTGCTATCACTCTATCTCTTTGAGTGCTAATTCTATTCTACCACGTTTGGCAGAAAAAGCAAGGGGTTTTCCGGATTTTCAGCACAGTGCACAAAATTGCGTGTTGAAAACGGAGACTGGGTGCGCCCACCCCTACCCCCAGCCCCCTCCCCCAAGGGGGAGGGGGCGTAGATGCAGGGGGCTGCGCCCCCTGCACCCCGCTTGTGGGCTGTCGCCCCACACCCATGCCCCTCCCCAAAAGGGAAAGGGGAGCAGATGCAGGGGCAGCACCCCATGCCATCCCCCCAAAAAGCGCAAAAAGAACGGCAGCTTATGACTGCCGTTCCTTCTTTTCTCCGAATTTGCGTTCTGTGCCGTTTTTCAGGCGCTTGATGTTCTCGTGATGGCTGATGATGATGACCGCCACGATGCCGCAGATCAGACCTGCATGGATCAGCACGTCCGAAAGCTGCCACTTCCCGGCATCTGCAAACATCTGGAGCACGAATGTCACCACCGGCGCACAGGATGCCGCCACGATGGACGACAGGCTCACATATTTGGAGACTGCCAGCACAACCGCGAAAATCCCGATCAGGATCAGGAACATCCGCCAGTCGAGCGCGAGAAAGATGCTCACGCCCACCAGCACGCCCTTGCCGCCCTTGAAGCTGTAGTACAGCGGAAATACATGCCCGATCACCGCGCCGAAACCCGCAAAGCAGCCGATCAGGAACAGATCCGCCGTGCCGCCCGTGAGTGCCCTGGCGATAAGCTCACTGAGCAGCACCGCGACCACGCCCTTGGTGAGATCACCGATGAGCGTCAGCAGGGCGCAGAGCTTGCCGAAGCAGCGCAGGGTGTTCGTCAGTCCCGCATTGCCGGAACCGAATTCCCGCACGTCCTCGTGTTTCAGAAGCCGCACGGTCGTGATGGCGGAATTGAAGCTGCCGCAGAGATAGCCCAGCACCAGCGCGAGCAGAATTGCCAGAATCAGCATATGCAAGCCTCCTTATGCATCGTTCCGGTTGCGTTCCCGGACAATCATTTTAATCGGTGTGCCCTCCAGACCAAAGGTTTCACGGATCTGGTTCTCCAGATAGCGCTGGTACGAGAAATGGAACAGATCGGCACGGTTCACAAAGCACACGAATGTCGGCGGCTTGGTGGATGCCTGCGTCATGTAGTAGATCTTCAGGCGCTTGCCCTTGTCCGACGGCGGCTGCACTCTCGCAACCGCATATGCCAGCACATCGTTGAGCATACCGGTCGTGACGCGCATCGCATTCTGCTCCGCAACGTTCTTAATCATGCCGAACAGCTTTTCCACGCGCTGTCCGGTCTTGGCGGAAATGAAGATGAACGGCACATAGCTCATGAAGCTGAAATCATTCTCCAGCTTCTTGCGGAATTCCTGCATGGTCTTGTCGTTCTTGTCCTCGACCGCATCCCACTTGTTGACCGCCACGATGCAGCCCTTGCCCTGCTCATGGGCATAGCCCGCAACCTTGGAATCCTGCTCGGTGAAGCCCGTCGTCGCGTCGATCATGATAACGCACACGTCTGCACGGTCTACCGCCATATAGGCACGCAGGACGGAATAATGCTCGATCTTCTCGGTGATCTTGGACTTTCTGCGGATGCCGGCGGTATCGATGAACACGAACCGCCCCTCCTCGCGGTCGATGATCGTATCTGTCGCATCACGGGTCGTGCCGGCGATGTCGGAAACAATCACGCGCTCCTCGCCCGCAATGCGGTTGATGAGAGAAGACTTGCCGGCATTCGGCTTGCCGATGACAGCGACCTTGATGTCGGTATCCTCGTAATCCTCAATATCCTCCTCCGGGAAGAGCTTGATGACCTCGTCAAGCATATCGCCGGTGCCGTGACCGTGAACGGACGAAATCGGGAACGGGTCACCGAGTCCGAGATTGTAGAACTCATACACATCCATCGGCACCTCGCCCAGGGTGTCGCACTTGTTGACGGCGAGAATGACGGGCTTGCCGGATTTCTGGAGCATATCCGCGACGGAATAATCATTCGCCGTCACGCCCGCACGCACGTCGCACACGAGGATGATAACATCCGCATGGGAGATGGCAATCTCCGCCTGCTGGCGCATGAGCGTGAGCATCTTGTCGTCCTCCTTGGGCTCGATACCGCCGGTATCAACGACCATGAACTTGTGTCCGCGCCACTCGCACTTGGAATAGATGCGGTCGCGGGTCACGCCGGGGGTATCCTCCACGATGGAGATACGCGCACCGACGAGCTTGTTGAAAAGTGTGGACTTGCCGACATTCGGTCTGCCCACAACGGCTACGACTGGTAATGGCATAGGTGTCTCCTTTCAGATCTTGGGAACGGGAAGCGGGCGGCGGTCGTCGAGCACGGCTTCGGGATCCTGCATCAGATCCTTCATCTTTTCCGGGTAATGATACAGCCGGAAGCCGTCGAGATTGCGCCGCGCCTGCCGCACATAGCGGCGGCTGAGCTGAATCCACGCGGAATTGGTATTGTCCACATGCAGATAATACCGGAACCCGTGGTCATACAGCAGCCTGAACTTGGAGGAATATTCGTAGGAATTGAGCGACACATCATGGGTGATGTCCGCCCCGAAGGGATAGATCAGGATGTCGCTCCCGCCGATCACATTCCCGATGCGCTCCTCCCAGCGCAGGGTGTCCCGTTCGACGGAATTGTAGCTGCTTTTCGTGAAATTGATATGCCCGTAGGAATGTGAGGCGATCTCGTATCCGTTCTTCCGCAGGGCATCGGCAATGGCTTTCGCCTGCCGGCATTCGGCTTCATAGTCCGGGGATGCGGGATCGTCGAGCGCCTTGTAGCCGAACGCCCCGGAATAGCCCGTCACGGCGATCACCGCACGCGCTCCGTTGAAGGAGAAATCCGGGTGCTCCTCCACGAACGCATCCAGGATCGGGATCAGATCATACGCGCCCGTGAGAGTCCTGCCCTTGTCCTCGTACTCGCAGAGCACCTTGCCGTTTTGCAGCACCAGACGTGTCGCGAAGCCGTCGCCCTGCATGTAATCGTAGTAATTCACATCATCCTGTGAGATGATAACCGGCTTTTTGCCCTCCGGGAGCCAGATTTCTCCCGGCTCAAAGCCGTCCTCGGTTTCCACGGCAATGTCATGCTCCCGCACCATCACATAGCCGTTATCGTAGAGCTGCCGCAGGATCTCCTCAAATTCGCGGACGGTGGTCATGTAGATATTATACCCGTCGTCCTCCCCGTCATTGTCGAACGCCAGTGACGGATCCACAATCAGCGAGTGGAAGAAGATATGCGGCGTTTGCAGGGGATCCTCCACACGCACGAGCACAGGCTCCGTGGTCGGCTCGGTCGTGGGTTCGGTGGTGGGCGGTTCGGTCGGCGGGTCGGTGAGTGTCACGAGGATTTCGGGTTTCTCATCCTGCTCCTGTGCTTTCCCGCAGCCCGGAAGTGCGAGCAATGCAGCGGCAAGGAGCCAGGTCAGCCATTTTTTACGTCCCATATTGCATCCCTCCGGTGATGCTGCCAGACACGCCAGGTCAGGTAGATCAGCCCTGCGTCGAACAGCAGCTCCAGTACATTGGCTTCGGTATGCGTGATATGTCCGGCAAGGTAAAACCCGCCGACCACATCGATCAGTGTATGCAGCCCGACCGCGGCAAGGAGCCATTTCGGACTGCTGTCATAATGCACGGCGGTGAACACCAGCACGGAACAGCAGATGTGCAGCACGGGCAGAGCCTCCAGCATCCCGCGGATGCAGGAAAAGACGGTATTCTCCGAGACACTCCGGAGAACCTCCGAAATCCCCGCCTTGTCGAGTCCCTCCATGAGGAACGCTCCCGTACCGCCCGGCGAGAAGGCATCCATGCCCCCGATCCGGTAGCACAGCGCAGCGGCAAAGCCGTACAGCATGAGCGAGCCGCTGCCGGCGGCATAATGCTCCACGGCGCTGTGCCCGATGCCGTAGGAGATCGAATCACGGTAATGGTCGCGCTGCGGGATGGCATAGCGCATCACGAGGTACTTGCCGCCCTCCTCGGTAACGCCGGCGAGCACCGCCTGCATCGTGTAGTAGAGCATGGGCACGGACTGCGCATCGCGCAGGAAGATCACACGAAACATGCCGCGCACCGCGCCGATGACGAGGAATCCCAGCAAGCCCGCAAGCAGCGGGATCCAGGAAGCGCCGGTTTTCCTGCGCCAGATAATCCAGAGCACGGCAGGCAGCAGGAACCCCCATGCCGCCGCGATGCCCATGGCAATGACCGCGGCGGTGCTGATCTGCATCTCCCCCATATGCCCTCCTAGATCACGACACCGAGAATGGCATCCAGAAACTCCCAGCCGTCGTTTGCCACGATGCGGATTTTCGTGTGCAATGCCTCCTCGACCTGTCCGATGGTGACATCGTCGAGGAATACGTCGCTGTCGCGGCGGATCATCGCTGTCGAGAGCAGCAGCTCGTCCCCGATCTCCCGGTCTTTGAGCTGTGCGATGAGATCCTGCCCGGTGATGAGCCCCGTGACGGTGATCGTCTCTCCGAAGAAATCATTCCGAATCGGTACGACCTGCACTGTAAGCCCGCCAAAGGCGTTCTCCGCCTCTCGTGTGAGGTCGTGCAGGAATTCATAGGGTGAGCGTCCCGTGGCGATGGTGACCTTTCTGGGGGCTTCCAGAGGGTCTGCACATTCCAGCGCATCGTGGAACTCATCCGCGAGCGATCGGAGCATCCCGACACCGTTCTCGTACTGGGGATACTCCTCATAGTACGCCGCATCCGGGATCTCACGCCCCGCGAGCAGGAAGAACTCATCCGACGGGAACACCGCCCGCGTGCCGTGGCGCTCCATAAACTGCGCCTGATAGCGTTCGATGATGTCGAGCGCATCGGCGGCGGTCTGCGGCGTGAAGGTCGTCAGCGGATAGAGCCCCTCGCGGTACTTGGTCACGCCCAGCGGCACGATCGCGACGCTGGTCAGATGCGGGAGCATGCTGCCGAGGTCGGTGAGCGTGCGTTCGAGCTCCGCGCCGTCGTTGAGCCCCGGACAGAGCACGATCTGGCAGTTGAGCTGGATCCCGGCGCGTGCCATCTGCCACAGGAAATCGAGCTTTTCCCCGGCGAAGCGGTTCTGCATCATCTTGCAGCGCAATTCCGGGTTGGTCGTGTGGACGGAGACATTGATGCCGAGATGCATCTCGATGATACGGTCCACGTCCTCCTGCGTCATGTTGGTGAGCGTGACGTAGTTGCCCTGCAAAAATGAAAGACGGGCATCGTCGTCCTTGAAGTAGAGCGTTTCGCGCATCCCGGGCGGGAGCTGGTCGATGAAGCAGAACACGCATTTGTTGCGGCAGGACTGCTTCTTGTCCATGAGAAAGCTCTCGAATTCCAGCCCGATGTCGTCGTACTCGTCCTTTTCAATGCGGATTTCGCGCTCCGTACCGTCATTTTCAATGACGAGCGTCACCTGTGTTTCGGCGGCATAGAACATGTAATCCAGCACATCCCGCACCCTGTGCCCGTTGATGGAAACGAGCCGTTCGCCGGGGGATATTCCCGCTTTTTCCGCAGGAGATCCGGGATTGACTTGTGTGATCGGTACCAACGGCTCACCTCCTTTTGAAAAACTGGTCTGTCAGGAATTCACATCCGGCATCGGCGGCACATCCAGACCGTCCGGCATGGCGGGAACGGTGCCCGTCTCCGCGACATTCTCCTCCGGTGCGGCATCCTCCATGCCGGGGGCAGGGGGATTGGTCAGCCCCTCCTCCGGCGCGGCATCGATAACAGGATCCGCCGGCGGCGCCTCCGTATCCTCCGGCGCCTCCATATCCGGAGCAGGCGGATCGGGGAGCACGGAGTATTCCTCGATTTCCGGCGCGGCTGTCGTTTCGGCGGTTTCCGGGACAGCCGTGCTCTGCACCGGTTCGATCTGCTTAGGCGCACCACAGCTTCCGAGCAGCATGAGCGTCAGCGTCAGTGTGACGGCGATTTTATGCATGTCGCATCCTTTCCGCCCCTGCGGGCAAATCAAAAGCGGAGAAAGGTCACCCTCTCTCCGCCCGGCAATCTTGCTTATTCAGCGTCGATCTTCAGAACCTCAACGCCCTTATAGAAACCGCAGTTCTTGCAAACCTTGTGCGGAGCCTTGAAAGCGCCGCAGCGGTCGCACTTGCTCATAGCCGGAACCTCCAGCTTCCAAACAGCGCTGCGTCTCTTGTTCTTTCTTGCCTTGGATGTTTTTCTCTTCGGTACTGCCATTTTTGGCACCTCCTTCTCCGGGGTTCATTTTCTGGATTACCCTGACTGTGCCAGGGATGATCTCAAGCGTCGTGACCGCAGTCGGTCTCGTTTCTGTCGCAGCCGCACACGGGGCAAAGTCCCTTGCAGTCCTCACGGCACAGCATTTTGCTTGGCAGCTCCAGCAGAAGATCGGTCAGTGCGATCTCCTCGGGATCGATGCTCTCTGCCTCTGCGATGATGTAGTTTTCCTCTTCCTCCTCAGACTGCACGCGGCGAACCACCGTGTGTTCCTCATGATAAGCGAAATCCTGCACCGTCTCCTTGAGACAGCGGTCACATGTCACATGCAGGGAAAAGGTGATATCCATGTCCATTGTGACAAGACCCGCATGGTTTTCGATCGCACCCAGCACCTTGACAGGCGATGCGAACATCACATGCTTCACTTCATCCAATCGCTCCTGGGATACGCAGAAATCCAGATCGGTTTTACTGCCGGGAACATTCAGGATGCGTTTGATATCCAGCCTCACGGACAGACACCTCCTTGCATAGCATCACAAATTCTATTATACTGAAAACTCAGCGATTTGTCAAGCCCTTTTGTAACATTTTCGGAAAAATAGCCGAAAGCTGCGGCTGATGCGCCCCAGCTTTCGGAAATTCATGCAGTTGATCTGAATTACAGATACTTGGTAACGCTCTCCGGGAGCTCTGCATTGTCCGCAGATACGGTGAAGGTTACGAGGGTATCCTTGCCGGTGAGCTTGTCGAGCTTTGCGAGCATGTTGCCCAGCTCGTCGAAGTCAGCGCCGCCGATCTTCAGGATGCCGTCGATGAAGATCTCCTTGATGTCGTAGTTGCCTGCGAGCATACCTGCGAGGAAACCGTAGAAATTCTCATAGCCCGCGATGTCGAACTGCTCTACGCCGACCCAGCGAACCTTGTAGCTGATGGAACGGCGGAGGGTCTCACCCTTCTCGACGCAAACGAGGCAGCCGTTGGTCTCTGCAACTGCGGTGTTGATCTGGTCGATGAGGGTCTTGGTCTTGCCGGAGCCCTTTCTTCCTGTGATGAGTTTAATCATGGTGTTTTTCTCCTTTCAAAGCCCTTTCGGGCGTTGGTGATGTGATTAGTAACCGAGCTTCTTTTCGAGCTCTGCCTTAGCGCCCTCATAACCGGGCTTGCCGAGCAGTGCGAACATGTTCTTCTTGTAGCTCTCCACGCCGGGCTGGTTGAACGGGTTCACGCCCAGGGTGTAGCCGGAAACAGCACATGCCTTCTCGAAGAAGTAGATCAGATAACCCAGAGAGAACTCCGTGCAGTCTGCCAGCTCGAGCAGGATCTGCGGAACGCCGCCCTCGGTATGTGCGAGGATGGTGCCCTCCTGTGCCTTGCGGTTAACAACGGACATGTTCTGACCGCAGAGGAAATTCAGACCGTCGAGGTTTGCCTCGTCCTTCTCGAGGAAGAAGTCCTGCTTCGGCTTCTTGATGTCAACGACTGTCTCGAACATGAGACGCGCACCCTGCTGGATGTACTGACCCATGGAGTGCAGATCGGTCGAGAAGATCACGGACGTCGGGAGCAGACCCTTGTTGTCCTTGCCCTCGGACTCGCCGAAGAGCTGCTTGTACCACTCGTTCATCATCGCAAATGCCGGGTCGTAAGCAACCAGCATCTCGGCAGCCTTGCCCTTGCGGTAGAAGATGTTGCGGATGGCAGCATACTTGTAGCAGTCGTTGCTGTCGAAATCAGCGGTATAATCCTTCTGTGCCTTTGCTGCGCCCTCCATGAGCTTGTCAATGTCGCAGCCTGCCACAGCGATCGGGAGCAGACCTACTGCCGTCAGAACGGAGAATCTGCCGCCGACATCGTCCGGAACGACGAAGGTCTCATAGCCCTCGGTATCAGAGAGCTCCTTGAGGGTGCCCTTTGCCTTGTCGGTGGTGGCGAAGATGTGATTCTTAGCCTCCTCCTTGCCGTACTTGTCCTCAACCAGCTTCTTGAATACGCGGAAAGCCAGTGCGGGCTCGGTAGTGGTGCCGGACTTGGAGATGACATTCACGGAAATGTCTCTGCCCTCGCAGATGGAAATCACTTCATTGAGGTAGGTCGGGTTGATGTTGTTGCCGACGTAGTAGATATCCGGGGTGTTCTTCTTCATGTTGTTGTAGAACGGGCTCTTGAGGAACTCGATCGCAGCGCGTGCGCCGAGATAGGATCCGCCGATGCCGATCACAATCAGCACCTCGGAATTGCCCTGGATCTTCTTGGCTGCCGCCTTGATGCGTGCAAATTCTTCCTTGTCGTAATCGGTCGGAAGATTCAGCCAGCCGAGGAAATCGCTGCCGAGACCATTGCGGTCATGGAGCATTTTCGCCGCGGTTTCGATCTGGGGCTTGATGCCCGCCATATCCTCCTCGGTGATAAAGCTGCCGAGGTAGCTTGTGTTCAGTGTAACTGCCATGATTTTTGCGCCTCCAAAAAGTTATCAGTATACATATCTATCATACTATAAAACCGGAATTTTTGCAAGTGTATTGTGGTATCTATCCACAAAATTGTGAAAAGCAGACAATTCTGATTCCAGAAATTTAGTTCTTTTGACGTTCTTTCTGCACAGGATCTCTAATTTCCGGCGACGGTGCATACAAATTTCCAAAAGGAAAGGAGATCCCTATGCGAAACTGGTTTGCGATTCTTGTGACGATGCTGCTGCTCTGCCTCCTCACCCCGCTGCGGGCGGGGGCAGAAGCGGAGATTCCCGTGCTCCTGACCGAGGCAAATACCGGCTGTGTCCTGCATGAAGAACATGCCGATCTGCGTGTCGAACCGGGGAGCCTTGCCAAGCTCATGACGGCGTATCTGACCGCACAGGCGATACAGCGGGGCGAGCTTGCGCCGGATACGGTACTCACGGCTGGCGAAAGTGTGCGCGGGATGCAGGGCGCGGTCGTGTGGCTGGAGCCGGGTGACCGGATGACCGTGGATGAGCTGCTGCTGTCGCTGCTGGTCGGGAATGCGAACGATGCCGCGGCGGTTCTGGCGGATGCCGTTTCCGGGGATGCAGCGCAGTTCGTCATGGACATGAACGCCGCCGCCTTCGACCTCGGGATGCGTGACACGCGCTTCACCACACCGCAGGGCTTTGATGATCCCGCATCCTGCACGACTGCGCAGGATCTCGGACGGCTCGCCTGTGCCGTCCTGCGCACGCCGCAGCTCACGCCCTATGTGACGACGTGGCGGACATTCGTCAAGGACGGCGCGGCGGAGCTTGTCAACGAGAACACGCTCACGCGCACACTTGACGGATGCCGCGGACTGAAGGCATCGCACGCCGGCAGGCGGTATTCCCTGATCGCGGCGGCGGAGAAAAACGGGCTTGTCTGCGCGGCAATCGTCCTGAACTGCACGGATCCCGACGAACGGTTCAGCCGTGCCAAATCCCTCCTGCGGGAGGGATTCACCGGGAACAAGCTCGCCGCGCCGGGGTATGCGGAGGAATTCCTCGTGCCCCTGAAAATCCGCGGCGGGACGGAGCAGGCGGTTTTGCTGGAATTATCACACCTGCCGGTGCTTGCCGTGCCAAAATCCGCCGAGCTGACGTCCGTGACCGTGCTCCCGGAATACCGGCAGGCACCGGTCCGGCGGGGCGAGCAGGTCGGGACAGTCTACTTCTACCGCGGGGAGACGCTGCTCGCGCAAAGTGCGCTCTGCGCAGCGGCAGATGTGCCGCGCATATCGTTCCGTGCGGCTTGGGGGAAGGTACGGCATGTGCTGTTCAGCTAGGCAAAACAAAACCAGCCGGACTCCCCCGCAGGAAGTCCGGCTTCTTTGCAAAACATCCGTTTTTCTCTAAATCAAAACCTTGCAGCTTACTTTACGATGTAAGCGTCAATTGCCTCGAACAGCTTCTCAGCGTCCTCAGTGTGTGCGATCAGCTCGATCGGCTTGGACAGATCCGGGCTGAAGATACCCATGATGGACTTTGCGTCAACAGCATATCTTCCGGACTTGAGGTCGATGTCAAAATCGAAGCGCATGATGGTGTTTACGAAATTTTTTACATCATCGATCTGGCTCAGACGTACAGTAGTTGTTGTCATACAAATACCTCCTTGCGTTTGTTCGGGCGCCTCCGAACTCTGCTTTTCGGGGTGCCCTTTCTTTTTTCCTTGTGTACGGTTTTTTCTACCGCACCTATAGCATACCACGAAACCATTTTAATGTCAAGGGGCTTGCAATATTTTCGGCGTTTTGGTATAATAGAGAAAGTGGGACTTTCATTTTTTTATACAAGCTGATATTGGAATGTGATAAAAATCACGCATTTATGGCATTATTTATACATTCTGCAAAAGGAGGAAAACCGGATGAAGGCGTATTTCGGGACACTTGGATGCAAGGTCAATGCGATTGAAACGGACAGCATGGCAGCGCTTTTGCAGGCGCACGGCTATGCCCGCACGGACGCACCGGAACAGGCGGATGTGATCGTCCTCAACTCCTGCACCGTCACGGCATCAGGCGATTCCCGGATGCTCCGGATGCTCCGGCGCCTGCGGACTGCCGCACCCCATGCGGTCATCGTCCTGACCGGATGCTATGTGCAGGCGTTCCCGGAGGATGCCGCAAAGCTGACCGATGCAGACATCCTCCTCGGCACCAAGCGCCGCGGGGCGCTGCCTGACATTTTGGAGTCGCATTTCCTGCACCCCGAACGACGTTCCCTGATCGAGCCGCACGGGCGCGGCGATGCCTTTGAGACGCTTCCGCAGGGTGCGGATGCGATGCACACGCGGGCGTTCCTGAAGATCCAGGACGGCTGCGACCGGTTCTGCACCTACTGCATCATCCCCTACGCACGGGGGCGGTGCCGGTCGCGGAGCGCCGCCGGTATCCGTGAGGAGGCGGCGCGGCTCTATGCGGCGGGATTCCGGGAAATCGTCCTCTGTGGGATCAATCTCGCCTGCTGGGAGGATGCGGGGGCAGATCTTGCCGATGCCGTCAGAATCTGCGCAGATGCGGGGTTTCCGCGTGTTCGGCTCGGTTCGCTCGAACCGGACGGACTGACGGAACCGGTGCTCACACGGCTGAGCCGCATCCCGGCGCTCTGCCCGCAGTTCCACATTGCCGTGCAAAGCGGCTGTGACCGGATCCTGCACGCGATGCACCGGCATTACACCACGGCGGAATTTGCGCAGCTCGTCGATACCGTGCGGGCGCATTTCCCCGATGCGGCTGTGACAACGGATATTATGGTCGGCTTTCCGGGTGAAACGGACGCAGATCACGCCGAAACGATGGCATTTGTCAGGCGCGTGGGATTCGCGCAGATGCATGTGTTCCGCTATTCCCGGCGTCCGGGGACAAAGGCGGCAGAGCTCCCCTGCCAGATCCCGGAAGCTGTGAAAAAAGCGCGTGCCGACGAGCTTTCCGCGCTCGGCGCGGAACTGCATGCGGCGTTCCTGCGATCCTGCATCGGGCGTGACCTGACCGTCCTGTTTGAGCGGGAGCGCGGCACCGGATTTCATCAGGGACATGCGGAAAATTACATCGCCGTGCGTGTGCCGGATGCCGGCGGCGCGGACTGGCGCGGATGTATCCGGACAGTGCGGATCACGGCGGCAGAGGGAGATCATCTGATCGGAGAGACATAAAAAAGACTGCCCGCGGGCAGTCTTTTTGGATTTTTAGAGCTTGCTGAGTTCGTTGAGGCAGTTGCGGCAGATCTTCTTGTCGCGGTAATCCACGAGATCATCCGTGTTGCCGCAGAGTACGCAGCTCAGCTGGCTCTTCTTGAGGATGATCGTGTCACCCTCAAGAAAAATCTGGAGATAGTCATTCTGGTTAATGTCAAGGCTCTTTCGCAGCTCCTTGGGCAACACAAATCTGCCGAGTGTGTCGATGCGTCTGAAAATTCCTGTGCTCTTCATGATGTCAGTCCTCCTGTGTTGTCAATCCTCGTCTTCAGGCATTTCCCAGTTGTGATATACGTTCTGTACATCGTCGTTTTCTTCGAGCATATCGAGAAGTGTGTTCATTTTCTTGATGGCATCCTCGTCATCGAGCTTGGTGTAGGTGGACGGAATCTTCTCCGCCTCGGCAGAAAGAACGTTGTAGCCCTTGGCGGTGAGCGCCTCGCGCATCGCATGAACCTGCGTGGGATCGCACTCCATGGTGATAACGTCCTCCTCTACGGTCAGGTCGTCGCCGCCGCAGTCGAAGCAGTCCTCCATCGCCTTGTCCTCGTCGATGCCGGTATTCTCGCAGACGATGATACCCTTGTCGGAGAACATGAAGGATACGCAGCCTGTGGTACCCAGATTTCCGCCGTACTTGTCAAAGTAGTGACGAATATCGCCGGCAGTGCGGTTCTTATTGTCAGTCAAGCACTCAACGATGACTGCCACGCCCGACGGACCGTAGCCCTCGTATACGAGAGACTCATAGTTTGCCTTGCTGCCCTCGCCGGATGCTTTCTTGATGAGACGGTCGATGTTGTCGTTCGGCACGTTGTTGGACTTTGCCTTGGCGATCAGATCGCGCAGCTTGGCGTTGTTGTTCGGGTCGGGACCGCCCTCCTTGATGCAGACGATCATCTCGCGTCCGATCTTGGTGAAGATCTTCGCCTTGACCGCATCGGTGGCTTCCTTCTTACGCTTGATATTATTCCATTTGGAATGTCCTGACATTGGTTTTTCACTCCTTGCTTGAATGGCCGGGAGAAGTTGATGCATCCAGCAATACTGTACGTTTCTCCCATACGACCTGAAACAATTGGCTGATACGCTCGGTATCCCCCATTAAATATAGATAGCCGAATACCGCTTCAAATCCGGTCGCCTTGCGGTAATCGGCAGGATCGGCATTCTTCGACGGGGTTCCGCCGGCATTGCGCCCTCTGTGATAGACGGCAAGCTCTGCCTCAGTGAATTCCGTCTGCAATGCATCCGCCGCCTTCGCCTGGAATGCAGCGCATACATACTTGATTTTTTCGGTATGCAATGCACGCACGGGGCAGTTTGCCGCCGCCGTCAATGCAAAGCGCACCTCGATTTCATACACACTGTCGCCCAGAAAGGCGAGTGTGAGAGGACTGTACTGCCGTGCCTCCGGCTCTGATAATCTCTGCATCATTTTACAAAATCAAACTCAAAGCCGTAGATGTTGACCGTGTCGCCCTCCTCAATGCCCATTTCCTCCAGCTTATCGATGATGCCGCTGGAGCGCAGCACGCGCTGGAAGTACTGGAGCGACGAGTAGTCTTCCATATTGACCGTGCGCAGGATGGGTTCGAGCCAGACTGCATCGACGTAATAGATGCCGTCCTCGACCTCGATCTCGAATTCCTGACGGTTCGACACCTTCTGGATCCACTCCTCCTGCGAGATGGGCTGCGCCTCATAGACCTTGACCGGCGGGAGCGTGGACAGCTTCTCACCGACCGCATCCATGAGCTCCTTCGTGCCCATTGTGGTTGCGGCGGAGATGGTGAAGAACTGGAGTCCCTTGCCCTCGATATAGTCCTTCAGACGCGCAATCTGCTCCTCATCCGCCATATCGGACTTGTTGGCAGCCACGATCTGCGGGCAGAGACTTAACTGCTCGCTGTAGTTGGCGAGCTCCAGGTTGATCTTCTCGAAATCCTCGATCGGATCGCGTCCCTCGCAGCCGGAAACGTCCAGCACATGCACGATCAGACGGCAGCGCTCAACGTGGCGCAGGAACTCATGTCCTAAGCCCACACCCTCGCTGGCACCCTCGATCAGACCGGGAATATCCGCCATGACAAAGGAGCGCTCGTCATCGAGCCGCACCACACCCAGCACGGGCGTGAGGGTCGTGAAGTGGTAATTGGCGATTTTCGGCTTTGCCGCACTAACCACGGAGATCAGCGTAGACTTGCCGACGTTCGGAAATCCCACCAGTCCGACATCCGCGAGGAGCTTGAGCTCCATGGAGATCTCGAACGCCTCGCCCGGGAAGCCGGGCTTTGCGAAACGCGGAATCTGCCGGGTGGAGGTGGCAAAATGCTGGTTGCCCTTGCCGCCGCGCCCGCCGTGTGCGAGGATATGCGGCTCACTGTCGGACATATCCGCCATGATGCGTCCGGTCTCGGCGTCGCGGATCAGCGTGCCACGCGGTACCTTGATGACCAGATCTCCGGCACTTCTGCCGGTGCAGCGGCGGCTACTGCCGTTTTCGCCGTTTTCCGCAACGAATTTACGCTTGTATCGGAAATCGATCAGCGAGGACATGCCGTCGTCTGCGACAAATACGACATTGCCGCCCTGACCGCCGTCACCGCCGTCGGGTCCGCCCGCAGCGACATATTTCTCACGATGAAAGGAAACGGCACCGTCGCCGCCGTTTCCGGCTTTTATCCGTATCGTCGCCTTATCGACAAACATACTGTGCCTCCTTTCGAGCTTTAAAACGATTCGTGTTCTTCAAGAAAAAACCGGGCTTAATTTTTGCAAATTAAAGCCCGGGTAAGTTTTCTGCACTTAGTTTTCTGCGTAAACGCTGACCTTCTTGCGGTCACGGCCCCAGCGCTCAAACTTTACTCTGCCGTCGATCATTGCGAACAGAGTGTCATCAGAGCCAATGCCAACGCCCACACCGGGATGAATGTGAGTGCCGCGCTGACGCACGAGAATGTTGCCGGCAGTAACGAACTGACCGTCTGCACGCTTCACACCAAGACGCTTGGACTCAGAGTCACGGCCGTTCTTGGTAGAACCCATACCTTTCTTATGTGCGAAAAACTGCATACTGATTCTCAGCATAACCTACACCTCCAAAAATTTGATTGTGATCGTTCCGGGATAATCCTCGGAAAGAAAATTCAGATGCTGCCAAAGACCTTCGAGGATCCTGGAACCTTGTCCCTGATCCGGCGTCTTCAGCCTGACAGTGATTACTGCCCCGTCATCTTCTGCCTCTTCCTCTGCCTGCTCGTGAAACGATTCTGTGATGAGGATCGTCGTGAACTGCACAGCGGAAGAAACTGCGGCACAGACGATGTCCTCGCCTGCCTCCGCGAAACCTGTGTGTCCGCTGATCGTGAACCCGCAGAGCGTGCCGTTCTTTCTTTCAAAAACAGCGTGAGTCATCTTAGCCGTTGATAGCTTCGATCTGTACCTGCGTATAGGGCTGTCTGTGACCCTTCTTGCGCTGCTTGCCCTTCTTCGGCTTGTAGGTGAAGACGGTGATCTTCTTAGCCTTACCGTTCTTGAGGACCTTAGCGGTTACAGTTGCACCCTCAACGTAGGGAGCGCCTACCTTCAGACCGCTGTCAGCACCGAGCGCTACAACCTTGTCGAAGGTGACTGCGGAATCAGCCTCAGCGTTCAGCTTCTCGATGAAAACGATATCGCCTGCCTGAACACGAACCTGCTTGCCGCCTGTTTCGATTACTGCGTACATAATTGGCACCTGCCTTTTTTCAAACTCGCTACGTCGGGCGGCATCGAAAACGATTACAAATAACCGGACACAAATGCTCTTGTCAGCCTGACATATGCGGCATAATTCATTGTACCATACAATTACTATTTTGTCAAGGGGTTCGGGTGCAATTTATTATAAAAATTACCCCTCTTTCTCAGAGGGGCAATTTGGTCAGATCGCCGGACGCGGCGTCCCAAACGGCGGAAAATAGGGAAGAACATCCTGATAGCTGTCCCGTTCGTCCTTGTCGGGGTGTCCGGCAGGGATTAGTCCGGTCATTTCCGCGGCAGATGCACTGGAGAACAGTACATCTCCCTCCTCCGGGGTGACAGGAAACGGTTTTTCGGTCATGTGCAAGCCTCCTTTCTCGGTTTTCGTTAGGATGCCCAAAAGCGGTACCCTCATACACCTTAAAAACATGGAAAAATTAACCGGATCCCCCCTTGATTTTTTTTGCAAAATATGATATACTATTATAATTGGAGTCACTATGCAGTGACCCTTGTACACAATGTGCATTTTTCTGCCATCCGGGCAGATTCGGATATAAAAATTTATCAAAAAGGAGCGAAGCAGATTGATCAGAAGCATGACAGGCTACGGACGCGCACAGGAGCAGATCGACGGCAGAGATATTCTCGTGGAGATCAAGTCGGTCAATTCCCGTTATCTGGAGCAGAATGTCCGTATCGGGCGCAATTACACCTACCTTGAGGAGCCCCTCAAATCCCTTGTCAAGACCCGCATTTCCCGCGGCAAGACCGAGCTTGCCGTTTCCGTGACCCTCGTCGAGGGCAAGAAGGCGGATATCCGCGTCAATGACGAGATCGTCCGCGGCTATCTGGAGGCAATGGCTGCCTACAACAACCGCTGCGCTGATTTTCCGGACAATGCGGACATGGAAGCCGCCAATCTGGGCTACGATCTGGAGTGCGACTCCGAGGCGGACGGCGCCGGCTGGATGAAGTGGGCAACGATCATCGGTCTGCCGGATGTGTTCCGCGTGGAGAAGCCCCAGGAGGACGAGGAAGCGATCAGCCGCGCCGTGCTGGCTGTCACCGAGCATGCGCTTGCCGCTTTCGTTTCCATGCGCGAGACCGAGGGGCAGAAGCTCCGCGACGATGTGCTTTACCGGCTCGATCTCATTGAAAAGCACGTTTCCACGGTCGAGGAAAAGGCGCCGCAGCTTACGGAAAAGTACCGTGAGCGCCTGTATACGAAGATCTCCGAGCTGCTGGGCAGCACAACGATTGACGAGCAGCGGATCCTGACAGAGGCTGCCATCTTCTCCGAAAAGACCGCCGTCGATGAGGAGACCGTTCGTCTGCGCAGCCACATCGGTCAGATGCGCGACATGCTTGCCGAGGAGGGCAGCGTGGGCAGAAAGCTCGATTTTCTCGTACAGGAGATGAACCGTGAGGTCAACACGATCGGCTCGAAGGTGCAGGATGTGAGCATCACGGCAGTCGTTGTCGAGATGAAATCCGAGATCGAAAAGATCCGCGAGCAGATCCAGAATATAGAATAAGGAACCTCTGAAAACATCGTTTTTAGAGTTTACCAATCATTTGGCACGAAAGGATGAAGGATGATGGAAAGAGGAAAGCTGATCGTTGTCTCCGCGCCGTCCGGCTGCGGCAAGGGCACGATCCTGGGACGTGTCCTCGAGGACAAGGCGCGTTTCTATTACTCCGTGTCCGAAACGACCCGAAAGCCCCGTGAGGGAGAGATCGACGGCGTACATTACCGTTTTCTGACACAGGAGGACTTCAAGACGAAGATCGCTGAGGACGCCTTCCTGGAATACGCGCAGTACTGCGATAATTTCTACGGAACGCTCAGCGCCCCCATTGAGGAGCATCTGTCCCAGGGACAGGATGTCATTCTCGAGATCGAGGTGCAGGGCGCGATGCAGATCCGCGAAAAGCGCCCGGATGCACATTTTATCTTCATTGCGCCGCCGAGCCTGGAAACGCTCCGCGAGCGTCTGGTGGGACGCGGCACCGAGCCTCTGGATGTCATCGAAAAGCGCGTCAAGCAGGCGGAATCCGAGCTGACCTGCCGCAGTGCATATGACTACTGCGTTGTCAACGACGATCTCGATACTGCCGTAGCGGATTTTCTTTCCGTTGTCCGCGCCATTGAGCTGCGCGTAGAATAAGCCCGCCCGGGGCGGATTCCCCGCCCCTGCTGATAGAAAAGGAGAATGCATTATGTTAAGACCTGCACTGACCCAGCTGATTACCAAGAACGAGAGCTGCTATTCCCTCGTCATCGGTGTTGCAAAGCGTGCCCGCGAGATCGCGGACGAGCTCTGCCGCAATGAGCAGACCCTCGAGGAAAAGCCGGTCAAGACCGCTGTTGATGAGTTCGCAAAGGGAGAATACAAGATCGTAGAGATGCCGGATGAAGAAAAGACCGTTCAGTAAATGAACAGGTATATCGCCGCCGTGGCGGTCCATGCAGAGGGGCTTCCGATGCATGCGGATATTCTGTACAGCTACGTGCTCCCGCCGGAGCTGTACAGGGAGCACATGGAGGGGTATCGTGTTGTCGTGCCGTTCGGCAAGGGCAACCGCAAGCGCATCGGCATGATCATGAACGTTTCCGCGGAAGGACCCGATGCCCGCAAGGGGCTGAAAAAGATCCTTGCCGTCGCGGATTCACAGCCTGTCTTCAACGAAGAACAGCTGCTGCTGATCGGCTGGCTGCGTGAGAACACCTTCTGCACGTATTATGATGCGATCCGAACGCTTCTGCCCGCGGCGCTGCAGCTCCGTGTGCAGGAGCATTATGCGCTGTCCCGCGAGCCGGAGCTTGCAAAGGATCTGAGCAGTGCGGCGGCGCAGCTCTATGCGGTTCTGATGCGGGCGCGTTCCCAGAAGGAGCTCGACACGCTTCTCGATGCGCAGAATACGCCGGAAAAACGGAGGGCTGCCGCTGAGCTGACCGAAAAGGGCATCCTTTGCTCCGACAACGGCTCTGCCGTGCGCGTGAAGGGGCGAAAGCTCCGGATGATCCGGCTCCTCCCGGACGCAGAGTACCCCGGTACCGTCTCGGTCAAGCAGCAGCAGGTATTGTCGGCGCTCAGGGAATTCGGAGACGCCGAGGAACAGGAGCTCTGTTATATCTGCGGCGTCACCTCGGCGGTCATCACGAATCTCCACAAGCACGGTCTGATCGAGCGCTATGAGATCGATCCCCCCGCGGATACGGTGGAAACCACCTCCGAGCCCATGCAGACACTCTCCGGGGAGCAGCAGGCGGTTTATGACCGCATTGTACCGTTTCTCGAAAAGCGTGAGGCGAAATGCTTCCTGCTGCGCGGCGTCACGGGCAGCGGCAAGACCTCGGTTTTTGAGGCGCTCATCCGCCGGACGCTGGAGCTGGGGCGTTCTGTCCTGCTGCTCCTGCCGGAGATCGGGCTGACCCCGCAGACCCTGCGCCGCTTCCAGAACCGCTTCGGCAGCCGGGTCGCGGTCGTCCACAGCGGGCTGTCCCTCACGGAACGCCGCCGCACCTACGAACGTGCCAAGCGCGGCGAGGTAGATGTGGTAATCGGCACACGCTCGGCAGTTTTTACGCCGGTGAAGCAGCTCGGACTGATTATCATGGACGAGGAGGGCGAACGCTCCTACAAGTCCGACAAGCCGCCCTGCTTTGACACCATTCAGGTCGCCAAGCAGCGGTGCAGATACCATGGTGCCGTCCTGCTCCCCGCATCGGCAACGCCTACGCTGGAGAGCTATTATTACGCCAAGAAGGGCATTTACGAGCTGCTGGAAATGAAGCAGCGCTACGGCAATGCTCCCCTGCCGGAGGTCGAGACCGTCAACATGGCGGAGGAACGGCTCGACGGCAACGATTCCGAATTCAGCCGCAGCCTGCATGAGGCGCTCAAGTCCAACCTTGAGCGCGGCGAGCAGAGTATTCTGCTCCTGAACCGGCGCGGCTACCATACGATCATCCAGTGCGCCTCCTGCAACCAGCCGGTATACTGCGAGCACTGCTCCGTTCCGATGACCTTTCACAAGCCGGACGGAAATCTGCACTGCCATTACTGCGGTGCGGTGCGTGCCATGCCGCAGAACTGTCCGACCTGCGGGAGCGTCCATCTGCGGCGCATGGGCTTCGGCACGCAGCGCCTCGAGGATGAGCTGAGCATACGGTTCCCAAAAGCGCGGATCCTGCGCATGGACGCGGATACGGTGAATTCCCGCCACGCCTATGAGGAAAGTTTTGAGGCGTTCCGGCGCGGCGAGTATGACATCATGCTCGGCACCCAGATGATCGGCAAAGGGCTGGATTTCCCGAATGTGACGCTGGTCGGCGTGATGAGTGTCGATAAGGCGCTGTTTTCCGGTGATTTTCGGAGCTATGAGCGTACCTTCGCGCTTATCACCCAGGTCGTCGGCAGAGGCGGCCGCGGTGGCAAGCCGGGGCGTGCGATTTTGCAGACGTTTCTCCCCGAGCACTATGTCCTGCGCCTCGCGGCAAAGCAGGATTTCGAGCGCTTCGCTGCGGAGGAGTTTGCAATCCGCAAGGCGCTGCTGTTCCCGCCGTACTGCGATATTTGCGTGATCGGCGTCAGCGGCGAGCAACTTTCGGATGTGCAGATCGGCGCACAGCGTCTGGTTGAGTGCATGAAGGAGCAGCTTGCAGCACGGACGGAAAAGCTCCCGCTGCGCGTGCTGGGGCCGGTGCCGTTCACCTACCAGAAAATCCAGGGCAAATACCGGTTCCGCATCATCATCAAATGCAAGAATACAGCCGATTTCCGGCGGTTTCTGCGCGATGTCCTGCAAACCGCAGGCAGCATCCGCGAGATCGCGCGTGTCCGCGTCTATGCGGATATGAACGGCAATACCGGCGTATAGATACAGAAACACAGGATGGAGGATATTTATGGCAATCCGCAGAATTCTGACGAAGGAAGAAGCCGTGCTGCATGCCAAGTGCAGACCGGTCGAGAAATTTGACGAGAAGCTGCACCAGCTCCTCGACGACATGATCGAGACGCTCGCCAAGGCGCAGGGTGTCGGTCTTGCCGCGCCGCAGGTCGGCATCCGCAGACGCATTGCGGTCATTGACCTGCAGGAGGGTGATCCGGCGATTGAGCTCATCAATCCCGTCATCACCAAGAAAAGCGGCAAGCAGCGCGACGTGGAGGGCTGCCTGTCCTGCCCCGATCAGTGGGGCTATGTGACGCGCCCGATGAAATGCACCGTCCGCGCACAGGACCGCAACGGCGAATTCTACGAGCTGAACCTTGAGGGACTTGCCGCACGCTGCGCGTGTCATGAGATCGATCACCTCGACGGTCACCTGTTCCTGGAGCTCGTTGAGGAATTCGTAGACCCGACAGAGGAGGAGTAAGCATGAGAATCGTGTTCATGGGAACACCGGATTTCGCCGTGCCGCCGCTGGAGGCGCTGGCGGCTGCCGGGCATGACATCGTGGGTGTGTTCACACAGCCCGATAAGCCCAACGGCAGAAAAATGAAGCTCATCCCCTCGCCGGTCAAGAAGGCGGCGACGCTGCACGGCATTTCCGTCTACCAGCCGACCTCACTCCGCAAGGGCGAGGATGCCGAAAAGGCATTTGCCGATCTCCAGGCAATGGCACCGGACTGCATCGTCGTTGCTGCCTACGGTCAGATCCTGCCGAAATCCGTGCTCGATCTGCCGAAGTACGGCTGCATCAACATCCATGCGTCCTTGCTCCCGAAATACCGCGGTGCCGCGCCGATTCAGCGTGTCATCCTCGACGGTGAGAAGGAGACTGGCGTGACCGTCATGCAGATGGCAGAGGGACTCGACACCGGCGATATGCTCCTGAAAGGGGCGCTCGAAATCGGTGAAAACGAGACTGCCGACGAGCTGCATGACCGCCTGTCCGCGCTCGGCGCGGAGCTCATCGTGCAGGCGATGCAGGGGCTCGAACAGGGCACACTGACCGCCGAGCCGCAGGATGATGCACTTTCCTGCTATGCGGCAATGATTACCAAAAGCATGTCCGCACTGGATTTCTCCCGCCCCGCAATTGAGCTGCACCGCATCGTCTGTGCGCTCACAGGCTTTACGACATTTGAGGGCAAGCGTCTGAAGGTGTACAGAAGTCTCGTCGCATCGGGCAAAACCGACGCGGCACCGGGCACCATCACCGATGAGGAGAGCTTCACGGTTGCCTGCGGCGAGGGCACGCTCCTGACACTCACCGAGGTACAGCTCGAGGGCAGCAAGCGGATGCAGACTGCGGACTTCCTGCTGGGCAAGAAGCTCACACGCGGCGCTGTGCTGGGCGAGTGATGGCTGATACGGCAAGATCGCTCGCTGTCCGGCTGCTTTTGCGGACGTTCACGGCGGGCGGCTATTCCAACCTGCTGCTGGATCAGGCACTGGAGGCATCCGACCTGAATCCCGCCGACAAGCGGCTGTGTGCGATGCTCTACTATGGCGTGACAGAGCGCTTTCTCACGCTCGAACACATCGCCGGATGCTACACGAACCGTCCGGTCGGCAAGCTCGACCGCGAGGTGCGGTTCATCCTGTATCTGGGACTCTATCAGCTCCTCTGCTGCGAGAAAATCCCCGACCGTGCCGCCGTCAGCGAGACGGTCGCACTCACGGGCGTATTCCGCAAAAAAAGCGCATCGGGCTTTGTCAATGCCGTGCTCCGCAGCTTCCTGCGGGACGGAAAAGCAATCCGCTATCCGGCGGACAAATGGGCAAAAAAGCAGGCGGAATTTTCCGCACCCGCTGATCTGATTCAGAAAGTCTCTGAACAGCTTGGTGAGGAACGCGCCGACCGGTTTTTCGCAAATGCCCTGCTCCCGCCGCCGGTGACGATCCGGCTCAACCAGCTCCGGGCACAGGAAAGCGATATTACCAACCTGCATCCGACCCCGTGCGGGGATGCGGCGTATGCGTATTTCACGAAAACCGCGGATGTTTCCCGGACGGAGAGCTACCGGAAGGGGCTGTTCCATGTGCAGGATTTAGCGCCGCAGCTCTGCTGTAAGGCACTGGATCCGCAGCCCGGCGAAATCGTTTTCGACGTGTGTGCCGCTCCCGGCGGCAAGACGTTCACAATTGCCGAAATGATGGAAAACCGCGGCACGGTGTATGCCTTCGACCTGCACCCGAACCGCGTGAAGCTCATCAAGGACGGCGCGGCAAGACTGGGACTTGACTGCATCCGTGCAGAATCCCAGGATGCAAAGCAATTCCGGGACGATCTCCCGCAGGCAGACCGGGTGCTCTGCGATGTTCCCTGCTCCGGGCTCGGCGTCATCCGCCGCAAGCCGGAGATCAAGTACAAGCCGCTTTCCGATTTCGCGGGACTCCCCGGAATCCAGTATGATATTCTGGAAAACGCCTCCCGCTACCTGAAGCCCGGCGGCACGCTCGTGTATGCGACGTGTACGGTTCTGCATGAGGAAAACGAAGCCGTGCTGGAGAAATTCTTAGCGGCGCATCCGGACTTTTCCCCCGTTCCCCTGACAGAATTTCACTGCAGCGAGGGGTACAAGACATTTACCTGTGACGATTGTGATTGTGACGGCTTTTTTGTGGGCAGACTAAAGAAGGAGGGGTAAGCATGGACGAAAAACGCGACATTCTTTCCATGACTCTCCCCGAGCTCCGGGACGCGCTCACAGCCCTTGGCGAGCCGAAATTCCGTGCTTCTCAGGTGTACCGCTGGCTGCATCAGAAAAAGGCGCAGCGCTTTTCACAGATGCTGGACATACCGTCCAAACTGCGAGACAGATTGGATGCGGAGTTTTGTATAAAAAGCCTATTTATTGCCAGAAGGCTTGCATCTTCTGTGGATGATACGGTAAAATACTTATATAGGCTTCCCGACGGTCAGCATGTGGAAACGGTGCTCATGCACTACCACAACGGCTGGCGGCTCTGCATCTCCACGCAGGTGGGATGCAAGATGGGCTGCGCGTTCTGCGCATCGACCATCGCGGGCTTTGTCCGGAATCTCGAACCCTCTGAAATGCTCCTCCAGATCATGGAAACAGAGCGCGATGCGGGGGAGGAGATCTCGGGACTTGTGCTCATGGGCATCGGGGAACCGATGGACAATTTCGAGAATGTCATCCGGTTTCTGGCACTTCTCTCCGACCCGGACGGGCGGGGGATGAGCCTGCGGCATGTGACCATATCGACCTGCGGCATTGTGCCGCGCATCCGGGAGCTTGCCGACCGGAAAACCGGACTGACGCTTGCCGTTTCCCTCCACAATCCGACCAATGCCGGACGGAGTGCGGTCATGCCGGTCAACCGCCGGTATCCGCTGGAGGAGCTCATGGAGGCATGCCGGTACTATTTCGACAAGACCGGGCGGCGCGTGACGTATGAATACGCCGTGATGGAAGGCGAAAACGACGGCGAATCCGACGCGAAGGCGCTCGCGAAGCTCCTGCACGGGCAGGGGGCGCATGTGAACCTGATCCCTGTCAACAAGGTGAAGGAGCGCAGCTACCATGCAACACGCAGGGCGGCGCAGCAGTTCATGCAGCGTCTGGAGCGTCTGGGCGTTCACGCCACGGTACGGCGGACATTAGGCAGCGATATCCAGGCTGCCTGCGGTCAGCTTCGGCATGAAGCGGATACGCAAGATACAGAATCGAGGTGAGGGGCGTTGCAATGCTGGACAGCAACGAATATCGGTCTCATTCGTGACGAAAATCAGGACAGAGTGGAAGCCCGCGAGTATGACGGGCATATCTTAGCCATCGTCTGTGACGGCATGGGCGGCGAGCGCAGCGGCAGTCAGGCAAGTGAGATCGCCATGCGTGAGTTCTACGACCGCTTCAATGCGGGCTACAAGCCGGCTCTGGATGAGGAGAAGCTGCGGATTCTGCTGGTTTCCTCCGTTTCGGCGGCGAATTCCGTCATCTACACGACGGCGCGGATGGATTACAAGAGCTTCGGCATGGGCACAACCTGTGTTGCCGCCTACGTCGAGCCGGGATGGCTTTCCATCGTGAATGTCGGTGACAGCCGTGCGTATCTGGTGCAGAACGGCGAGATGCGGCAGCTCACCACCGATCATACGGTCGTGAATATGCTGCTCGCACAGGGCAAGCTCGCGACCAAGGAAGCCAAAACCCATCCGCAGCGCAATATGCTGACACGCGCTGTCGGCGTGGAGCGCGTGGTCAAGCCCGATTACTATCATATCCCCATCGAGGAGGAATTCCTCCTGCTGCTCTGCTCGGACGGCTTATCCGGGTGCTGTACGGAAAAGGAGATCTATGAGCTCATCCGTACCACTGCCGTGGATGAACTCCCGCAGGCGCTGGTGGATCTGGCGCTGGAGCACGGCGGCAGAGACAACATCTCGCTGGCGATCGTCACAAGCTGAAACATGCACAGTTTTACTGCGCACGCAATATAGAAATACAAAAGAATAAGGTTGGAGGGTACAATGGATAAGTACATTGGTAAAAAGCTGGAAGGCCGCTATGAGATCACAGAGCTGATCGGCGTCGGCGGCATGGCGGATGTCTACAAGGCGACGGACATCATCGAAAACAAGGAGGTCGCGGTCAAGATCCTCAAGAAGGAATTTGCCGAGAACGAGGAGTTCCTGCGCCGGTTCCGCAACGAGTCCAAGGCGATCGCACTGCTGTCGCATCCGAACATCGTCAAGGTCTATGACGTGAATTTCTCCGACAGACTCCAGTATATCATCATGGAGTATATCGACGGCATCACCCTGAAGGAGTATATCGACGCCGAGCAGGTGCTGACGTGGAAGGATTCCGTTCACTTCATCATTCAGGTGCTCCGCGCACTGCAGCACGCACATGACCGCGGCATCGTTCACCGCGACATCAAGCCGCAGAACATCATGCTGTTCACCGACGGCACGATCAAGGTCATGGACTTCGGCATCGCCAAGTTTGCCCGCGAGGACAACGGCACCCAGTCCGATCAGGCGATCGGCACCGTGCATTATATCAGCCCGGAGCAGGCACGCGGCGACGATACCGACGAGAAGAGCGACATTTATTCTGTCGGTGTCATGCTCTACGAGATGCTCACCGGTCAGAAGCCGTTTGATACCGATAACCCCATTTCCATCGCCGTGATGCACATGCAGAACACGCCCAAGCGTCCGCGTGCGATCAACCCGGATATTCCGGCAGGTCTGGAGGAAATCATCCTCCGCGCCATGGAGAAGGATCCCGAGAACCGCTATCAGACCGCGGCAGACATGATCCGCGACATCGAGGCATTCAAGGCGAACAATTCCCTGACCTTCGGCTATTATACCGGCAATTCCGCATCTGCCGATGAGGAGGACGAGGAGGAGGTTTCCACACCGGATTCCCCGACCCAGTATTTCTCCGCTGCTGCTGCACAGAAGCAGATGGCAAACAGCCGCAAGACCGCAACCCGCACCCGTCCCACCTACCAGGAGGAAGACGAGTACTACGACGATGAGGACGAGTACTACGATGACGAGGAGGAGGATGAGGAGGAAGAAGAGGAGAAGGGTCATTCCCTGTTCATCCCGATCATGACGGCAATCACCATTGCATTTATCATCGTGGCAGTATTCTTCATCCTGTGGCTCGTCAAGGGCGTTCTGAACGATCCGGGCAAGTCTACGAAGTACGAGATGCCCAACCTCATCGGCATGGACTACTACGAGGCAAAGGACACCTACAGCTATCTGGATCTCCAGATCGACAACACCGAGTACACCTCCTACGAGAAGGATGTCATTTACTTCCAGGATGTACAGGTCGGTGAGTCTGTCGGCAACGGTCAGGCGGTCAAGGTAAACGTATCCCTGGGCGTCAGCATGGCAAAGGTTCCCGAGGTCAAGAACTATCACTATGAGTATGCAAGAAAGATCCTTGAGCAGGAGGGCTTCATCACCGAGCTGAAGTATGAGATGAGCTCCGACGGCACCGAGGCATCCAATGTTATCCGCACCTCCCCCGAGGCAGGTCAGGAGGCAGAGGCAGGCTCCACCATCATCATCTACGTTTCCAAGGGCATGAACAACGACTCCATCGAGATCTCCAACATGGTCGGCATGACACTGGAGCAGGCTGTCAAGCTCTGCGAGTATTACGGTCTGGTTGTTGAGAAAGTCGATGAGGCTTCCCTGGAGCCCGAAAACACTGTCATTGCACAGTCCATCGAGCAGGGCGAGTTCGTAGAGAGCGGCACAACCATCACGCTGACCTACTCCAACGGTGAGTCCCCGTCCGGCGTTGTCACCTACACGCTGCCGATCCCGGAGGGCGTTCAGGGCGCTTACACGCTTGATGTTATCGACGGCACCGGCGTTTCCAGAAGCTCCAAGCGTATCGTTGCCGGCATCTCCAACAGCATTTCCATCGATGTCAGCGGCACCGGCTCCGAGACACTGAGCGTGGTTATCACCAGCAGTGACGGCAAGACCGCAACCATCGGCACCTACAACTTTGACTTTGCAAATGTCAACTTCACGACCGTGAAGGAGGACATCAATATGGCATTCGAGGCGATCGGCGCACTCCAGCCGCCGACGGAGGAGCAGACTTCTCCGGCACCGATTGAGGTACCGCCTGCAAACAACGGTAATTCCGGCGGCGAGGAAGAACTGACCGCACCGCCTGCACCGGACTGGCAGTAATGGGCACCGGTCTGAACGAAGCACCGATCATCACAAAATCCGTCAGGGGACTCTACACCGTAGTGTCCCCTGACGGTGTATCGGAGGATCTGCCGGCTCGCGGCATTCTTCGGAAAAAGGGACAGGAGCCGTACGTCGGCGACTATGTGCGGGTGGAGGACGGCGCAATTGCCGAGGTGCTTCCGCGTAGAAATGAGATCATCCGCCCGCCCCTTGCGAATCTCGATCAGCTCTGTTTTGTTGTGTCGATGTGCGAGCCGCAGCCGAATCTGCGTCTGCTGGACAAGTTCATCGCGGTGTCGGCGTACAAGGACATTGCGCCGCTTTTGCTCCTGACGAAGATCGATCTTGCCTCCAGCGAGGAGATCTACCGGCTTTACAGCGCGATCGGCATCCCGATCCTGCCGGTGGATTATAATGATCCCTCGACGCTCGATGCGGTGCGGGAGGCATTCCGCGGCAAGGTCAGCGCCCTGACGGGCAATTCAGGTGCGGGCAAATCCACGCTTCTCAATGCGCTGGACGAAACGCTGGCGATCCCGACCGGTGAGATCAGCCAGAAGCTCGGACGCGGACGCCACACGACCCGTCATGCGCAGCTCTACCCGCTACAAACGGGCGGATACATTGCGGATACGCCGGGATTCTCGACGTTTGACACGATGCGCTATGCGATCATCCGCAAGCACGAGCTCGCGGCATGCTTCACGGAATTCGCGCCCTATGTGGACGACTGCCGCTTCAAGGACTGCTCCCACACCTGTGAAAAGGGATGCGCTGTCCTCGATGCCGTCAGCGCCGGCGCGATCCCGAAATCCCGCCACGAAAGCTACTGCGAAATGTATGAGGAGGCAAAGACGATCAAGGAGTGGGAGCTCTAGGGCGGGGGCTTTGCCCCCGAACCCCTACCAGAGGGCGCTGCCCTCCGGACTCCCGGCAGGGGATGTGATCCCCTGCACCCCATCCACTATATGATATGAGAACTTGTATTATCATTGCGGGCGGTGATCTGCCCGGTACCATCACCATTTCGGAACATGCGCTGGTGATCTGCGCGGACTGCGGACTGCGGCATGCACAGCGGCTCGGCATTGTGCCGGATCTTATCGTGGGCGATTTCGATTCGTTCACGGATACGCTCCCGGACGGGATCGAAACCCTGCGCCTGCCGGTCGAAAAGGACGTGACCGACACGATGCAGGCGGTGCTGTACGGCGCCGGGCGCGGATGCCGGGAATTTCACATCTACGGCGTGTTCGGCGGGGCGCGGATCGACCATTCCCTCGCCAATATTCAGATGCTCCACACGATGCACACCCGCGGGCTGAAGGGCGTTCTCCACCATGGGGGAACGATTGTGGAAACCCAGTCCCCGGCGGACGGGGTCTGCCGGTATCCGCGGTTTGACGGCGATTTTTCCGTGTTCGCGCTGACGGATGCCTGCGAGGGCGTGACCATCCGGGGATGCAAGTACAATGTCGAGGAGATCACCCTGAAAAACAGCTTTCCCCTTGGCGTGAGCAACTGCATCACAGACGAATACGCCGAAATATCGACCAGAACCGGACTGCTCCTCATCGTGCGCGTGCCATCAGTCACCAACTCCTGATTCCGGCATATACTGCACTATACCAGAACCGGGAGGGATACATCATGAAAATTGTCGTCATCAAGACCCCGAAAATGCTGTCCGGGATGCTCCGGCTGATTTTTGGCATCAAGAAAGAGACCGAGGAATAAACCGGAAGCCCTGCATCAGCAGGGCTTTCGTCTTTTTTCAGTGAGCGGCGCATAGAATACAGGGAAAGGAGCTGATCGAATGGACGAGGTCATTGTCGAGATCCCCGAGGAACAGCACTGGGAGCCGCCTGTGCTCACCAAAGCCGAGGAGCCGGAGGATCACAGCAGTCCGGCGGATGTGTTCTTCATGCAGTATGCCGTGTGTATTCTCGTGCTGACTGCCCTGCTCGTGCTGCGGCTCTGCGATCAGGGGGCATATTCCACCGTGACGGAGACCTTCCGCGAGCACAGCAGCGCTCCCGATCTGCCGTGGACAGCACAGCTTGCGGCATTGGCGGGCAGTCTGTGGAGCTGACCGTCGGCGGGGTGAAGATCTCCGTGGATTTCGGATTTCCCGCGATGCTCGCGCTCGTTCTCCTGTCCGCGGATGCGCATTTTCTCCTGCGGATCCTGCTCGTGTGCGTCCTGCACGAATGCGGTCACGGCATCGCCATGTGCCTGACCGGGGCGGGGCTGCGGGAGATCCGCCTGTGCGGGACAGGCGTGCAGATGACGACGGGAACCGCCGTGCTGTCACGGCTCCGGATGCTGTGCATCAACCTTGCCGGACCTGCCGTGAATCTCCTGTGCGCCCTGTTTTCCGCGCCGGAGACTGCCGTGCTCCATCTCTGCATGGGCATGTTCAATCTCCTGCCCTACCGCTGTCTCGACGGCGGCACCGCGATCCGGATTTTTCATGATTCGCGGAGATTAACACACGCATGCATTCTCCTGTCTGCTCTTTTCCTGCTCTCCCTCCTTCTCAGCCCCATTCAAAACCCTCTGCTATATCTTCTCCTGATCTATCTGACCATTAAAGAAAGCCCCCGGCAGTAACCGGAGGCTTTCTCTCTTAAAAGTGGATGAGGTGCAGGAGTCCACGACTCCTGCCGAGGGGTGGAGGAGGCGAGGAGCCCCCTGCCGGGGTCAAGGGGCAGAGCCCCTTGCAAACTTAGCCGAAGTACTTCACACCATTCTCGAAGATGTGCTGATCCTTTGCGCCGGGGACGTTCTTGCAGATGTCCGTGCCCTTACGCTCGGAGTGACCCATCTTGCCGAGAATGCGGCCGTCGGGGGATGTGATGCCCTCGATCGCGCCCATGGAGGTGTTCGGGTTGTAGCGGATATCCATCGACGGCTTGCCGCTCAGATCCACATACTGCGTTGCGATCTGACCGCCGCCGGCAAGACGCTGGAGCAGCGCCGGCGGGCATACGAATCTGCCCTCGCCGTGGGAGATGGCGATGCTGTGAATATCACCGACATGCGCATCGGCAAGCCACGGGGACTTGTTGGATGCGATGCGGGTGTTGACCATCATGCTCTGGTGGCGTGCGATGGTGTTGAACGTCAGTGTCGGGGACTCGTCGGTCATCTCCACGATCTCACCGAACGGTACGAGACCGAGCTTGATGAGCGCCTGGAAGCCGTTGCAGATGCCGAGCATCAGACCGTCGCGTGTTTTAAGGAACTCGTGAACCGCGTCCTTGACCTCCGGGTTGCGGAAGAATGCCGTGATGAACTTGCCGGAGCCCTCGGGCTCGTCACCGCCGGAGAAGCCGCCCGGAATCATGATGATCTGGGAGTTGTTGATCTTCTCGACGATTGCCTTGACGGAATCTGCGATGTCCTGTGCGGACAGGTTGCGGAGCACCAGAATATCGGCAGCTGCGCCTGCCTTTTCAAAGGCGCGTGCAGTGTCGTACTCGCAGTTCGTGCCGGGGAATACCGGGATCAGCACGCGGGGCTTTGCGACCTTGACAGCCGGAGCCGGGTGCTTGTCTGCGGTGAAATGATAGGTCTGCGGGGTCTCGTCGGTCGTCTTGATGCGGCACGGGAACACGCTCTCGAGCTTCTCCTCCCAGATTCTCTGGAGGGACTTGAGGGATACGGAGTAATCGAGGGTGTAGATCTTGTACTCGTCGATGGTGGTACCGATGATCTGCTCGTCAATCTCTGCCTCACCGTCGAGCTCGACGATGAACGAACCGTAGCACGGCATGAACAGCGTGCGCGGTGAAAGCTGACCGCTGAACGTGAAGCCCAGACGGTTGCCCATGCACATCTTGGCGATACCCTCGGCAACGCCGGCATAGCCGACTGCCCAGACTGCCTTTGCTCTTCCGTCTGCGATGATCTTCTCCATCTTGTTGAACGTTGCACGCAGGGAGTCGAAGTTCGGCAGACCGTTGCCGTCGTACTCAGGGCTCAGGAAGATGACCTTATCGCCAGCCTGCTTGAACTCGGTGGATACGATCTTGCCGGAGCTTGCGGTCGATACCGCGAAGGATACCAGCGTCGGCGGAACGTCGATGTGCTCGAACGTACCGGACATGGAGTCCTTGCCGCCGATGGAGCCGCAGCCCAGCTCGAGCTGTGCCTTGTACGCACCGAGGAGCGCCGCCAGCGGCTTGCCCCAGCGCTTGGGATCGTTCTGCGTTCTCTCGAAATATTCCTGGAATGTCAGCCAGCAATGCTCTCTCTGACCGCCGGCAGCGATGACCTTGGCGATGGACTCAACGACTGCCAGCAGAGCGCCGTGGTACGGGCTTCTCACGCTGACGATCGGGTTGTAGCCCCAGCCCATGAGGGAGCAGGTATCCGTCTCACCCTGGAGAACCGGGATCTTCGCTGCCATTGCCTGCGACGGAGTCATCTGGTATGCGCCGCCATAGGGCATCAGGACAGTGCCGGCACCGATGGTGGAGTCGAACTTCTCGACCAGACCCTTCTGCGAGCAGACGTTCAGGTCTGCCATCATATCCTGCCAGCTCTCCGGAGAATCGGACGGTACGTCCAGATTGGAGTCCTGCGGCTCGTCGATGGCAATATCGGTGTACTTGGTCGCACCGTTGGAATTCAGGAAGTCACGGGACAGATCGACGATGGTCCTGCCGTTCCACTCCATCTTCAGACGGGGCTCTGCGACAACATCAGCAACCTTGGTCGCCTGGAGATTCTCCTTGCCTGCCTCGGCAATGAATTTCTCGGCATCCTCGGCAGCGA
>ONEQ01000106.1 GCA_900316885.1 uncultured Eubacteriales bacterium | reverse complement strand
AGGAACTGTGCAAGATTAAGCAGACAGCCCAAATCTATGATTTGGTGCTGATCGCTTATGCAGAGCAAGGAAAAGATGGGGTACAGATGACGTGCTGAGTCGTCAGGCGGTCTTTGTGCGGTGTTGCCTAAATGCTGCTGCCCTGTCCCCCGCAAGCTCCCCTTTTCTCACGACAGCGGGATCAGCAGCGTCACGCAGAAGCCGCCGTTTCTGCACGAGCAGATCAGCTCGCCGTTCATCTTCGCCATGAGCTCGCTGGCAATATACAGCCCCAGTCCGCTGCCGTCCTTGCCGGCGGCATTGGTCTTGCCGCGGTAGAATTTGTTGGTCAGCAGGCTCAGCTCCTCCTCGGGAACGCCGCCGCCGTAATCCTGCAAGGACAGCTCCAGATACCTGTCCTTGATCCGGTACCCGGCATCAATCGCCGTTCCCGCATACTTGTAGGAGTTGCTGATGAGGTTGCCGATGATCTGCGACAGCCGCTGCCTGTCCGCGAACAGCAGACATTCCGGAAGCTCCCCTTCCCGGACAAGTCCCTGGGTATCATGCGCCAGCAGAAGCTCGTGCAGGATCGAGGACGGCTCGTCCTGACAGCTCACGCTCATTTCACCGAGATCCTCGAGCGCCGATGCCAGCAGATCACTGATGAGCACGTCCATATGCTCCGCCTTCTGGTGGATGCTGGTGATCTTGGAAATCAGATACTCGTCCTGCACCTTCACGCGCAGCAGCTCACACAGGAGCTTGATGCCGGTGAGGGGCGTTTTCAGATCGTGGCTCAGTGATGCGACAAGCTCCTTTTCCTTGATCTTCAGCGCATGTTCACGCTGCCGGGATGCCTTCAGCTCCTCGCGCATAATGTCAAAGCTCTCCGTAAATGCACCGAACAGATTGTTCTGTTCAAGCATGAGCGGCTGATCCAGATCGCCGGCTGCCACATTCTCGGCAAAGGTCTCCATCTTTCGGAACGGGACGATGATCGTCCGGTAGACGTACACGCCGTAGAGCACGCCCGCCAGCACGAACAGCAGCGCCGTCACCCCGCAGGCAATCCAGAGCCGCTGCCGGACAAGCTCGAAGTACGTCTTATTCGGATCCGGGATAACAAGCGTTCCCAGAAAGCGCGTGTTCTCGGTAACGGCAAGGCAAAGGCATCCGTCGTGCAGCGCCTCCTGCGGGGAATCGATCCCGGCAAGCCTCTGCTGTGCCGTCGAATACCGGATGAATCCCTCACTGTCAAAAAGGATCATTTCCGGGGTATACAGCGCCGTATCCACTGATTTCGGATCATCCCAGTGCTTCTTCACATTCTGGAGCAGATCGTTCAGGAACATCGGATCGGTTTCCTGACTGCGGTAGGAATGTGCCATCCCGAAAAACACCGCGACTGCCGCCAGCAGGAGCGCCGCGATCAGGAGCAGCACCTTGGAATAGGATTTCATGCGGTCATTCCTCCCTGCCCTCGATGACGTAGCCGACGCCCCATACCGTCCGGATGATCTCCGGTGCTGTGGGGTCGCGCTCGATCTTCTCCCGCAGATGGCGGATATGCACGGCAAGCGTGCCCTCACCGATGAATGTATCCTCCCAGACGTTTTTCAGGAATTCGTCCTTCGTGACCACGCGCCCGCGGTTTTCAAGCAGATAGGCAAGCATCTTGTATTCCATCGCCTTGAGGGGCACCTCCGTCCCGTCACGGCGCAGCTTGCGGGTGCCGGTGTCCAGCACCAGTCCCTCTGTGATGAGGATTTCCCGGTTGACCGCAGCAGGGGCAGATACGACGTTGGCGGAGGCGGCATTCGCCGTCTCCGTCATTCTCTCGTATCGCTTGAGGATCGCCTTTACCTTGGCAAGGAGGATGCTCAGGGTATAGGGCTTTTTGATGTAATCGTCGCCGCCGATGTTCAGTGCCGTGAGGACATCATCGTCACTCGTGCGGGCGCTGATGAACAGGATGGGCATATCATAGGATGCCCGCACCCGTTTGCAGAGCTCAAATCCCGAACGGTCACCGAGGTTGATGTCCAGCAGGAGGAGCGACACCTGATGCTCCTCCAGAAAAGTGACGGCATCGTCAAAGCTGTTGACATAGGCAGTCTTAATATCGAAGATGTTGAAATACTCCGCTGTCGTTTCCGCGATGGTCACGTCGTCGTCGATCATAAGGCACTGATATTTCATAGGGATTCTCCTTTTACTGGGTGATCTGGATGGTTCCGCCGTCCTCTCCGAGGAATACGATCTTGCCGCCGGCAGGAAGCGGAACGGAATTGCCGTAATCCGGCATATAGCTCGAATAGGTCATGCGGTCGAAGGCATCATAGACATAGACTGCCGCATTGACGGGAATGTCCAGCGTGAGGGTCTTGTTGTCCGCGCTGCCGATATTGTACCAGACTGCCTTTTGAGTGTGCAGCGACACCTCGGTGAGGTCACCCGGCAGCTCCGGAATCGCATCCTCGCAGATGTAGATTGTCTCCTGATTGGATGCCACGAAATACTCGGTACCGTTCTCCTGCCGCATCTCCACATCCGTCAGGTCTCTGCCGCCGGGCATCACGAGCGCCGCCACGGTATGATTCGCGTCAACAATGCGTCCGAGATTGGCATAGCCTCTTGCCTCCGAATAGCTGTCGCAGCGGATACACGGCATTTCAGTGTAGTACGCATTGGAATACTTGCCGTTACAGAAGTAATACTTCTTGCCGCTGCGGGCATCCCATGCCGCCTGTGCCGCATCGCTGACCGGATTTTCCTCCAGACGCTGGAGGGTGTAGTCGTTCATGTGCAGTCTGCCCTTCAGTCCGATCTCGCTGTAGCTTTCTGTCACGATGTAGTCCTTGCCGCTGCGCTTGACAAACTTTGCGATGACCTGATTCTTTGCCTGCACCGCCTTGCCGGTTTCCACCTTGCCGTCCATTTTCACGAAGCTGTCCTCGGTTGTATAGAGATACTGCTCAGTCTCACGCTTGTTCCCATCGAGGGTCGTAAACTCCAGATACTTCTGCTCCGGGAAGGATACAAGGCAGATATTCTGACCGCTGATGTAGGCTCCCGCATAGGCAAGATACTTCTCCGGCACGGTGTCCAGCGTTTCCTTTTCCTCCACGCCCGGATGCTCCACATGGATGCCCTTGTCCTCAAGCGCAATGTCCATGAGCGCCTGCGCCATGAGCTGATCGTAAGTGCTCCCGCCGCCGGAGGACAACACGGCAACGCTGATTTTCTCCTCCGGTGCAATGACCAGACTTGCATGCTGCTCGTTCACATCGCCGCCCTTGCTGACGACCTTGACGCCTGCCGCCTTGTAATCGTCAAAATCCACGGAATCAAAGCCGAGTCCGAAATTGCTCTCATATTTGTCGGTCACGGAGGTGCTGAACATCTCGCGCTTTGCCTTGTCCGAGAGCAGCCGGGTGTCGCCCATGAAGAACGCACTGCCGAAGCGGCACACATCCGGGGCAGTTGCCAGCATGCCGCCGGAGCCGATCGTCATGCAGTAATCCGGTGCGAACCGGACGCTGCCCATGAAGGTCTCCACCTGGGCTTCATTCTGAAACAAATCCCACGGGGTACCCGTTGTCTGCAAGCCGAGCGGCTTGCTGATGTGATGCTGCACATAGTCCGTGTAGCTCTCGCCGCTGACTGCCTCCACGATCAGCTCCAGCAGCGTGAAGCCGTCGTTGCAGTAGGCGCCGAAGTCATCCGGATCCGCTTTCAGGCGCTGGGTGCGCATACTCGGCAGCAGGAAATCATGTGTGGATCTGTCGCGGTCGTTCAGGAGCATGAAATTGCCCGCTGTCGTGCCCATGATGCCGGAACGGTGATTCATCAGCATCCGCACGGTGATGTCCTTATAACGCGGATCCTTCATGCGGAAATCCGGCAGGTATTCGGTGATGGGCTGGTCAATATCCAGCTTGCCCTGATCGGAAAGCTGCATGATCGCCGCTGCCGAATAGGTCTTGCTGACGGAACCGACGCAGGAAACGGCAGTCCTTGTCTCCTGCGGCGCGGGCTTGCTCTCCGCATGCACGGAAGCCCCCGCGGACAGGATTGTCATGACCGCCAGCGCGGCGGATACGACCGATGCAATTCTCTGACGGGAACCTCTAAAAACTATGTTTTTAGAGGTGGGGGTGTGGAGCGAAGCCCCACAGATAGCCCTTTTGCTTTTCATAGAAAAGGAAAAGGGGAGGTTTTTAGAGATGCCCTGATGTTTCATAGTGTACCTCCCGGTTATTCGGTCATGAGTTCGTAAACGGAAATCTGCTTGATCTTTCTGGCGCCGATATAGGCACAGCCGAAGCAGAATACCAGCAGCAGAACATCGAGCAGAATGACTGCCGGCACATTGATGCCGATCCTGCCGAAATAGCTGGTAATCACCTGGATGACGGCAAACCCGCAGCCGGTGCCTGCGATGACCGCAAAGACTGCCGCCGGCATGATGCGGCTTGCAAGCTGGAGCATCAGCTCCTTCGAGGTGTAGCCCATGCCCTTCATGATGCCCAGCTCCCGGCGCTGCTTGCGCACGCTCGACTCCATCAGGATAAAGAGGATGATCATGACAACGACGGCGGACAGGATGATGAACATCACGGTGATCGCTGAGATGGCAAGCGCCGAGCTGTAAAGCTGTGTCTCCAGAATGTCGTGGAGATTCATGACGGAGCGGATGCGGAAATTGTCGCTGTTGCCGGTGATGAGCTTGTCACCGTACTGGATCGCATACTCCACATGGGAGGTGCCGGATGCCAGCAGCTCTGCCATCTGGCGCTCTGCCTCGGCGCGGATGCGGGATTCCGTATCCGATGCGTTCTCTGCTTCCTTGGCGGCATCCGCGATGCTTCTGCCGTATTCATCCGTCAGGGTGTGGCGGAAGGTATCAGGATCGATGCCTGCCTCCAGATAGACCTCAATGATGTCCGGGCGGAAGTTCGGGTAGAGCCGCTTCATGGCGTCCTCGGTCATGTAGAGATTGGCGGTGCCGTTGGTCATGGAGGTGACGATGCCGGTGACCATATAGCGGCGCTTGACGTTCAGGTATTCGAGGGTGACGGTATCGCCGCATTTGATCTTCTGGAGCTTGCAGAGCATGTTGTTCAGCATGATTTCATTGTCGTGCTCCGGGAAACGCCCGGTCATGGGGAAAATATTCTCTGTCACGTCAAAGCTGCTGAATGTCATCGGAAGCAGCATGGTGTTGTTGTAGTCCGGGAGCGACACATAGAGCGTATAGCCTGTGGTCGGGGTTGCCTTGCGGACCTCCGTGCGTTCTGCCAGCTCCTCTGCCAGCTCCTTTGCATCGACATAGGGCATAACCTCAACACGCAGGTCACTGATCTCCATGCCGGCGTTCTGCTCAATCGCATGATAATTCGTTCCGAATACGGAGAACATGATAAAGCTTGTGATGATTGCCGCAGCGGACACCGTAATGCAGACGGTCAGTCCCAGACTCTGCTTGAAATATGTCAGAAAGCCCTTCATGGCAAGGCGGAGATGCACACTGTGCTTTGTCTTGCTGAGCGGGAAATGCTCCCTGCCGAAGCGGTGGTCGCCCTGTCCCTTGCGGAATGCCTGCACCGGCGGATACTTGCGCACCATACGCGCACGGATGAACGCGATCAGTGCCACCAGCAGCAGAATTGCCGCTGCTGTCAGCAGGATCGGAAGCGTTCTGACGCGGGCGTTGCCCTGATGCCCGACCATAAACGCACCGACATTGTAAAGCAGGGGCGTCAGGACATAGCATCCTGCCAGACCCGGAAGCATGCCGACGACTGCGATCAGGAGATACTCGATCACATAGGAGAGCGTGATCTCATTTGATGTATAGCCGAGCGCTTCGAGTACACCGACGGAAACGATCTGCTCCTTAATATCGCCTGCGATCCGGAACCGGATCATCAGCAGCACGGAGAGAATGATAATGCCCGCCATCGCAAGGATCAGCTTGAGCATCGCATCAATCGGTGTGTCGATCATTGCCCGGATGGTCTCATAAGTCCACCACTGACAGCCGCTCTTGGCGTCCTTGCCGGAATAGTCCTCGAACGCCTTCAGACAGTCATCCGCCAATGTATCGCTGCCCTGTCCCTGATGATCGTTGTAAGCCAGGACGCGGTTGAGCGTCATCACGCTGGCAAGGCTGTGGTAATCGTTTTCGGAAACGATCATTTTCAGACCGCTGCTGGTATTGTCCAGAAACATGGTATCATAGAAGCCGGCAACGGTGAAGTTGTACTTCCGGCTGCCGAATACAGCGGTAAAGGTGTCGCCGGGATTCACATGCAGGTTGTCCTTTGCTGCGTGCGGCATCCAGACGGGATGCTCCAGTGCTGCGAGTTCCGCATCCGAGAGCGTGGTTACCCGTTCGGAATGTTGGAGCTTTGCCTCATTCTCTGCGGTGATGAATGCCATGAACATACCCTGCTCCTTGCCGGCGGTATTCACATAATTGGCACTCATGCTGTAGAGCAGCTCGGAAACGGCTGTATCTTCCACACGGCTGTCCCTTCGGAGAATGTTCTCATACTCCTTGTCATATGCCTTGTCGTCGATCAGCGCGTAGTTCTCATAGCTGCCGGTCTGCTCCATGAGCTGCGGGAAAATCGTCTTGATGCCGATGCTCCCCGAAAGCGCAGAGCCTGCGAGCAGCATGCAGAGCATGACAAGAATGACCAGCGACACGGATTCGATCTTGTGCTTGCGGATATTCGCCCACGATAGTCTGACGATCTTTTCCATACGTCACCACCCCATTCTGTCGAGGAAATCCTGCAAGCCGTCGCGGCGTGCCCTGGGATCATCCGTACCGTAGGGCGGCATCTCATACTCTCCGACAACCGCACCGTCCGACAGGAAGATCACGCGGGTGGCGCGGAGTGCGGTTTTCAGATCATGGGTGACCATCACGATGCTCTGTCCCTTCTGGTGCAGCTCGGTGAAGATGTCGAGCACATCTCGGCTCGATGCGGAATTCAGGCTGCCGGTCGGCTCATCAGCGAACACGACCTTCGGTTCATTGACGATAGCGCGGACAATGCCAACACGCTGGCACTCACCGCCGGAGAGCTGATTGGGGTACTTCTTCCAGAGTGTCGGCTCAATGCCGACCTTTCGTAGGAGATCCTCTGCGTGCAGCACAAGCTCCGGGGAATTCTTCTGTGTGACCAGAGCACCGGTCATGACGTTATCCATTACGGTCATATTTTCGAGCAGGTAGATGCTCTGGAATACGAAGCCGCAGTTCTTGCGGCGGAATACGGCAAGCTCATCATTGGAGTAGCCGGAAATATCCGTGTCCCCGAAGAATACCTTGCCGAGTGTGGGCTTGTCCATGCCGGACAGCGCATACAGGAGCGTGGATTTGCCGGAGCCGGAGGCACCCATGATGACGGTGAAATCCTGCTCGCGGATCTCGAGATCGAGGTTTTTGATGACATGCTGCTGCACGCCTCCGTTGGAGAACGTCTTGCAGAGCTTTTCGGTATGCAGTATCGAAGAACGCATAAGAACACTCCTTTTCATAGCCCGCTGAGATTTTTCAGCTTCTTGTGTTTTCCATGATTCCAGTATACCACACTTTTTCGGAAAAGTCTTTATCAATGCCCTATG
>ONEQ01000268.1 GCA_900316885.1 uncultured Eubacteriales bacterium | reverse complement strand
GCAAGGCGCGTCAGCCCGGTTCGCAGGAGGAGGGCAGCTCCAAATCTCCGTGGGTGCAGGTATTCGGTGATAATTCGTTCATCAAGCCGGCGTTTGAGTTTGCGAAGAAATACGCTCCCGCAAGCTGCAAGCTCTATTACAACGACTATAACGAGTATATGCCCGGCAAGCGCGAGGCAATCGTCGCTCTGACCGAGGAAATCAATGCAGACGGTCACTTCATCGACGGCATCGGGATGCAGTCCCATCTCGGCACGGATGTATTCCCGACCGCAAACGTCTATGAAAAAGCGCTCAAGATGTTCACGGAAACCGGACTGGACGTGCAGGTCACAGAGCTTGACCAGATGATTTCTTCGGCGGAGAAATTCGAGGAGCAGGCACAGTATTATTCAGACATCATGGACGTCCTCGTCAAGTACAAGGACAGCATTTCCGCGGTTGTATTCTGGGGTACCACGGACGATATGAGCTGGCGTGCCAGCAAGTATCCGCTGCTGTTCAACGAGGACTACACGGCAAAGCCCTGCTTCTATTCGATCATCGACGGGCTCTCCTCTGCGGAACAGCCTACGGAAGAAACCAAGGAGAAAGCATCGGTGCAGGGGGATGTCAATGCAGACGGTGTCTGCGATGTGCTGGACGTGATCCGGCTCCAGAAATGGCTGCTCGGCGTACCGGATACACATCCTGCTGACTGGAAGGCAGGCGATCTGTGTCAGGACGGGGTACTGGATGTATTTGACTTGTGCATGATGAAGCGGATTCTGATGAAGAAGAATTAAGCTAACTAACACAAAAACGATAGTTTATTATCGTACAGATTGCCAATTGCTATTTGTGAATCAATATGCTATAATATATTTCAGAAACATGAACGATAGTCCGGCTATCAACAGTATCATATAATCACTGGTTTTCTGCCTGTATTGTATGGATGGGTACCTCTAAAAACATTGTTTTTAGAGGCTACCTTATACCCTCAAAAATGACCATCATTCATTTTTATTCAGAAAGGAACATGTATATGAACAACATCAAAAGAATGACAGCAATGATTTCCAGCGTGGCAATGCTTTCCGCAATGGCAATGCTCCCTGCAAGTGCTGCCAGCGTGAACACGACCTACCTGCGCGGTGACGTGAACCTCGACGGTGTGATCGATGCAGCCGATCTGGCAGCGCTGCAGGCGAACCTCAACTGGACCACACTCCTGTCCGATACACAGCTCCTGACTGCTGATGTCAACGCGGACGGTCATGTGAATGCGGCGGATGCCGCAATGCTGGCAGCAGGTGAGGTTTCCGGCGAGGTCACCGTGACTGCCGATGAGAACGGTCAGCCGGTATTCTGCCTTGGCGGGCAGGATGCACTGCGCATCCAGTCTGACAGCTGGAATGCTGCGGTAGCCAATGCAAACGGCTCCGCGATGCAGATGTCCCGCTACGGGATCTCCCTGAACAATGAAAACGGCAATCTCTCCGTCACCCCGTGGAATTCCGGCATCACATACAAGAGCGCAGCAGCCTCCACATCCATGAACGCCAACGACTGGAATGCAAGCACCTCCACAGTATTCGAGAACGGCAAGCATCTGGATGCAAGCCTTTCCAGATGGGGCAATATCAGCATCCGTCACGATGAGATGGCAGCGGAAACGGCGCCGTTCATGGCAAAGACCGTTCAGTATTTCGCCTATGCAAATCAGAACGATGCGATGTTCAGCCAGACCGGCTTCGGCATTGACCAGACCGTATCGCTCGTGAACGCCGCTGTCACCAAGCGTGCGGACGGCATCGAGTTTGTGAATGCCGTTTCCAATCACACGGTGAACTCCTTCATGGCGGATGATTATGTAACCATCGACGGCGTTACGCTCTCCTACAAGGACGGCGAATTTACCGTAGACGGCATCCCGGAGGATGAGATCGAGATGCTCCACACCATGACGATCGATCAGTACGACGAGATCGCCGTTGTGACAAATACCCCCGGAAACCGCTTCATTTATGGTCTGATGTATGACAAGAACGCTGCAAGCATGGCGGCACTCGTCAAGGTTCGTCTGGACGAGAATGCCGAGGCAGTTGTCATCCAGTACAGCAAGCCCGCAGATATGGCGACTACGATCAATTTCTACCCGAAGGAGGGCGTTCTGGAGAGAGCCTTTGCCAACCCGGATGAAATGGTCACCCTGTTCGATACCCAGTACGATCCGCAGCATCTTGTATTCCAGACCGTGCATTTCCCGCGCATGACCAAGAACACGCTGGCTGGCACGCTCAACGCAAGATACCAGATCACCAACGGCTACACCTACAAGCAGACAGCCGGCAATGCATCCATCAAGACCACCCTTGGCACGGCGGCAGCCACGCTGAGCTTCAAGAACGGCGTTCCGGGCTACACGCTGGAAACCACCGAAAGCGGCACCGCACTGAGCATGGGCTTTGACGCTGACGGCTCCGTCTACAAGTTCGGCAATGAGACGCTGACCGTTGCCGGCGCAGACCGCTTTGCACCCGATGCGGCAATCCGCTATGCATCCGGCGATGTGACCGCAGATTTCACGGCACTGGATGTCCTGATGCAGCATATTCCGTTCAGATATTGATAGTCTCCGAAACAAAATGCACAGGCCCTCGGGTCTGTGCATTTTCTGTATTCCGCATCATTTGCCGCCTACAGGGAAACCTAAGGCACCACTGCACAAAGACCGCCTGACGGCTCAGCACGTTATCTGCTTGCATCTTTTCCGTCATCTTACACAGTTCTTCCTAGCGATACATCCAGTATCGCGTCGTCATCACTGTACAATCTGCCGAAAAATCTGCGGCACATCTGACGCACTGTCTTTTGTGCGGTATTGACCTAAAAATCAAACTTCAAAAGGGGAGTACTACGTGAA